>NZ_SJPX01000003.1:80551-409387 GCF_007860175.1 Rubripirellula reticaptiva | reverse complement strand
TCCACTGCCCAACACTCGATCAATGCCCGTCGATAAAGCGGATAACCATCGGTTGTACCGGAGCGGCGGTGGTCGCGCTGTTTTGAAATCACGGCACTCGCCGCCGCCCGGTAAACCGTAACGTTATTTGTACTAAACCGACGCGTCTTTTCGTGCATCGGAATTGATGGTCACCGCGCACAACTCGTGATCTCAACTTTGATGGCGCTCCCTGATCAACTCCCACGACTGCTGACAACGCTGACTGACGCAACGGCCGAAAACTTGCCGCCCAGCTCCATGTCCGATAGGCTGACGGCTTGCCGGCCGCTAGTCCGACGACTGGTTCGGGCAAACAAATAACCATGTGATGCAACGGAGTCGGGCTTGCAAGGTTTCACCAATGGAAAGTCGTCTCTCCCGACCCGCTGATCACCAACGTTCCCCGACTGAATTGGTCACCGATCGCTTTGCCGACGATTCGATCGATGGAAACCGGGTTTCGCTTTCGCTGACTGTTGCGCGGTCGATGGTCGGCACGATAATCGCGGTGGACAATGCTGACGATTCACTTGCTCAAAAATGTGCGGTCGATGCGCACGATAATGGCCGGCGCCCGGAATGTTGCCAGCTCGATACGCGGCACAACATTGCGGCACTACGACGTTACGTGATTCCATTTCGCTAATGGCGCTCGGCGATGCTCCGGCGCTCGAAAACTTGCGCGGACAATTCGCGGCTGAACTTTGTGTCTCTGCGTCTTTGCGTGGTTCCTTTCGACCAATTTGCCGACGTTCGATGCGTTTGATATGATTGGTGACAATCGTTCCACATGGTCGCCGAATACCCGCTCCAAATGCGGGGAACCATGCGATGCACGGGAGCACGGCATACGGATTCTACAAATGGTGACCGCATGGGCCGTGCCTCCGTGATCGCCCCCGTTCTGCCAAATACTGACACGTTGTGAGGTTCAGAATGAGATGTCTTAGCTTCGCCCTTTCGCTGGCGCTCTACACGCTCACGCCCATTGTGGCTGCGCAACCCGCTCAGGATGCAACGTCGGAGTCGATCGCGCGGCGACAATTCAATCAGGTGTTCGTCAAAGTCATCATGCCGGTCACCGCGCGCACTCCGAAGCAGGATGGCCCCGTCGTCGAATCTTGGGTTGCAGAGCACCTCAAACAACTGGGCGAGTCCGAGTATTTCGCTGTCACAAACTGGGTGCCTATTTGTGACGGGCTGCTGGAGGACGATGAAGTCGACAATCGCGTTTGGGGTGGCAGCCTTGGAAATGCCTCCTTCTGCCCTGTCGGCGCAGACATTCCTGAACGCAAAGATGGCCGCGTGTTGGTGAGCGTTGCTGGCTGGGCACCAGTCGCTGGATATGAGGTGAGAGTCACGATGGCGGATGAAACAGGCAATCGAACAGTTGAGCCGGTGCTGTACCATTCACCCAGCGGAGAGAAAAAGCAAGTGCGGGGGGAGAAGCCGATGGCTTTTGTGGCCGTCCTGATTGGTCCGCCACATCGAGAGCGCGCCACGTCACACAGCAAGGACGAATAGGCAGAACCAAGCGTTGGACGCGGAGCCGCCGATCGCGTCGTTCCTGAAGTCAATGTTGATTGGCGGCGGCCCGGTCAACGCCGCCGTTATCCGACTGAAGAACTTGTATTCATGACACTGTATCTCGGCGTAGACGTTGCCGGTGCCAACAACACGTGGGCCGCCGTCCTATCTGACGAAGACGGCTCGCTTGCGTTCCGGCTTCCGCCACACTCAACCTCGCTGCCGGAAATTGTCTCATTCGCAGATTCAAACGATGTCAGTGCGGTTGCAATCGACGCACAATTGACTGTCTCACTCTCTGACCTGACGGGGTTCCGCTCATCCGACATGGAGCTTCGTGCATTGCTTCCAGATGCAAATCGCAACTGGGTAGCGTCCGTCAATTCTCTCATGGCGGTTCCGGTCCGAGGGCAAATGCTTGCTGTTTCGTTATCGACTACAGTACCAACCGTAATCGAAACCCATCCACGAGCCTGCCTCCACTTTGCTTGTGGCCCGTCGTTCGACGATGCCATCATGAATTACAAACGTGAACCCGGCGCGGCGGATTGTGTGTCGCGACTTTGGGATTCTTGGTCGCAGTCGTTTGGCATCTCTGGTTCACTACCCGAATTGTCGGACGGTGCTTTGGATGCTGCCGTCTGTGCAACGATCGCGTATCTATGCCACACTGGTCCAAGTCGCCTGTACCGACTCAGGCATCACAATGCTGATCGGACCGGTCACGGTCCTTTCGTTGTGCTTGCGCCCGAATTGAAGCCAACTGACGGATAACAATGCCGTGCACCGGAGCGGCGTCAGCGCGTTTTCTGATGGTTAAGTTTACTCTCGCCGCCCGGTGACGGCGGACGTTCTGCGATTGAGGCCAAACCGATGATGATCGTCAAACTCGCGACATGAGAAAAGCAGGAATCTTCTTCCTCGGATTCGGGTGTGGTGCCGCTGCATTGCTACTCCTCCTCACGGTACATGCTTCTCGATTCACACCGCCGACACCAATCCTCAAACGGGCGGATGCAATCACAGTGTTCCTTCACCCATGGAGCGGTTACCGAGCCGCGACCAACAAGCCTGTGACTATTCCCGCGGACTATCAGGACGCCGTGTTTCGACGAATTGTTCCCGAAACCTACTACGGCGACATCAATGAGCACATCACGCCGATTATCGCGCACGTGACCGTCACCCATCCCGACGAAACGCAAACTCATGTACTGGTGCGAGAGGGAGGCAAAAACCCTGCCATCGTTTCAGTTGACGGTGTAAACTATTTCTACGCCAAAAATGAATCAGATGTCTATGCTGGTGCCACTGAATTCGTCAGTTTGGTGTCCGAGATTTATCACCAGCGGCAAACTCAACCTACGACTGAGAAAGACGCAGAACCATGACATCCACCGAAGGACGCGAGCCGAGCGGTTTGGCAATGGTTGAGTCTTTCGCGCGTCCTCGGTGATGTCCGCCGTTATCCGACTCACGTACTCCAATGCACGACGCAATCGACGACCTCTACGCGACGTTTGCCCACTGTCGAATCGGCGACGATTTCACGGGCTGCGATTGCTGCGTCGGCCCCGAACATTCAGCGAGACTCGGTGCTCCACCACTCCGCGAGTTGACCTACGAGGAACTCGAACGCTATTCCCGTAAGGCCATATCAACATGGGGCAACGTTCGTCACTTCAAGCATTTTCTGCCACGCCTGCTGGAATTATCAATCGAGCATCGTGACGACTTTCTCGATCTCGCCGTGGTATTCGGCAAACTCAAATACGGGCAATTTGATTCGTGGCCCCAACGCGAACGAGACGCTGTAAATCGATTCTTCGACGAATACTGGGAATATCAACTGGACGATCCCATCATTGGTGCATTCGAGGACTCGATTGATACCGTTCTTTGCTCAATATCAAACGCCCTTTCGTCTGTCCAACGATTTCTCGATGTTTGGATCGCGAAGCGTACTGACAACGCCAAGCGACACCTTGCGGCCTTCATCCTGAACAATGATGACACCCTGCTGAAAAAGGGACGCCTTTCGAACGCCTTCTGGGACACGACGGGACAACCGCACACCGAAGTGGTAAACTGGCTACAGGCAGATGCTGTTTATCGATTCTTTGATGGACCCGACGATCCAGTACTTATTGACGATTTCGCGTACGCATGGCCGCAACTAATGGCGATCCGGTCGGCACTGACCGCGACGCAAACATGACGCCACATGTCGGATAACCACGCAATGCACCCGAGTCGCGAAGTCGGGCGTTTTGACAATGGAAAATTGCTCGTCGCGACCGGGTGATTGCCAACGTTCCCCGACTGAAAAGTGCTTGCACGTTCGCTCTATTGTCTCGCCGCATTGCTATCGCTGAGCCTCGTCGGCGTCGTGTGGCATTGCATGACCGATTCCGCGTTTCGCTATCGAGTACTCGGCGACGAACACGCGCTGCTACCTGCAATCGCACTATACGTTGACAATGGCGATTCGCTCGGACAGGTACGCCAAACGCTCGGTGATGGTACACCTGGTTCTCATACAAAGGCTCAGGCATGGACTGACATTCAGATCCAACGCCGAGATCGTGATGGATTCACTGACCGGTACCCGGACGATATATTGCCGACCGACACATTTGTGGCCTATTCTGGATTCCCGACCCAATTCGTGATCCAGTTCCGCGATGATCGGGTGGTCAATCTCCCGAAGGCGTGGCTGGCGGAAACCTACTCGCAAAACGGCGGGGAACCATGACATGCACGGGAGGACGGCTTGCGCGGTTTTTGAAGTGGAGAGTCTTTCGTCCGTCCCCCGTGATGTCTACCGTTATCGGAATGACTCCTCAGGTGTTTGGAGTGTTCGCTTGCACCAGCGATTGCTGCAACGCTCGATTGACAATTTGTCGTTCGGCTTTTGTATTGACTGATCGGTAAATCAATCGCCTCGATCCTCCGTTGGCGACTTTCGCGACCCAAACCGCGCGCATGCCTAACTTGTGTTCGCTGTTGGCGTTTGTTGATGGCACCGCAACGTTTTTGATCCTTCGGTAACGGACAACACGCCCTGCCGGAAGGCAACACTCGTTCACTTGCCGGCCCGGCCAATGCTCAATTTCTTGCGGCACGAACCAACGCCCGCTACACTGTGGTGACGGGGTTTCCGCTGCCCAGAACCCGATCAACGCTCGTCAATAAAAACCGATAACCATCGGTTGTACCGGAGCGGCGGTGGTCACGTCCTGTCGAAATCACGGCCTTCGCCGCCGCCCGGTAAACCGTAACGTTATTTGTACTAAACCGACGCGTCTTTTGGTGCATCGTAACCGATGGCCTCGGCGCACAACTCGCTATCCCAACGCTTGATGGCGCGCCGTGATCGACTCGTGCGACTGCCGACCCGCTGGCGAACGCAGCGCCCGAAAATTTGTCGGCCGACTCCATGCCCGGTAGGCTGACGGCTTGCCGGCCGCTAGTCCGACGACTGGTTCGGGCAAACAAATAACCATGTGATTCAACGGAGTCGGGCATGCAAGATTTCACCAATGGACAGTCAACTCTCCCGACCCGCTGATCACCGCCGTTATCTGGACGACACACCCGCAGATTCGATCATCTTCTGGACGGCTTCCAATCGTTCGTTCAAAAACATGTTCCACGTCATGAGCCCCGGCTGCCTGTCTTTCAGCAACGCAAGCAACTTCTCAACTTCGGCCTGTAATTCATCAAGGTTCATCGCACTAACTCCAAAACCCGCCAGATAACAATGCCGTGCAACGGAGCGGCGGTGGCTCGCGTCTTGGCAAATCAATGTCTTCTCCCGCCGCCCGCTGACGGCCAGCGTTCGCCGAATGACTTCCCTCAGTTGATAGAGAGCCATTCACGTTGCCCATTCAAGTACGACATTACGAGCCCAGCGATCGCGATGACGTGATATCGCTATGGGATGACGTTTTCCCGGACTCAACCGGACACAATGATCCTGCGGCATCGATCCAACGCAAATACGACGCGGATGACGGCCTCTTCTTTGTAGCCGAGTTGGACGCGACCGTAATTGGAACGGTCGTGGCGGGCT
This sequence comes from Rubripirellula reticaptiva, assembly GCF_007860175.1. NCBI lineage: Bacteria > Pseudomonadati > Planctomycetota > Planctomycetia > Pirellulales > Pirellulaceae > Rubripirellula > Rubripirellula reticaptiva. The sequence goes on along the minus strand of NZ_SJPX01000003.1, from coordinate 403,764 downwards.
ACGACGGGCATCGAGGGTGGATCTACTCACTTGCGGTGACTCCTACGCAACAGCGACGCGGTATCGGCTCGACGCTGATTCGGCACGCGGAACAAGCACTCAGCAACCTTGACTGTCCCAAAATCCAACCTTCAGGTCCGTTCACAAAACGACGCGGTCGTGGCCTTTTACGGTTCACTGGGATACGATACTGAGCAACGCATCAGCATGGGGAAACGCTTGGCGTCCCACGCGAAAAGCGGCGAACCATCCGATGCACCCGAGTCGCGGTAGCGGGGCGTTTTGAAGTGGTTGATCAACCGCCGCGACCGGGTGATCGGTAACGTTCGCCAACTGATTGAATGAATCCTTTCGCTCCGACTAACGTTTCGTCTGACTTACCCGGCGCGCTTTCGCGTTGGAGATTTCTCCCAGCTGCGATCTGCTTGCTCATTGCCGTGTTCTTCGTTGATTCTGCAACGCGACACTACTGTGAAAGACAACATTCGCGGCAAACGTATGCGAGCGGGATGGGATGACGCCGTCCTGGATGGCATTTACGCCGGATTTAACCGCACTTGAACGTGCGATTGCCCTGGGTCCGGAAGCAATTTCGGACGGTTTGAGCAATACGCTGTGTCAAGCCGAAGTGAAAACGTTCACGCCCTATTTCCGCAACACCGCCAACCCAGGGCCAAACGTGCCGCCCAACGCCGACTATCTGGCATTGTTTGCAGGCGGCGCGCAGTTCAAGTTGGGGCCAGGACAGAACGACAATGCCGGGCACACAGAGTGGTGTGACAGCCCGGTACATGAAAGCGGATTCACAACCGTGTTTGCACCTAACCCAAAAGTGCCTTACGTGCATTCAGACGGTATCACCTATGATATCGACTACAACTCGCGGTACGAGGGAACGAGCATGACCGAGCCGACTTATGCGGCTGTGACTGCTCGAAGTTATCACCTCGGTATGGTGCATACATTGTGGATGGATGGCTCCGTGCACACGACCACAGACAGTGTGGATTTAAGTGTTTGGCGAGCGTTGGGTACTCGCAACGGTCACGAAGTTCTGTCTTCGGAATAGACCGTGAGTGAGCCAAAATTAGCTTTCGTTTAGAAAACGCGAAGCGGCAAATTTCGTTGCTAGTATTGCCGATGTCGATAGGGAACTCTCTGTGGGTTCAAGTCGACATGAGGCCTTCGGGTCAAGTGAGAGTTTCTGTCCACGGCGTGGACAGGCTCTGAGCGACTAGTCGCGGCAGTCGGAATCAACCGGATGGGGTGAATTCATCGAATGCCAATGGCATCGCACATTTGGGCTTGAAGACGGCGACAGGCATGTTGATTGCCTAGCCAGATACATCACTTTGCCCCAGTCATATCCGGAGTCGATCATGAGTCACGCTCGCAACCGTAAATCTATCCGCCGAGGCCGCTCTTTGAGAATGGAATCGTTAGAGTGTCGCAATTTGCTAGCTGGCGATGGGTTTCACAACTTTCTCGATCCGGCCGACGTGAACAACGACGATGCCGTTTCGGCACTCGATGCGCTAACGATTATCAATAGCCTGAATCGTAACGCTGTTTTTGGTGAGGAAGTTGTATCGCATTCGGACAGCTACTGGGACGTTAACGACGACGGCTATGCTTCGGCGGTTGACGCTTTGATGGTTATCAATCAGCTCGGTAGTGACTCCGTAAACCCTGGCGGCGAACTTGAAGCCAAAATGTTGGGCGTCGCTGGGGAGCGAGTCAAAGTCGAATTCGAAAACGAAGGGCAAGGCCGTAAGCTTGAAGTCAAAATTCAAAACGCATCGCCACTGACGGCATATGAGATTTCGGTTGAAGGCGTGTCGCTAGGTAGCGTTTCGACGGATGCGAATGGGCGCGGGCGAATTGAGTTCGGTGAATCGAGTTTAAGTGGTCAGCAGTTGCCGGCTGTTGTTGCCGGGGGCACCGTGACGGTTTCAGGAATCGGAACGAGTGTGTTTCTCAGCAACGGTGAACCTCAAGATCAAGACGATGCTGATGATGGCAACGGAATTGAAAACAGTCAGAAAGGAATTGACGACCGCGATGACGATGCGACGGGAGACTTCGACGACGGCAGGAACGACGTCGACGACTCAGATGCGAACGGTTCGGGAAATGTGAACGCCGTTGACGATCTCAATGACGGTGTCCGCGATGTTGATGACATCGGAGTCGGCGATCTTGAAGATGGTGTGAACGACGAAAAAGGTTTTGATGATGTCGACGGAGTTCGGGACGACGGAGTGCATCTTGCTGACGATGGTATCAATGACGATCAGGTGCCTTCCAATGGTCCGGTCGTTGCCGGTTCGCAGTACGGTAAGTGGCGAACGATTCTCAGTGGCGTTGGAACAGGGACTGTGGAGTTCGAACGCGACAATCGAGAATCGGATTTTGAAGTGAAAGCAAGCGGCCTAGCTGCCAATGCATCCCTAGCCGTTTCGATTGATGGAACGGTGGTAGGGCAACTACGCACCAACAGTCGCGGGCAAGGCAAGTTGGAGTTTGAAGTTGGTGACGACGATGGTCGCCCCTTTCCTGCGAGCTTCCCAAGCATCGCAGCAGGTTCGACTATTAGGATTGGTAGCAGCCTGACGGGAACTTTTGCGTTGGTATCCAGCGGGCACGATCGTGACAGCGATGACGATCGAGATGAAAGTCGTGACCACGATGGCCGTGACCACGATGACGACGATTGAGCCGTTTGTTTGCTCGTGTTTGATGAAATAACCACCAAGAGGAGAATGTGATGAGTCGAAAGCAAACAATCATGCGTTGTCGTGGAATGCAGATCGAAACCTTAGAGCGTCGAAATCTTCTGGCGTTCGGGCTAAGGTCATTGCTCGCGTCGAATTTGACAGATGTGGACAGGGTTGCTTCCCAATCTGTGCCAGCCGAAGTTGCGCTTTCGGTTGCTGCCTATTCCGCACCGGTCTCAACAAATGCGGCGGTATTCTCAAGCCCCGTTGTCATTGATATTGCCGAGTCGGCGACTTCGATCTCTTCTCTAGCACAGACGGCGCCTGTTGCCGCGACGTTTGGTAATTCGCCTGAGGAACCGATCAATGAAGATGAGTTGGTCATCGAAACTGTTGCCGACAACATTTCCATTTTATCCGGTGAACCCAAGCGTTTGAGTTTGCGAACGATGTTCTTGGCAGTTGGCTCGCCAAATACCACGTACACGCTGGAAATCGGTGGCGTGTCGATGGGGCAGGTAACGACGGACGCAACAGGTAGCCTGTCCGCGGAACTGACACCGGTCGCGGTGCCTCCCCTGTCATCGCCAGTCGTTAGCGATGTCGCTGGCAGCAAAGTTAGCGATGTCGAAACGCAAGTTAGCGGTGATAGGAACACGAATGGCTTGGGAATCAGCGAGTCAAGCGTAAGCAACTTCGCTGCTGGTGACTCCGGAACATTCTCGGAGCCCAGGGACAGTTCGTTAGTTGATTTCGATCAAAATGAATCGAACGACAATTCCATCGATGACATGTTCGGCGATATTGGCAATTCTGAAGACGACTCAAGCGACACGCTTCATGTAAAAGACGATCACGATGACATTATCGCGACGATTGTGAATAGCGAATCCGGTCTTGAAATTAATTCGTCTAGTCACAACAGCGTCAGTGAATTCTTGAGCAACCTCGATGACGAGACGTCAAGCCACGATGCGATGAACGACTATTCGGATGACTCATTGAATGAGAATGCGACGGATACTGATGGCCGTCCTCCCGCAAGCGTCAGTTCGATCTCGATACTCTCGCAAACTACTACGTCGTCTATGGTTTCCTTCAACGACGATTCACAACCGAGCGAAGTGGAGTCGGGCGACAGTAGCCATGACGACGATGTCGTCGAGTTAGGTAACGAAGATCATTTCAGCGATGGTGAAAGCGAGCTGAATGACGCTCAGTACGACAGTATAGAACTGAATCGCGATAGCAGTGATGATTGTACCGAAGATCGTGATGACTTTGTCGTTGGTGTTTCTGGCGATTCCGCAAGCGTGAGCCTAACAAATACTAACGATCGCCTTTCGGAAAGCGTTAGCTCGGCTTCAGGCGACTCACCAAGCACTGCGTCACAAGATGGTTCGTCAGACAGCAGCGATCATGGAATCCTCGGCTACGACGATTCACAGATGCATGAGTTGGAATCGATTGATAGCAGCTCTAATGAAAATGATGCCGAGTCATTTGATGAAGGATACGCCGAAAACGATTGCGATGATTCGTTCGACCGTAACCTCGATGGTTCCAATGAGAACGAAAGCCACGATGATGGCGAACGCAATGTTAGCGAAGACTACCACGATAATGACTTCGTGAGTGTTCCTGCAGTAACGACATCCATAGTTTCACCAACTGAGAATCAGGACTTTGATTCTGGGGCGACGTCAAACAGTTCCGTCGTTCCTGCCATGCCTGTCGTCACTCTTCAGCAGAATGGCGAGTGGTCGGGACGCCTTATCGGTTCCGGCTATGGCAAGATTGAGTTTGAACGCGAACGCGGTGAGACCGAGTTTGAGGCCGAGATTCTTGGCGTTGCAGCATATGCCACCTATCCGGTTTCCGTCGGCGGGGTCGTGGTCGGACAAATCGTCACTGATGGTCGTGGACGCGGCAAGTTGAGGTTCGAGATCGGCGACGATCACTATCGACCGTTTCCAACGAATTTCCCCACGATTGCGGATGAAGTCGGTGTTCAGATCGGCGATGTCCTTAGTGGTGCTTTTGGACAGCACTCTGGATACGACGTCCATCACCACGATGACGATCACGACGATTGATTGCCAAGCACAACCAAGTATTGATGAGTCAACAGAAAAGATTGGTTGAATCACATCATGTCACAGCCACTAGGACGCCAACAGTTCCGCTCTGTCGCAATTGGTCAAATGTTTTGTATGGACTCAATTGATTTTCAGAAACTCGATTGCTCGGCAGCCGTACTGATATTGAGTAGCGAAGACGGGACGCTAGAACCGATCAGGGCTATTCGTGTTGTTGCCGATGCGTGGAGCGATGTAATTGGATCGCCCAGTGAATATCGCCAAAGGGGTATCCACCAAAGTTATGCTGTGCCCAATACGAGGCAGCCACCGGATTGCGAAGTCCAAGGATGCTTGTGTGCTCGCAAGAGTTCGGTGAAATCGGTGAACCCTGATTGGGATGCCAACTTGACAAAGTCTTCTTTCGACAGAATCGGGGCCTTTATTAAGGTTGAGTTGACCAGCGAAGATGAGTGACCCTGAAATCATCATCGCAGTTGCGACCGGCGTAATTCTTTACACCAGTGGCATTCTGGTGTGTGTATCGCTGCTGGAAACACTTGCGGATGACACGAAATTCGCTTGTTGGTTATGGACGTTGGGCTTGTGGCTTTCGCTGGTCTTTCCCATCGTCTTGGTGCTGATTCCGTCGGCTCGAATTGAATTTGCAAAGGGACCAGGATTTCTGAATTCTGTTGCCGAGCAAAATGGGATTGATATCGTGCTGCTATCAGTTTGGGGGATTGGCACATCGATCGTTGCAGCCTTGCGTCTCAGTGCTCGATGCTTGCTCAGTCGTTGGATACGTTCAACGTGTTGCGACCTGGCTGACGACGAGCTTACGCAGATAGGTAGAATCGTTCCAGAGTTGTCAGTGGCGACACGCATTGTTGCAACTAACGCGTCCATCGGCCCGTTCTGTTACAGCCAAGGTCAATGCACCATTGTTCTTCCTTGCTATTTGCTGAACGAATCAGACCAAGTTATTCGCCACACTATTTTGCACGAAATTGCTCACTTTCAGCACGAACATCCGCGACAGCTTCGCCTTCAGAATCTTTGCACCGCGGTTTATTGGTTTCATCCTGTCGTATGGTGGGCTGCTCGAAGAGCGGACTTGGCACGCGAGTACCTTTGCGATGAAGTGGTCGTGCGGTCGGAAGGCGATGTTGCGAATTATCTTCGGTCGCTGGCTACTGTCGCGCAACGTAGCACCGAAAGAGATCGACAAGAGGACGGTCTTGGAATTTCCCGCCGTAGCAGCTTGGTGCGTCGAAGCAAACGACTGGTTCAGCTGGCTGGGCGAAACAATGAATCGGAGAATCCTTGGCGGAAGTATGCAGCTCTAATTGTCTTGGTCATACTCGTCGCCGCGATCACTATTTGGGCTTACTTGGCACTCATCAAACGGTCGCTCGGCTCTGTCAATCAAAAAGGAAGTTGCCGAGGCGAGTTTTCATTTGAAATGGATCAAAACAGGATCCGGTTTGTTCGTTAAACAGAACATCGTTGAAGCTTGATTTGAAGAGCACTGTTCGATTTTGACCTCGCCCCATTAATAGTCAATCAAGGCTGTGTTGCCTTTCCTTCTGTGGCGCGATTTTTCGGTATTAGTCATTCGCACGTACTAGCGATGTCACCAACCTTAACTCGAAAATTCAGGCGGCATTTTGCTGTTCCTTACGGATGCTACAAGCTGATTTGCTGTCGGAAATCTTTCCTCAATGAGGTTAGCTGGTTTAAAAGTATTCGAGAGCATGCACCAAAATCAGCCACTGGTGATCCAATTCCGTGGATGAATTATTCGGTCGTTGAGCTGATCGCTGAAAGGTTTGTTAAATCATTTAACGTTTTTGAATATGGCAGTGGTTATTCAACACGTTTCTTTGCCAAGCTTGCTCGGTTAGTGATATCGGTCGAGTACGATCTCGCTTGACACGACCAAGTTTCTGCTTCGATTCCCGACAATGCACAAGTCGTATTTCAGCCATTCGATGGATCGGATCGATACGCTTCTACGATAAAGAGATTCAACCGTGAATTTTACGTCGTGGTCGTTGATGGACAGGACCGGGTCCGCTGCATGAGAAACGCAATTGAAAAACTTTCTTCTTCGGGAGTGCTAGTTCTTGATGACTCAAATCGAACAGGATACCTGCCCGCTTTTGAACTTATGAGTGCGGCAAACTTCTGATCTCTCTCGATTGCCGGGCTCAAACCGGGCAGCGCCTCTCGGCACCAAACTACGATTTTTTATCGCGATCTAAACTGCTTTGGGCTGTAGCGAAAGCACATCCGCGAATCAGGCGCTGGACATGGGGCAACACGGAAATCTTGGGTTGCTTAATTACTGCGTGTTTAGTAATTGTCGGTTTTGGGACTGTCTGCAACGCTTTCGTCGACAAACACTGCTGCGGTGAAGATTCCTGAATCGAGAATGCTGCGCGCAGGCGAATGACGGAAGCTGCGGCGACATGACCGAGCTTCGAACCCAAGACAGACTCTTTCCGCTACACCTCAAACTCCTAACGTTTTCGTAGATTGGACTGCAAGGATGCAAGTTTCATCAAATGACATGGCCGTAGAAGCCATTCCGTCAGTGGAGGCGGAGATTTCCAGTGTCAGCCTGATTCTTCCAGCTTGGAATGAAGCAGACGCAATTAATGGGGCCATCGAGGAAGCCGATGCGGCACTTCGTCAGATCAGCGACGAATATGAAATCATCGTTGTCGACGACGGTAGCAGAGATGCGACAGCGGACTTAGTTCGAAACATTGCTGTAGAAAATCCGGCGGTCCGGCTCATCAGCCATGGGCAGAATCTCGGCTATGGGGCAGCTCTGCGAAACGGGTTCGCTGCGGCAACGAAAAACCTTGTGGTTTTCACCGACGCCGATCGTCAGTTTGACTTGGCTGAACTTGATCGTTTCGCGTTGCTATCCAAACGGTATGACATTGTTTGCGGTTATCGAATTGATCGAAAGGACAGCTTTTTGCGTTGTCTTTACTCGCGAGTTTACAACCACTTGGTGCGTCTGCTTCTGGGGACAAAGGTTCGTGATATCGACTGCGCAATGAAGATGTTTCGCCGTGAGGTTGTTCAAGACTTGACGATCTCGACCGACGGCTTTCTCGTTAACTCAGAGCTGCTAACGCAAGCGAATCAAAAGCAGTATTCAATCGTCGAGGTAGGGGTGACTCACCGGCCCCGTGTCGATGGACACAGCACAGTTTCAGCATCACATATCCCTAGGGTCTTGAAGAGTCTTGTCCGGTACTGGTGGAACACCATTCAGTTTCCTTCTCAGGGTGGGCAAAACGGACGCAGCGGTATAGCCAAAAGTAGCAAAGAACCGAAGTGGATCGGTTGGGCTCAAAGAGCGTTAATCCTGTTTGCCGCGATTTTCCTCTTCGCCAACCTTGGCTACCCGCTGATTGATCGGGACGAGACGCGATACGCAGAGATTTCACGAGAAATGCTGGTGACGAATAACTGGGCACTTCCCCAGCTCAACTTTGAGCCTTACTACGATAAACCACCTTTACTGTATTGGCTGTGCGCGGCTAGCTACAAAATGTTCGGAATCAGCGAGTGGTCCGCGCGGCTGGTGCCCGCAATCGCCGCATTTTTAACGCTTTTGTCAACGCTCTGGTTTGGAAGTCGATTGTTCGGCAGGACAGCGGGAGTGATCAGTGCGACTGTTTTGTTGTTGTCTGCTGGATTCGCTTTTACAAGCCGCTATTTGCTGATCGATGGAGTGCTAACGTTTTTAGTTTCGCTTTCGCTCTTCACTGCCTATGAGTCGATCCTGGGCAAAAGCGTCAAACTGCACTGGTGGATGGCATCGGCCGTTTGTTGTGGATTGGCTTGTATGGCGAAGGGGCCGTTGTCGTTGATCCTGCTACTGCCGCCAGTGTTTGCTTTTGCGTGGTTGTCTGACTCGTGTGCAAAGCCTCGCTGGTGGCACTACGCGCTGACGTTTGCAACCGTGGGGATCATTACAGCGCCATGGTTAGTTGCTGTCACGCTACAGGACTCGAACTTTGTGCTTGACTTTCTGTACCGACACAACCTCAAGCGATTCTCTGGGGAGTTTCATGCTCGACCTTTTTGGTTCTTCGTTCCTGTGCTAATGGTTGCAGGTCATCCTTGGTCGTTCTTGACGATCCCGTACACGAAGTTCCTTTTTTCACGCCAGGAAATAAGCCGTGCCACTCGCTCGCCCGCGTTGGGGTTCTTGTTGCTGTGGAGCGGTTGGTGTTTTGTGTTTTTCTCGCTCGCGAAGTGCAAGCTACCGACTTATTTGCTTCCCGCGTCTCCAGCACTGGCGCTAATGATCGGGCACTATTTGAACAATGCGTTAAGTGATACTCGTCACATGAATCGATACTGGTTCGCACGGTTTTGGTCTGCCCGGTCAGCAACCGCAACCACTTGTTTTGCCGGAGTCGGCTTCGTCATCTTCGCTTTGTACGAAGGGTTTGAAAGTTCGTACTCGTTGTACCTCTGGGCGATGCTTTGGACGACGCTTTTGGTAAGTTCGTTATTGATGTTAAGCGATCGGCACCAAGGCAAACTTGCGTGGGCATCATCCGCTGGAATAACGACACTATTCGTGGTGATGGTAATGCATCAAATGGTGCCAATGTATAGTCGGTCCCAGACAATCCTCGGCGTCGGTTCACCACTCGCAAAGGCAGTCGGCGTGTTGGCGGAGCATCCCGTTGTGACGATTTCGCATGAATTTTCGGAAATACCATTCTACTTACAGCGTTCCGATGTGATTCACCTGCGGTCTGCTGACGCGCGGCGTTTGCAGTCGCTCGTCGAATCACGCGGGGCGGTGACAGTCATCCTCGACAAGCATCTGTCGCCGGAACAATTGGCTAAAGAACTGCCAGGGTATCTAGCTGTCAGGACTGGAATGCAACGAGGCCCTGCAACCTTTGTTCGTCTATCTTCGATCGATCCACCGCAGCGGATTGCAAGCTCCAAAGAACGCGGAAGAGATTAAGCGAGTTTGGTATGATGGAACCACGAAATCTCGGTCCATTCGGGTTTTTCTGTGGGTAGAGTAACATTCTAAGCGAAGAAGAATGCGATAGTACGAGACCGGATTTTGCAAGCAGATTTTGCGTCTTCTGGCACCAGTGGTTGTTTCAGATTTGAAGCTTGATACGGCGATGTTAAAGGTTGCATCTTTAGCGACATGATTATCTGTGTACGGCATCACTTAAAGGCAATCAGCCAATCTTGCACAAGAGACTGAAAGCTTTTTTCTTGAAGCACTTGGAAAGTGGTACACGGTTACCGAGCGAAAAACTGGTGTTGGTGAATTTGCGGTGAATCGACCAGGATTTGCGGGTATGGATATTACCAAGATCACTACCGATTCCCTCAATTGCAAGTTGTTGCTTGAACAGCAATAGGCGATCGACAACATGCTCGTCAAACAGATCGAGAAACTGACCGCTCGGGTAGAAATAGTCGGGCGTGAAGCAAAGCGTCAAGGGGTTCCGTTCCGCAAGAAGCTCAAAGCCGATCCGAAGAAGCCTGGACGCAAGAGCTGCGACGGTCACGGCAAGCACCATCGTCGAGCGGTGCCTCAGCAGATCGACGAAACCTACCATGTTCCCCTGCCGGCATGCTGCCCCGACTGTGGGCACGACGAACTGACCTAGGTCGACGCGCTCGTCTAGATTTAAACCGATATGTTTCGCGAAAACGGTTCGCCTCGGCGGTTCGCGATCACTAGGGCATCGAGAACAGTCTTCACCGGCAGTTGGATGTAACGTTTGGGGAAGACCAAAGACGAGTCCCGCAAAGGTCACGCTGACGAAAACTTCAGTACGCTTCGCGGGACAGCCCTGAGTTTGCTCAAGCAAGGAAAAACGGCCAAGTGCGGAGTGAAGGGAAAGCGATTGAGATCTGGCTGGGACTGCGCTTGCTTAGCAAAAGTTGTGTTCGCAGCATGACGTATGGTGCAATTGCACGATCTGGATCGGCAATGGTCAGGCTGTGAGTCGTCGAAGAGCTATGTTCGTTTAACTTTCAACTGAGGCTTAGGTCTAGGTCTCGGTATCGATGTCGTGAAGCTTATAGATCAACGCTCGTCGGCTTATGCCTAGTTTTTTCGCAGCCTGAGTTCGATTTCCATCGCATTCTTCGAGTGTTGATAGAATCGTTGCTCTTTCAACCTGCGACAAGCGTCCAGTGTCGGCTAGTTCGGCCGTTGCATCGGAAGCCATATTTGCAGGCAGATGCTCCGGTAGAATCACATCGCCTTGGCAAAGCAAGCATGCACGCTGAATCGCGTTTCGTAGCTCGCGAACATTCCCAGTCCATGAATGTGTCAGGATCGCTTGAGACGCCTGCGGCGACATTCGCACTTGCTGGTTTGCGAATTGATTCGCGAAATGCCTTGCCAGCGGAATGATGTCCTCGCGACGTTCGGCTAGCGATGGAATAATCAGCTCGACGACGTTCAGTCGATAAAAAAGATCTTCACGAAAGCGGCCTCCTTTAACTTCATCCATCAGATTGCGGTTGGTGGCGGCGATCAGTCGCGTGTCGACATCGACGTGCCGATCTGAACCGACCGGTGTGACTTGGTTTGTTTCTAACGCACGCAACAATTTTGGCTGCATCTCCAGCGGCATCTCGCCAATCTCATCCAGAAACAAGCTGCCGCCACTGGCGGTCCGAAACAAACCTTTTCTATCTTCTGAGGCACCGGTAAATGCACCCTTCACGTGACCAAACAGTTCGCTTTCGATGAGCGTTGCCGATAGTCCCGCGCAATTCGTGGTCACGATTGGATGTGATGCTCGGGAACTCCAACGGTGAATCAGTTGCGCGATCAACTCCTTTCCGGTGCCGCTTGGCCCTTGGATCAGGATGGGAGCATCCGACGGCGCGACGACGGAGACTGTCTGGACCAATTGACGCATCGCCCGGCTTCTGTAGATGAAATTCGCAGGCAGCTCGGGCAACACAACCTCGTCTTCCGCATCGTGCGAAGTTGGGATGGCGAGGGCATCGTAGACGGCGATTTTCAATTCCTCGAGGTCGATCGGCTTTGACAGATAGTCGTCGGCTCCACTTTTGACCGCGGCGACTGCTTGCCGAACATCTGCGTACGCTGTGATAAGTACAACGGGAACGGTCGGCAATCGTTCCCGAATCTTCGGCAGTGCCTCGATACCACTCATCTTTGGCAGACGCACATCCAGCAAAATCATGTCGGTCGAATGCTGGTCGAGTAAATCGAGCATCCCTTCGGCGGATTCCGCTTCGACGATTGTGAAGCCAAAGGCAGCGAAGAAGCCACCGATCAGCTTTCGCTGTGACGGCTCGTCATCGACGATCATAAGAGTGCGCTTGGCGGATTTGGCTTTCACGATGTGAGCTTGGACTACTTAAAGAGAAAGTAAAGGCTTGCGCTACATTTAACTCGCATCGCGATGGATTCCGTCAATCCAAAAGACACTGCCGGCTGGTCTACCGGCGTGGTAGCCGACTTCCCACCCGTGTGCGACAGCGATGCGTCGAACAATCGACAGTCCAAGACCAGTTCCACCGGGGCGGCGCGTGACGTAGGGTTCAAACAGTGATTCAACGATATCTTCCGGCACCCCAGGACCTTGGTCGGCAATTTCCAAGCGAAGGTTGCCGCGACGTTCATCGCACATCGTGATTGTAATCGAGCTGTCGCGTGGCGCCAGGGTGATGGCGTTTTGAAGTAGGTTGAACAGCAGTTGTCTCAGTTGGTCCCGGTCCGCGCGAATCGTGACCGGATGATCGAGTCGAATCATTGCCAACTTCAAGCCACCGGCATCCAAGTCTGATTGCAGCAGCGTGTGTAATTCCTGGATAACGTCCTCGACAACCACCGACTCAATGTTGACTTCCGCCTGCCTTGCGAACGCCAGGAATTGATTGATGCGCGCGGTCACTCGGTCGCATTCTTCCATTACTGCTTCGGCTTGCTCTTGTTGGTCGTCGCTCGGCAACCCTGCTTTTACGAGCCGCTGTGTCCAACCTCGAATCAGTCCCAATGGGTTGCGAGTTTCATGCGCCAGCCCTGCGGCCGCTTGCCCCAATTCACGAAGATGTCTTGTTTCAGTCTGTAAGACTCGGGTCGTTCCTTCAGCTTGGGCAAGTCTCACGGTGAAATGCCAAAACGCGCCCGCAGCGATGAGAAGCAGAGTTCCCAATGCAACGATTAGAAGGCGGTTTCTGGCCTCGCGAAAGACCTGAGCCATCATTCCAGTGCGATCGAGCACGACCGTAACATGAAAATCAACAGACTCGGACGCGTCTTTGTAATCAGCCGCTTCTCCGTGCATTGGAGCGCTGTTTTGCATCGTGAACCCACTGACGACTTGAAGCGTGTCGTCGCGTGTGTGTTCGCCAATGGGTAGTGCGAGGTTGATTTGTTCTTTGTCGCCAGCAAAAAAGACTTTGTCGGAGCCATCCTTCACCACGACAGCAATCGCAACCACATTTTTGGATCTGGCAAGGATTTCAAGGGTCGACGGCAATTGCTGCTGAACGAAGGGGCCGAACCACCGATGTGATTGAACCCCGCTGCTGACGGCGCTGGATAAAGACTCGGCTTGTGACGAGAGCGACTCGTGGATCAACTCACATTGGTGTAGATGTTCGGTCCGCTGCCACGCGGCAAATACGATCCAGAGGACGAAAAGAATAGCGACTCCAACAGTCCGTTGTTTCGGCATGCGACTGAGTTTCGATTCCGGCATCGTTTGTTTTGCTTCAAGTTGATCGCTGAAACGTCCTTACCTTCCTCGCCCCCGGTTGCCTGCACCCGGTCGGCCACCTTGCCCGCTTTGGTTGGCCCCGCCGAAATTCTGGCCGCCTGAATTCTGACCTTGGAATCCGAACTGCTTTCCGGTGCTTCGACTCTGCGAACCATGACCCTGCGAACCATGACCGTGCCCTTGGCCCGACGAACTCGCGATTTGGTCGAACTCTTCTTGAGTTAGGAACTCGGCATTGTAACTCGCACCTTGCTTTGCAATCTGTGACGCGAACGCGCGCAAGTGGTTTTGCGAACCCCGCATCAATTGCTCCAGCACCTGTCGAATTTGTGGGTTGGTTGTTTGGGTCAACAGTTTCTGCAAATCAGCAATGTCCATCTCCTCGATTTTAGCACCTACCATCAACGCATCCAGCGGACTACGGGTGCCGCTAGCAACAAGCGATTGATAAAGCTGTTGGTAGTCGGGGTAGCTAAAGGTTCCGGGAATGTCGTTGAAAGCGTTTCCGTTCGCTGCGCCAATCAAACGTTCGATGGCCTGCATGTGCTGGCTCTCAGCGTTGGAGATGTTTCGAAAGATTGGAAGCTTCGACGTTTTCGCGAGAGACGTGTAGACATCCCGCGCCAATTTTTCTTCCTCCCGCATACGCAGCAAATCGGGACTACCAATGTTCGTCGAGAGAAGGCTAGTGGGTTGCTGGCTCTGGCTTCCCCGTTGCGAGTGACCCTGATTTTGGGGCTGCCTCTGATAGCCAGCCCGGGCTTGGGTGCCAGCACCGCCTTTGCCACGACGCTGTTGCGCCATCACATCTGATGTGACAAGGGCCAACGTGAGTAATGCGCCGAGGCCAATGAGTAAGCGTTTCATAACATTCACCTTGGGGTTAAATCGTAATTCGTCTGTGTTACTCCTTTGGAAGCAAATGAGATGCCGCATTCCGACTGGTACACCAGCAATCGAGCATTGAGAGGCAATAACTCGCAAAACCCAACGATTCTGGGGTAACTGTGTTGGAAACGAGCGTTCGAATGATTGTGTGAGCGGCTGCTCGCTGGCTTGATCCTGCAATTCGTGCGCACGCCAACCGTCTTAGCGCTGCAATTTTTGCGCACTTGCAGTGGAATGTTTCGTCGACACGCGAGACCCCGAGTAAATCCATGAAACCAAATCCGTCAGCGAGACTTGAAAACCACGCTGATTTGGCGATCCGAAGCGCTGAACTGAAATGAATTTTGCCAAGTTGAGACGCATCGGTACGGTCATTGCAAAAGGGCTAAGCAACATCAACTCACACTGGCTCCACACTGGGCCAACGCACGAAGGAAAGACTTATGAAGAAATTTGTTTCACTTGCAATTATGTTTGCCGCCGTCGCTGTACTTGGAACCGCTTTAACGGGGGTAGCTAACGACGAATCGTCATCGTCAAAAGCAGCGACCACGAGACCAGCTGAGCGTTGCTGCCAAGATAAGGCTGCCGAGCTGAACGCGAGCGTGGCGGAATCATCGAAACTTGGCTGCTGTTCCGAGGCTAAAGCGAAAGCAACTTCGTTCGCTAAGGCAGACGGCTGTAGCAGCGAATCTTGCAAAGCCGGAAATCAATTGGCGGGCACATGCGAACTTTGCGCTGGCGGTATCGCGACAGCAACTAGCAGTAAAAACCAATGCCCAGTTGATCAGACCGGGCAATGTGGCGGCAAATGTGGTATTGATGCCGAGGCACCGACAGTCATTTCGACGAAGGCCGAATCTCAATCCCATGGGCCATGCAAGGGAGGCTGCAAAGAGGAATGCGCTAGTTGCGCTGAAGCTCGAATGGAAGCCGCCGCGAACCAAACCAATTTAACTACCAAACAGGGGATTGGACCCGGAATGGGACTCGGTCACGCGGGCGATTCACAACATGCGAAAGACCACCAGGACTTTTTCTACTTGATCGAGCATCGGGACGACATTCGTCGTACAGTAAAAATTCTTGCCAACGGTGTCGAAACGCGAACGGAGTCGGACGTAGAGGATGTTGCCCGCATGATTCAAACGCATGTCGAAGCGATGTACGACCGGATGGAGCATGCGAATCCGATCCGAATGCGAGACCCGCTTTTCCGTGAAGTTTTCGCTCATGCAAAGAAGATCAAGCTGGAAATCGAACACACGGACCATGGTGTTCGCGTGACTGAAACCGCTGACGACGCCTACGCTATCAAACTCGTCCAAGAGCATGCAAAAGTTGTCTCGCTGTGGATTAAGAACGGCTACGCGGAATTGCCAAAGAATCACGCTGTCCCAACGCATTGATGCCATCGTTAAGCGACATCGAAAACACAAACCGTCAGCTACATTCTCGACCGAACCGATGGCAAGCGACTCATCAGCGATATCCAAGCATGTTTCGCATGAACGGAAATGTTAGTCGCACCACGTCTTGCTGCAACGTATCAGCGTGGACGACAAATGATGGTAGTGAAAACTTTTTCGAGACTGTCGACTTTCCAGCACCGGCCACATGGGCAAGCAGAATGATGGGAGGCATAAAATTGCCTTACCGTCTGCCGAGGGGCGATTGAAATGCTTGCGAGATGAAGCCGTCCAACTCGTTTGAATCGTTTTTTTCGAGCGGCGCGAAGGCACCGAATTCCATCAGCAGAAGAGTGACGTCGTCTGTTTGCACGCCGTTGGCTCGGTGTGCATCAACAAGTTGACGAGCATTCTCGTTGGTTTGAGCAAGGGAACGGTTTCGGCATTCTCGCAATGTACTTAGCAATCGTTCTTTGCTGAACATTTCGTCGTCGGCTCCGAATGTCTCTGTGATGCCGTCGGTGGATATTGCGAGCCTGCTTCCTTCCGTTAAATCAACGAATTCCTCTTCCCAAACCGCGTCTTCATCAATTCCGAGGAGTGTTCCAGTTGCCTCTAGTTCCAGGACTTCGCCCGTAGCTTTCATCAGCCAGGCGGGGTCGTGACCGGCGTTCGCGTAACTGAGGGTTCGGGCTGCAAGATCGATCTCGATCAGTATCAGCGAGGCAAAGTCACCGAAAATCTGCACTTGCATGAACACGCGATTCATTTCACTCAGGATCTCGGCTGGCGAATCGGATCTCTCGCTCGCTTGCAGAAGCATTGTTTTGAGCATCGCAGCGCTCATTGCGGCGGGCACTCCATGTCCCGTCGCATCGGCAACGCAGACGAGCCAGCGGTTATTGCTTTGGGGAAGAATGTCCAAGTAATCTCCACCAACCTCTTCCGCAGGGTTGTACGTGATCGCGATGCTGACGCCTGGAATTTTGACGTCGTTGGGAAGCAAGTTTTGTTGTATGTCACGCGCCTTTTTTAATCGCGACTTGCGGTCATTCTCGGAATAGGCGATCGCTTCACTCATCGCTGTGATCTCAGTGGAAAGCACGTGCAGTTCCGTGCTTTCAAAATCCGCGAGTGGCGTGTCGTAGATTCCTTGACCAACTGACTTCACTTTTTCGACCAACGCATCGAGTGGACGGCTAACTAGTCGAACCAGCAGCAAGTGAACGATGGTGGCTGCAGCAATTCCCATCAACACGATGCCAAAGACTCGAAACAGCTCATCGCCGATAACCGCAGATCTTAGGCTCGCAACGTCTTCACTGACAATTACGGTAACATCGCCTTCGGAGTATCGTCCGACTAGCAGATCGTTACCCTCGGCTTCAATCTCAAACTGAGTTTGTTGAGACGCTTGATCAAACTTCGCTAGCAGCTCGGGGGACGCACGGAAGTGAGTGTTTGCCTGAAGCATGTCGCCAGCAATCTTGACAATGATGTGATGGTTGGGCGAATGTTTGACGTCCATACGATTGCAGATGCTGTCAATGAATTTCTGGACGGACTTATTGCCATGTTCGCGAGTGTGAACGACTCCTGGCAGTACCGTCTTCGCTTCTTCGTAAAGGTCGGATTGTTTTTCGGCAAAATGATGTCGGACTTCGCGGCGATAGTCGATCACGATGAGCGCGATCACGAAGGCAACGGTTACCACGCTGGTGACTGATAGCAACTGATATCGGATCGAACGATGGCTTTTAGATTTTTTAAACATTGTTTTTTGTGTATTTAGACGGCAACGCCAAACAGGTAGCCAATGCCGGCCGTGGCGAGCATGGCGATCGCTCCCCAGAAGGTGACTCGGGTGACGGCTTTGGCGATGGGGGCTCCACCTGCTCGAGCTGAGATACCGCCGAGTATTGCGAGAAAAGCGAGTGAGAGAATGGAAACGACGACTGGGATGCTCGGGACGGGCGTTAGAAAGGTTGCGGCTAGCGGTAGGCTCGCACCGACTGCGAATGTTGCGGCCGATGTGAGTGCAGCTTGGGTGGGGCGGGCCGTGGTAAAACTGGAGATACCGAGTTCGTCACGCGCGTGCGCCCCGAGCGCATCATGGGCCGTCAATTGCTTGGCGACTTGCAGGGCGAGCGATTCGTCGAGTCCACGATCGACGTAGATCGCGGTAAGTTCTCGCAGTTCGGCGTCGGGGGTTGTTGCGAGTTCGTTTTCTTCGCGGGCTAGGTCAGCGTTCTCGGTGTCAGATTGTGAACTGACGGAAACATATTCGCCGGCGGCCATCGACATCGCACCGGCAACCAGTCCGGCGACACCCGCCAACAGGATGCTCGTTCGACTCGTTTCAGCAGCGGCGACTCCGACGACTAAACTGGCCGTGGAGACAATGCCATCATTGGCCCCCAAGACAGCGGCGCGGAGCCAGCCGATTCGATCGGTTCGGTGACGTTCGATGTGGATCAAAGCAGTATCTCATGTTAAAGATGGCAGACGGGGGCTTTCGCCCACATCCTTGTTTAGAAGGCATTCACAAACAAGTCTGCCGATTGAACGAGCTTCGCCAACCGCCGCCCACCGTGTGTTGTAAGAGGTTTAGTGCAGCGTTGGTTCTGGTTCTCCATTGTGTGTCAACTCAACGTGCTTCAAACCGCGTGCGAACCATGGATAGACGCACGGGACAAAGAGCGACGTTAGTAGAGTGGAGGTGATCAGTCCGCCGATCACGACAGTCGCGAGCGGACGTTGCATTTCGGCTCCGTCACTAGTCGACAGAGCCATCGGAAGGAAACCGAGACTTGCGACAAGCGCGGTCATCAGCACCGGACGCAGACGAACAAGCGCCGTTTCATGGGCGACTAGGCCGAGCGGCATCCCGGTTTCTCGAAGATGCTCGGCGGCGCTGACCCAGACCAAACCGTTCAGCACCGCGACACCGAATAGAGCGATGAACCCAACTCCGGCCGAGATACTGAATGGCATCTCACGCAGGTACAACGCGATAATCCCGCCGGATGCAGCCATTGGAACAGCTAGGAAGATCAGGAATGCCAGACGCATCGAACCGAGGCTGGTGTGTAGCAGCAACATGATGATAACCAAAACGATCGGCGTGATGATCGCGAGTCGTCGACTGGCCGATTGCAGGTTTTCAAAGTCGCCGCCCCAGCGGATTTCATAGCCCGCAGGAATGTCAACCTTCTCGGGGATCACCCGTTGTGCTTCGGTTACGAATGTTGCGACATCGCGTCCACGAACGTTGGCGGAGATGAATGTTCGGCGACGGTTGCCTTCGTGTTCGATCGTCGGCGGCGTTTCTTCCAAACGAATGTCGGCGAGTTCTTTCAGCGGAACCGCTTTACCATTGGAGTCAGTGACCGGAACCTGTTCCAACAACGATAAATTTTCTCGCCATTGTTCTGGCACGCGGACCATGATCGGGTAGCGTGCTCGCCCCTCGTAGATTTGGCCGACTTGATGTCCGCCGAGCGAGGACACCACGTCCAAGACGACTTGTGCATCGATACCGTACTGAGCCAGTGCTTGGGGTTTGGTTTTGATCGTTAGTGTTGACAAGTTTGCCTGGTAGTCGGCTTTGACGTCGACGGCACCTGGGATCGAACGCAGCGCCGCCTCGATCTCTTTGCCCTTTGTGCCCAGGACTTCCATATCGTCGCCGTACAACAGCACCGCGACATCGGCCTTTACGCCTGCCACCAGTTCGTCAACCCGCATTTCGATGGGCTGCGTAAAACCGAACGCGACTCCGGGAACATTCGCGTTGAGTTCTTCGGACATTTCCTCGATCAAGTCATCACGAGTCTTAGGTGTTGGCCAGTCGTGGATGGGATTGAGCAACACCCACACGTCGGTTTGATGAACTCCCATCACGTCGTTGGCAATTTCCGGTCGCCCAGTTTTCGAGAAAACGGTTTTGACTTCCGGATACTTTTTGAGAATGCTCTCGATGTGAGTCGACATTTCAATCGATCCCTCCAGCGTCGCACTCGGCAAACGAGACGCTTCGACCAGCAAGTCTCCTTCTTCGAGGCGAGGCATGAATTCGGCACCCAGGTTTGCCCCCATCGGCAGGCTGATCGCGAACAGCGTGAGCGCGGTGGCGATGGTAACAACCGGATGCTTAATCGCTCGCGTAACGATTGGCTCATAGATCCATTTAACCAGTCGAATGAGGAAGTTTTCCTCTTCGCTCATCTTCTTGGGTAAGAAGATCGACGCCATCGCTGGCATGAATGAAAGAGACAAAATCATCGATCCGCCCAGGGCAAACAGCACCGTAAGAGCCATTGGACGAAACAGCTTTCCTTCGGTACCTTCGAGCAGCAGGATCGGCAAAAACACTACCGCAATGATGAGTTCGCCGAACATCGTCGGTTTACGAACCTCGACAGCGGCGTCACGAATGATGTCCGCATGATTGGCGTCACCGTTGTCGTGGGATAGTTTTCGGATGCAGTTCTCGACCATGATGACGCTACTGTCGACGATCAAGCCAAAGTCGATCGCACCAAGACTCATCAAACTGGCCGTCACGCCTGAAGCCAACATGACATTCGTTGCAAACAACATCGAAAGGGGAATGGCGAGCGCCACGATGATGCCGGCTCGCAAATTGCCGAGCATCAGTAGCAATACGATGATGACCAACATCCCGCCTTCGGTCAGATTCGTCAGCACGGTCTTGAGAGTCCGGCCAATCAACGCCGCTCGGTCGTACGTCACTTCCAGATACACCCCCTCGGGCAAAGTGACTTCAATCTCTTTGAGGCGGTCTTTGGCAAGCTCAACGACCTCGCGAGAGTTCTCGCCGATCAACATCATCACCAACCCGGTAACGATTTCGCCACGTGCATCACGTGTGACCGCGCCTTGGCGAGTCATTGGCTGGATGCTGACTTTGGCGATATCGCGAACAAGGATCGGATTACCATCGGGTTCCCGACGAATAACAACGGATCCGATATCCTCAGCAGATTCCAGCAACGAGACACCACGGATGAAGCGTTGTTCGCCATGATGAATGACGTAGCCGCCGCCGGAAGTACTGTTGTTGTTCTGCAGTCGCGAGAACAGCAAATCCATTGGGATACCGTAGCTAGTCATGCGGTCTGGGTCGGGCTGAACCTCGAATGTTTTGTAGTATCCGCCATGCGTGTTAATCTCGGTAACGCCTGGCACTTGTCGTAATCGAGGTGAAATTTCCCATTCCAACATCGTCCGCAATTCCATAGGCGTGTGCTTATCACTGCGAACCTCGAATTGCAGAATTTCACCAAGTGCCGTGGTCAGCGGACCAACGGCGGGCGTTCCGTACCCCGGCGGGATCACCGCCGCGGCGTCGGGCAAACGCTCTGCGACCAATTGCCGAGCGCGATAGATGTCCGTGCCTTCCTCAAAGACAATCGTGACCACAGAGATGCCGAACTTGGAAACGCTACGCAATTCTTCCACGTCGGGCAGTCCGCCCATCGTATTTTCGACGGGATACGTGACGTAGCGTTCGACTTCGACGGGTGACAATGATCCTGCGTCAGTGACGACTTGGACCTGTACGTTGGTCATATCGGGAACAGCGTCAATCGGCAACTTGAGTGCCGAGTACATTCCAGCACCGGCCATTAACAAGGTCAGGATGATGACGAGGCCACGGTTGACGACGGAGAATTCAATGATTTTTGTGAGCATGACGTAAAGCTAGATTGGTATCGGAAGTCGCCAAGACTTTCGGCGATGGCGGGGTGATCGAAACTCTTCGCGAGTTTCGAGAGGCAACGGCGTAACAAAGAGAGACGGACCTATTCCGATTCGCCCTGCAGCAGCAATTCAGACTTCAGCAAGAACGCACCATGCGTCACTACCAGTTGTCCAGGCTGTAATCCATTGGTGAGTTCCACCCAATCATCGGACGCTTGTCCTGTCGAAACATCGACGCGTTTGAACGTGCCGCCACTTTCGTCCACAAACACAAATGATTGGTTCTCGTGCTGAACCACTGATTCCGGCTTTACTGACAAGGCTTCGCGAGGCTTTCCGATAGGAATCGTGACACGAACGAACATGCCGGGCCGCAACAATCCTTCGCTGTTTTTGAGTGTTGCCACCAAGGGCACTGAATTGGTGTCAGCTTGCACTTCGCGACCAAAGTAGCGGATGCGGGCTTCAAAGACGCGATCTTCGAGCGCGGGAACCGAAACTGAAACCAAAGTCCCTTGATCGAGCGATACTGCCGACCAGTCACTCTCGCGAATATTGGCGGCAACGTACAACGAATCAGTGTTCGCCAAAATAATCAACGACTCACCACGCGTGACTCGTTCGTTGTTGGCGAAGCCGCGTGATTCGACTGAACCAGCAAACGGAGCACGTATTTCAAGTCGCGAAAGAGCTTCTTGATTATTCAGATCGACTTTCGCCTTGTCTTCCTTGTATCCAAGCAATGTCTCAACGGACTGCCAAGCCAAGTTCAGCTGACGATCAGCCTCTGAGAGTTTGGCTTCGGCATTGATTTTGGCTTGCTTCGCTGCAAAGGTCGCTTGATCGCGAGCGGTTCGAAATTCAGTCTCTGCTATCTGGCGTTCGGCTTGTCGCTCGCGAATCGTTCGACCAGAAACAGAACCCGAGTTGGCCAAAGGCTCGATCTTGCTTAGCAGTTCTGATGCGAGTTGCATCTTTGACAACGCCGACAAAATGTCTTGCCGATAGGCACCCAATGCACGATTCTGCATCGCGTTATCGATCGAATCGACGGGCTGGCCTTGATCCAACATCAACGACATTTGGTCGAGGTTCTTGGCGAGCGTCACTTCGCGCTGCAGCATCTGCTGAGCGATCTCGTGTTCCTTCTGACGCTTCAGCACTTCGGCGCGAGCTTGCCCAATCTCCGAACTGCGAAGCACAGCGAGTAACTGCCCATTTTGGACATGCTCGCCCGGCGTCACCAACACTTCTGCCAGGATGCCGTCCATCGGCGCTTTGACGTCAACGTGCTTGGTCTCGTCGTAGCGGATGCGTCCCGGGATTGTATGCACATGTTCCATTGCTTGCGTTTGTGCTGGCACCGACTCGAACTTCGCTGCTTTAACTTTGCCTTCGGGCAGCGTCAATGAATCCGGAACCGCTGCTACTTCAACGATGGACTCTTCTTCCTCAGGTTGTGCTCCCGTATTGATCTGGTGAACGGCCAGCCAACCGCTGCCCATGACGGCCAGCACGAACAAAGTCGGCCCAACTTTCGCGATACTCGCAAGCAGTCCGGAATTTGAGTTAGATGATTCTTTAGGTTCGGTTGGTTCAGTCCTGGCGGGAACGTTGGTCATCGAGGATCGCTATATAAATGGTGTTCGAAATCAGTTTCGATTCATTCAATAGCACGAACCGTGCCACTGGCTTAAAAGTGCATTTTGCCAGCGTCTAGGCAATTTCCGGCTTCCGCCGGTGACGTAAGAGAAAAACTTTCACCACAACGATGGACAGGATCTGTCCATGGCTTAACTTGATGTTCGATCGAGTCGTGCGAACCGCAGTTTCAACGCTCGACGATGCGGTCAGGCCATCGTCGTCGGTGCTGGTTAGAGTCGCCGTGAAGACGCGCAGCGATGTATATTGACGCCGCAGTATCAGTTGGTCACTGGTGGTTCCATCGCCGAAGTCCCACGGACGTGCGAAGATTGTGCCATCGCTGTCGTTCGAGCTTCGCCCGTCGCACGAATACGTGGGACGTAAAGTCTGGGCGCGGTGGGGTAGTCGTACCGTTTGACGAATCAACGATGACTTAAAAGACATTGCCGTGTTCTCTCGCAATGAGCAGGGCACACGGCGTCATTGGTCATTGCGAAGACGTTGCGCTCAATCGATGCTAATTGTCTAGCGATACCTATTTATAAAACAAGAAGTGAAATATGAACCAGCCCTTATGCGTTTTGATGGTTGCTATTGCAACGGTCGCAGTTCCGATAGTTTCGCTTGCCCAAGCCGAATCGCAACCAAACGTCGTTGTGATGTTGGCGGATGATCTTGGCTGGGGCGCGGTCAGCTACCATTCGGATTGGACCGAAACACCGAACGTGGATCGGTTGGCGGGTGAAGGGATTGAGCTGGATCGGTTTTATGTGGCACCGATGTGTACGCCGACTCGAGCTGGCTTGATGACCGGCCGCTATCCGATTCGATTTGGCTTGGCGCGAGCGGTGATTCCACCGCAGCGCAACTTTGGCTTGTCGGTCCAGGAGCGGACGATCGCCGACGCTCTTGGCGAAGCCGGTTACAAGCACCGCGGCATCTTCGGCAAGTGGCATTTGGGGCACCACGATGTGAAGTGGCACCCGTTGTCGCGGGGGTTCACGCACTTTGAAGGCCACTACAACGGTGCGATCGATTACTTCAAGTTGGAACGCGACGGTGAACGCGACTGGCACATCAACCACACGCCTTCGGCGAAACAGGGCTATGCGACTGATCTGATTGCCGAAGCTGCGTCCGATTTTATTCGCGAGTCGGCGGTCGATGCTGCGCCGTATTTCTGTTACGTGCCATTCAATGCGCCGCATTCACCCTTCCAAGCAAAGCCCGAAGACATTGCCCGCTATGCCAAGAACAGCAAGACGGACGACGAAGCAACGCTGAAGGCGATGATCTGGAGCATGGATCAGGGCGTTGGTCAGGTGCTGCGGGCTATCGAAGACAGCGGCGAAGCTGATAACACCCAGGTTTGGTTCCTAAGTGACAATGGCGGTGTCGGCCAGTTCAAAGCGAACAATCGACCGTTGCACGGAAGCAAGCTGACGACATTCGAAGGCGGTGTTCGAGTCGTCGCCTGTGTTCGTTGGCCGGCAAAATGGCAGGGTGGACGCAAGCTGGATAACACGATCGGATACATCGATGTGCTGCCCACAGTTTTGGCCAGTGCCGGTGTTGATTCCAATTTCGGGCGAGACGCTAACAGCAAACTTGACGGATCAAATTTGTGCGGTCTGCTTGAAGGGACCGTGACCGATTTCCCCGAACGCGACTGGTATTCGTACCATGGTCAGTCAGGCGCAGAACGCGAGACGATCGCCATCAAAACTGCACAGTGGAAACTGGTTGTGATTGGCCCAGATGTTGCGCAGAGTGAAATCACGGACAAGCATGAAATTCACCTTTATCGAATGCCGGACGATTTACTTGAACGAGAAAACCTGGCTGACCAGCACCCGGATGTTGTGAAGGACTTGTTTGCAAAGCTGCAAGCGTATCGTTCGTTGCAGCCCGAGAATGCTGTCCCGACGTTCGGAATCGGCAAAAAAGGATTCAAACCGTGGAAAGATTGGGACATTCGCAGCAGGACGTCATCGGACAAGTAAGCAGAAAGACGATGGAAACATTTGTTTGGTCAAGAACAACCCGCGACATCCGTGCATCTTTGGTTCGTTAGTCCGATTACTGGATTCCGTTTTATGAAGGCGTTGGCTTTCCTTTCGCTTATCTTGTTGTTCAGCTTTGCAGGCGATCAGTCGGTATCACTATGCACGGCAGCAAATCGCCCGAACGTACTATTCATTGCTGTGGACGATTTGAACGACTACATCTCGCCGCTTGACAATCATTCCGGCGTGAAGACTCCGAATTTTGAGCGACTGGCAAAACGTTCGGTCACGTTTACCAATGCTCATTGTGCGGCGCCGGCGTGTCACCCATCGCGCGTCGCGGTCATGACGGGGGTGCACCCGTCGCGTTCGGGGGTTTATCGAAATCTGTTCGGTGCTCACGGGCCTCGATGGCGAGACGAATCGCCGGCGCTGAAGGACGCGGTGGTGTTGTCTCAGCACTTTCGCGATCACGGCTATCGAGCCGTCGGGGGCGGCAAGATCTTTCATACGCTGCAGTGGACACCGGGTGATTCTCAGAACGACCCGGATGCCTGGGACGACTATCGAGGCGATCCGCTGGATCCGATTTCCGGCGATTGGCCACGCCCGGTTTTTTCGCAAGGCCAGAACGCGGGCTTCACTGGCAAGCGGCCTCTGAACTACCACTTGTTTGGCGCTGCCGTGATCACCGATCAGGCCGAGGACACTTACGGCGATCATTTGGTAGTCGACTGGGCGACCGAACAGATGCAGCGGGAAGGCGACAGGCCGCTGTTCCTTGCCGTCGGTCTGTTTCGGCCTCACATTCCGTGGGAAGTGCCACAGAAGTGGTTTGACCTGTATCCCATCGACGAAGTTCAGTTGCCAAAGCTTCGTGATGATGATCTGGATGACGCGCACGACCATGGCCGGCGCAACTGGCACAAGTGGGTCACTGACAACGATCAGTGGCCGCACCTGATGCGTGGATACTTGGCAAGCATCAGTTATGTGGATCATCAACTGGGTCGGTTGCTTGATGCGCTGGACGCGTCGCCGATGAAAGACAACACGATCGTGGTCCTGTGGTCGGATCACGGATTTCACATTGGTGAAAAGGAGAATTGGGAGAAGTTCGCGCTCTGGGATCAAACCACGCACGTGCCGTTGTTCATTCATGCTCCGGGGCTTAGCCGGGACGGTCAGAAGACTCAGCAGCCGGCAACGCTGACCGATGTCTATCCGACGCTGTGCGAGTTGGCCGGCATTTCCGTTCCCGTGCAGTGCGACGGCGTTTCGCTGGTTCCGCAGCTAAAAAATCCGCAGGCCGCGCGAACCACGCCGGCGCTGACTTCCTATCAATTCGATCGCGAAGAGACATCATCACATGCTGTTGCCGACACGCGATATCGGCTGATTAAGTATGGCAATGGAATCGAAGAATTGTATGACCTGCAGGAAGACCCCCACGAGTTTAACAACCGTGCAAGCGACCCTAAACTGTCGGACGTCAGATCACGTTTAACCGAATCACTGCCAGTGGACGCCGCGCCGAACCTAGGCGTGCCAACTGATTCGCCTTACCACCGAGGTCGAAATCTCACGAAGAAACCAGGGGTTGCCGATGATCGCTAAACGTGCTGCCTAGGACAAAGCTCCGGTCTCGCGCGACTTAGTTTACGGTCTGCGAAACCGACTCATTGATAGTCGAGTTGAACGGTTGCGGTGGTATCTGTATTGCTAACCGCCCGCATCCAACAGGCCGAGAATCCGACTGGGAACTCATGCGTTGTGGTGGCGTGTTGCGAGACTTTGAAACTCTTGTACGTTGTCCAAAGGCCGTTTCCGTTAATGTCGATCTGCACAGTGATGGTGACGGGACTTGCAGAATTGTGAGATATTTGCAGCGTCTTTTGGTCATAGCCTGTCATCAAATAGGAATCGGACGCAATGCCGGCTTTTACTTTCGTTTCCATCCAAGGTCCACCGTGACCGACGGGTTTGCCGAGTTTCCAAAGGTCATCGATGCCGCCCAGCCAGAGTCCTATACCAAGTTTTGGGTCGCGGAAAACGTGACCGTCTTCTACTGCGTCAGATTTGACTCCGGAAAGAACGAGCAAGCCGTTCCAGGAGCAGAAGTCGGTGATTTGCTTGCGGTGGCTAGAAACCGGACGCATTCGGTTCCATGCAGGCGGGGCGCCGTTGGTGATCAGCGGTACTTCGTAAAAGGTTCCGTGAATGTTGGCTAGGTGCCGCTCGGATGCGACTTCCCGCGAGTCGCGTGGCCAGCCTGCCGCAAATGGTCGGTCGTATGCGGCGTCGCCCTTGGGCAACCGGTAGGTTTGACCGCGGCTTTTCAAGATGACGGACGAATTGTCGACGGAAAACTCCGGTTCAACGTGCAGCAACTTGTTAAGTTTGTCGTCCTTTGAGTCTGTTTCGAATTCAAAGCTGTTTTTGGTGAACTCAAAAAAACGATCGTCCGAATCAATGATCCGAAGGTTGCGATTTCGTTTGGCGGCGTACAGCAGACCGCCGATCGCATCAGAGTCTTGGACATCAGCCAGCCCTGCAAACAGTTTTTCGTTGGCGGGATCTTTGCCGTCCACGAACTGTTTTGTTGTTTGGTGAACCAGCGCGGTGGCAACGCAGTTTCGGTCGGTTTTGAAACGCAGCCAGGTTGCGTTGAAGTCATCCGGCAGGATCTGTGAGACGTATCCATTGGCAGTAACGGTCACGTCCCGATAGTGATCCCACTGGCCGGTTCCGTTCTGATCCACCTCCAGCGTGAAAGTCACCGGGCTTTCGACTGGACTGTCGTTCGTTGACTTGGCAGGGCGAGTGACCGCCGCATTTCCGGATTCCGAGATTTGGATAGTCGTATCGTTGTCGGCCAATACAAATGCCTGATGAGGCATGCCGTAGGAGCCGGGGGTGTGTTCTGCATCGTTGCCGGGAATCGTTACTTCGCCCGCAGAAAATTTTCGCGAGTAGATTCGATCGGTGAATCCTTTGCCCCATTTCAGCAACAGATCGGTCAATCGCCATTTGGGATCAAGCGTTGGGGTTCCTCGCTTGTCGACGGCCAGGTAGACGGTGGCTGGGCCGTCGATGGTGAAATGGAATCCCGGTGCCGGTTCATGCCAGTCGCCACGATTGACGGTGACTCGCGGTAAACTCGCGAGTTGATCGGGCAACGCAGTGATGGGTTGCTGGTCGGTCGCCCGCAAGAGTGTGGCGGGCAGCGATGTCTTTCGCCCGGTCGTTAGGTGAATCATTCGTCGGTCGAAGCCTGCGACAAGGAAAGGATCCGATGGCGCATTCGCTGTGACTTCGTCCTCGATCCACGGCCCGCCGTACCCGCTGGCGGGGCCCCACTTTTTTAGGTCTTCGTAGTCGCCGAACCATAGATTGCTTTGAGGCTGGCCGGCTAATCGGTTGCCTTGGATACTAGTTTCATCGGAGGCCAGGACTATTTTTCCGTTCCAGTCGCAGAAATCGGGAACGTACCGCAGGTGGCTTCCGATTGGTTTGATGCCGCCCGAATGGGTGCTGGAAAACGTCTTTGGAAAATCAAAGAACATGCCGTGCATGTCCATCATCCAGCGGCCTTCGGTGATCTCGCGAATGCGCGGCCACTCGGTGTACCAACCGTGGCTAGCGTCGTTGCAGTACGCGGCTTTGGGTAGCAAATAAGTGTGCCACCCACCGTTATCAAGCACCTTCAATCGAACGCTTCGGCGGTCCCAGCCCATCGTCCAAATCGGATCATTGCCATCGCTGCCGCCAGTGATCCCGCTAGGGCCGGTGACTTCGGTGAATTGGCGACGTTCGACGATTTTCCAGTTCGTGCCATCGAATTCTGCCAGCACGCCGCGTTCTTCTTCATTCTTTGCTTCACCACCGACCAACACATCTTGGTAACTGCCGACATGGAGTTCTCCGTTATTGGAAATAACCAGTCGGCCCTGCGACGTGTAGCCGCCTTTGCCGTGCCAGCCGGGCACGGGTTTCTTGAAGAGTCGCTTGACGGCCAGCGTGTGAACGTTGGCTTCCCAGATCGAACCTTCCATGTCGATGTAGTAAACCATGTTTGCCGGATCTTTTAAGTGCCGCGCGATCGCTGTAACACGAATGGGCATGTCGGCTGGTTGAATCGTGCGTACGTTTCCATCGGCATCGATCAAATGATGGGCGATCAACAGTTGATTCGATTCTTTGTGAATCATTCGGCCTGCTGGTGTGCCACCGACGCTTTCCGGATGCACCGTCATCGGTTTGCTGAGATCGGCGTCCACCGAAAACAGTTTGTGTTCGCTGCCCCGCGGCATGTGCGGAGCGTAGTTGACCATCCAGAGTTTTCCGGCCCAAGGAACGACTGCGCCAATACCGCATTCGTTGTGGCCTTCTTTGTGGTGACCACCGTTCTGGCTGTAGACGCCGTAGGTCGTCAGGTGCGGATAGACGCCACTGATATGAATGTCGGTGCGAGTCGGCTGTGGAGGCGTGTCGTCGGTCGAATTTTCGCTTGCCGATTGGTGTATGAGTTGAAGGGGCCGATTGGTCGCGACTGCGTCCGCATTGCCGTTTTCGGGTCGGTGATCGTCAGTGAGATCGGAAAGGATGCTTCGTTTCTGGTTGTCGGTGACGACGCGACGAGGCTCGGTCGCGACAGCGAACGTAAAACTAAAACTGAACGTTACGCAGATTAATAAACGCATAAGGAACGACGACTCGACGAGTGGTTCATGAATGGACAGATGCTATCGACGTCACTGGCAACAGGTCTTGGACAAAGCAACCGAACTCGCGTCAGCCTACGGCAACGGTTCATCAACGCGAGAGGACCGGGGACGCATTCGTAATTAGGCCGTGGTTAGGCCCAGTTCTTTAGCCAGGTTTCCGCCGACTGGCGTTGTTTGCCAAGTGGTCGCCATCATCACGCTGTTGATGCCTGAGCCGATGCCTAGCATCGCGGCGCGTTGGCCGGCGTGAACGTCGCCGGTGATGGCGGCCGCGGCCAACGTCAACGGCAAGGCCACCGAACCCGTGTTGCCTAGACGCTGGAACGTTGCAGTGTCATTTTCGATGGGCAGCCCCATGGCTTCTAGCATCGCGACTCGGTGGCGGGCACCGACTTGGTGGCAGACCGTGCGATCAATTTCCGCTCGGCTGAAGCCGCACTCTTCGATCAGTTGTTCAAACGCTTCGGCGCCCGTGGCGATACCTTCGGCCATCAAACGTTCGGAATCTGTATCCATCAGCGGTGCCATGGCAGCACCCGCGGTGTCATGGTTGCTGCGACAGAGGTCATGGAACTGAGTCCGTGACTGGGCGATGGCAGCATCGATTGAGGTTCCGCTGCCCGACAATCGGCGATGGGTCAGTAGCCAAGCACAGCTGCCCGATCCGATCGTCAATGATGCAAACGCCGGTTTGACGGTTTTGCGATTGATCGTTTCATCAGCGTTTAATGTCGTAATCGTTTGTTCGAGCAGCGGACGGCTGTTTTCGGTCCCGACCACGATTCCGGCGTCGATTGCGCCAGCTTCGATCATCGATGCGATTTGAACGGCGCCGTTGATTAGACCCAGGCAGGCGTTCGAGACATCGTAGACCCAGCATCGGCTTGGCAAATCGACACCATGGTGAACCCGCGACGCGGTTGCGGGCTCTAGAAAGTCGCGGCAGACACTGGCGTGAATCAGGCAGCCGATCCGGCCACGGTCAAACCCTGCGGCATCGATGGCATGATTGGCACTTCGAATGCTAGGGCCACTGGGCATCGTGCCAGGTTGCCAAACGCGCCTCTCGGCGATCCCGCTCATCATTTCCAAGCGACCTTCGGGCAACTTCAACCGACTGTATAGCGGGTTCAATCGAGATTCGATCGCAGAGCTCGTCCACGTTTCTTCGGGAATTACTGCACCGATGGACTCGAGGCAGACGTTGGCAAATCGCACGCGTTGACCTAAGTGTTTTGAGGCATTGTTGTTGCAGCGATTGTACCGGTTTCAACCGCCCGTAAACAGCGATGGAACAATGCTTATTGCTAGCATGGTTTTTAAATGCTAGCACGACGGGTAGTGCTAGCTTGGGGCTGTTGTCGGAATATGTAGGAGCGGTTTGGTTGCCGTGAATTCGCTTTGTAATCTCACGCCCACCAAGGACGAGGCCATGTCACCTCGCCCACCCAGCCCAAGGAGTAAAGTTTCACGCGTCGGAGTAAGCCAACGAAAGCTGCTCTCCTTTCTATTGTGGAATCCTTGGCACGCCCGCCGACAGAGGCGCCTGGAACCCGAGACTGCGAGACTTTTCCGATTGGCACAGCGAAAGCGTGGTGCTGAATTTCGATATTTGGGTTGGTAGATGCAATACGATTTGCGTCACAACTTCTATTCGCTGGATTCGAGAAGGAACTTTCGGATGTCGAATAAACCACTAATCGGAATGAATGCCGATTTCCGTGCTGCT
The DNA here is from genome assembly GCF_007860175.1 of Rubripirellula reticaptiva. NCBI lineage: Bacteria > Pseudomonadati > Planctomycetota > Planctomycetia > Pirellulales > Pirellulaceae > Rubripirellula > Rubripirellula reticaptiva. Next base: position 372,056 of record NZ_SJPX01000003.1, on the reverse strand, counting down.
GCCCGTAACGTACCGGCCTACAGCTACATTGCAGCCGGCTATTTTCAGTCAATTCTTGCTGCGGACGGCATTCCAGTGGTGATTCCACCCATGGATGATCCAGCCTCGATCGCACGAGTTTTGGATTCGCTTCACGGCTTCGTGATGATTGGCGGAGCTGATCTTGATCCACGAAACGATGGATTCATGCTGCATCCTAGCGTGCGTCCACTTGATCCCGTTCGCGAAACGAGTGATCGCTTGTTGATGGCTGACATCGCAGAGCGACGCATGCCTGTACTAGGAATTGGCACCGGAATGCAGTTGTTAAATGTTCAACAGGGCGGCAATCTCTTCCTGCACATCAAGGAAGACCTTCCGAACGCCGTTCCTCACCATGACCCTCATGACCCGAATCACCGCCACACGTTGGACGTGGTCAGCGATTCGCTGATTGGACGTGTTTACGGCGATGGCGAAATTCGTGTTAGCAGCCGCCATCACATGGCGATCGATGAAGTTGCGCCTGGGTTCCGCGTCACTGCGCGTTGTCCCGATGGTGTGATCGAGTCGATTGAAAGTGAAATGATGGACTGGTTCGCACTCGGTACTCAGTTCCATCCTGAATGTGGTGCCGCATCGGCACTGGATGTTCGGATTTTCGAAGAGTTTGTGGCCGGAGTATTGGAACGGTCGGAGCAAGATTTGCGTTTGGTGGCTTAATCAGACTCGATTGAACTCTCTCTCGCTGAGGAGCAATGGGCCGCATGGATGTGGCCTATGCCAGCTCGACAGTTGAGACTGGATCACCGTTTTTGAATTGTCTGCGTACGGATACGCGTGACTCCTTTGGGGGCAAGCCAAGCATGATGCATCGGCAGGGCAGTGAAGCAGCGGTGAGAAGGTCGACGGTCACGGACGATCAAGGTTCAACGCAAGAAGCAAACGAATCACAACTACCGAATTGGCATTCTTAGTCAGGGTTGACTAGAGGCCGGACGCGCAGCGAGTCGAAGCGCGTCCGGCCTTTTTTCGTAGACTTACAGAAGATTAATCACAGCAGGCGTGTCGTTCGCCCGGCATCGGGTACGAGTTAACCTTGCCTGGTCGATTTTGACGTCACCGTGGGAGCATTTGTCGTCAGCACTCGGTTGGGGCTTTGGCTGCTGACTTAAACGGGTTCAACCAGCGTCTTGGTCTCTGCTGCACGATCCGGAATGCCGCGGACTTTGGTGTATCCCGAGACGGCAACGATGATCGCGGCCAGGATGACCAGGACGGTCAGCCATTTCTTTCGGTTGGTGCGGAACGTCGCCAGTTTCTCGCTGCGGCCAACCAGGGCGGCGGCCAGGAAGAAAACCACCAGTGCGAGCAGCATTTTGATGCCGATCAGCATGTGATAGGTTCCGTCGCCTTTGTGAAGCGGTATCGCACGGACGAAGTTATAGAGGCCGCTTAAGATAAAGAGGGCAACGCCGCCGTGGACAAATTTCTTCCATCGACCTGCAACTGCCGCCGCTAATTGCTTGTGTGGTGCTTCGTCCAACTCTCCTGCAGACGGCAGCAAGACCAATAGCGTGAAGACGCTGCCGCCGACTAGCGCGATGGCCGTGCTGACGTGAACGATCCGCGACAAAACGTCGATCCAAAACATGGGCTTGTACTTTCTTAGGGAACAGTGGGGAGGCTGAACGGGGGCAGCTGCCAGAAGGCATCTCGACGGGCGATTCGGAGAACGATTGTCGGTCCGTCCCGTCAGGTGTGCGATGACTCGCAGCGTTCGCCGGTTGGCTTACTTGGGCGGAGGAGAAGGTGGCGAATTCGGTGGCGAAGTCGATGGCTTGGGCGTTACCGCTCGTGCTCGTGCTACCGGGCGACGTTTGATTGGCGATAGCGCATGTTGGCTTTGGTAGGCGACTTCGGCTATCAGCGAGTCCACTCGGTTTCGGCATACTGCATAAATTGCTAGCGATGGGATCGCGACGATCAGGCCGCCCACGGTCGTGATCAGCGCTTGATAGATGCCTTCGGCCAAATCGCCTGCTCCGGCCGCGCCGCGTGTTGAGGCAACTTGTTGGAACGCAAAAATCATCCCCGTGACCGTTCCTAGCAGACCAACCATCGGCGCGATATTACCGATCACCGATAGGTATTCGATGCGCCGCATCAGCCTTGATGCTTGTCCGGCCAGCGAGTCTTCCATCGCTTTTTCGACTTCACTCCATCCGAATTCGTATTCCGACAATCCCGATAGTAACACCACACTCAAGACGCTTGGCGCTCGCCGGCAAGCCGCGTCAGCTTCAGCGATACGGCCTGTCAGAAGGGCTTGGCGGACCGCGTCGCTGACTCCATCGGGCAGGACTTCGGTGCGTCTAAGCGTCATGATTTGATCGAATAGCAGGTACGCCGCCGCGACTGACAACGAGAACAGCACTAGCAGAATGAAAATGCCAACGACGCCACCGCTGAGGATGATATCGATCATGTGGTCTCCGATTCGGCCGCACCGGCCGACAGTAGGAATTCGGCGTCGGTCAGCAACGGTTCGTCCCATCGCAAACGCAACACGCCGTCGCGTTGCAGTTTCTCAATCGCGTCATGGTGGCTGCTGCGAATGCGAGCTTCGGCTGCGCGAACGCGAGCGCGGCTTTGAGCGATCGACAATACGATCATCGCGAACAAGGCCGTCGGTAGCACCGACAAAATCAGGCTGGTTAGCAGCATGCCAAAGTCGGGACGGGGAAACGCGTTTAAGTCACACGACAGATCTCGCAGCGTGGTCAAGCTGGCGTCCAAGTATTCGCCGTAAAGGGCAATCACCGGGCTGGCCATCAGCGACCAAAAAATCAATGTGCCGATCAACGCGCACGTCATGGCCGTGAACCGCGACATCGAAACGCGATCGACTTCGGTTTCAAAAATCTGCTGCGATTTTTCCTGCAGCGTGTCGAGCCCAGATAGATGGGCGACTTGCCCACGTGATGGTTTGTCGGATAGCGACGAAGTCGAGTGTTTCTTGCCGTCACGAAGCGCCGACACTTCGTCGCGGAACCGGATCGCTAGCGGGCCAAGACGGTCTGCGACGGCTGCGTCACTGCGTTTGCGAAGTCCGTCCCGTACGTCGTCTTGTGCGTCGCGGTCCATCGAGAAATTCTTGGTTGACGTCCACACCGCACTCACCAACGACGGCAGCGAACCCGACAGCGACATCAGCACTCGGTCCCATGCGCCGTGGGTTAGGTTCAAAATTCCTAGCTGGGTTCGGTAAGGAAACCAAAGCGCGGCCGTGTCGTTTAGCAGTGATAGGCGCAATCGCGATCGCACGGCTGCCTGCATCGAACCGCCGCTGCCGACCAGCGACTCGGCGACTTCGAGTGGTAATTGACGTGCTTCGGTGTTTAGCCGCCTGACCGCTGCGGTCAAATCGGGCAGTCGATCGCCAAGGATCTCGTGGAGCGCCGATCGGAACCTTGCATCGAGTGCCGACATCCGAGTGCTTCGTCGGCGGTCGCCTTCCCAGGCATCGCCGATTTCCGATTGCAACCGAGTGGCGACGGCTTCCGCGGTTGCCTTGCCGACAGCTTCTTCACTGCGCTCGTTGACGTCAAAGTCTTCGATGATCACTGGCGCGACGACTCGGCTAGTCGGTGCTGCCTTTCGCATTCGACTGATGAACGCATCGATGTCGGTGTCAAGCGAGTTGTCGCGGCGAACCGCGTTGACGATCGGGATCACGACCGTTCCTTCACTTGCTTCGGTAAGAATCGCGACAGTTTCGCTACGCAGTTGATCGCGGCGAACCATCAGCAACAGGACCGAAGACATTGAAAGCGCCCGGCGAGCCACAGCGGCGATGGCGGGGCGGTCATCAGTCGCACCCGGTGCGTCAACCAACAAGTACGGCACGCCAATCGACTGCATGTCATTGTCGCTGCAGTGGATGTACTGTTCGTTTCGGGGGTCCAGATCTGCGGGTGGAAAAGGTCCGATCCAAACTAGCTTTTCTGTCGCCTCGTCAAGGTTGTTTCCGCTGCGGATGGACGCGGCCGCTGATGAGTTTCGAACCATCTGGCGAACCAGCCATGACTTTCCTTGGCCAGTCGCGCCGACGATGGCAACGACCGTGTTCCCCTGGCTGCGGTCTTCGAGAATCATCCGGCGGGCTTCGGCGTGTTCGTCGCAAAGCTCAAAGACTTCGCGGCCAGTCGGGCTGTCGCCAAGCACGTGAGTCGCCGATCGGCGAACCCTTCGCAGAAAATTCTCGCCAGGTTGACTGAAGTGTTCTTCGTGGTCGTCTTGATTGTCGAATGATGAGTTTGATGCTGACGAGCGACTTCGGGTGGGATTGGTTTTCACTTGGACGAACTCCCGCCACGAGGTAACAGTTTCTTAAGTTCTTGCCGAAACTCGTCGCGAACTTTACACAGCGGTAGTGTTGGCCCGAACGCCTCTCGCGCAACGATCTTTGAAACGACTAATTTTTCGGAAGCGCCTCGAACGCGAATGGCAGGCAACTTCTTGAACCTGGACACGCCAAATGTGTCGCAAAGGACCGCGTGAAAATCGGCTAGCTGTTGCCGAGCGGCTTGCTGGCCGACGCTACGAGTGCTCTGGCCACCGGCCCAAATCGTCGCATACGCACCAAGTCCGAGTGCCGCGAACAGTTCGGGGATCGAAGCCGACGCGATCACGGTAGTGCCAAAATCCAGGGGGATCATCAGCACGCCGGCTAGCGCTGCGAACGTGGCGGCAAGTGGTGTCAGTCCGGCTGCGAGTTTTTGATGAGTCGGAACTTCGGTCCACATTTGAGCGACTGCTTCGTCGAGTCGACGCGGATCCAGCGACGTGAAGTCGTCTCGTTCGAATCGCAAAATGGCGGCTTCCGCCGCTTCAAGCCACTGCTGGCGATTGGCGGTATCGGTGGTGTCGGAGGTCTTGGAAATTGGCGGCCAATGTTTTAGTGACGTTTCGCCGCCGTAGCGATCGATCGCTTGCAGCAAACGTTCTGGTGTCATCAGGCCGCCGTACTCGCCGCGTCGAAACTTGTCTTTGATCTCGCCAGCCGCTCGCTCGGCCATGGCCGACGGCGTCAACTGACGCACAAAATCGCCCGCGCCGCCAAAAACTCGCCGCACCTTTGCGTTCAAGCGGACTCCCCAACGTGCGTACCAGGGCGCGGTGACGGCAAAGGATTCAGACAGTTGGCGAATGATGCGTTCGCTTTGATGCAATCGCAATTCAGTGACTTCGCCACCGACTTCGCGATGAGCAAAAAACTCCAGTGCCGATTGCAATAAGCAGTCTTGTGCCTTGGCTGTGATCGCGACCTGGCCATCGGCGTCGAGGTCGATCTTTTTAAATCCGTCTTCCCAAACCGCCGTCCGCAAACTGTTCTGTAACGCCAGTCGAAACTTTTCGAACAGCGCGCCGCGGTCAAGACGCTGTGGCAGTGCCGACAATAGCCGGTCGTCGCCTATCGACGCGGGTGGGTTTTCATCTGCGTTTTCGCGGATCGAAAAGAACACAGGACTAGGATCGGCATCGGGATCAAAGGCTGACGCGACGACTGCGTCGGTCGCAGGGATGAAAGGTCGACTGCTAGGGATTTCAAAGTCGTAAGCGGCGTAGATCGATTCGATACCGTGCGAGCGAGCTAGTGGCGAAAAGGTTTCGTAAACCAAGTCCGGTGTTTGTTTCGGACGCACTTTGTTGACCGCTAACAAACGCGGCACGCCAGGCATCAAGTCGGCCGCGATCCGAAGCAAGTCGCCCAGGGTTCCGTCACGCGACGATTCGGCACTGGTCACGACTAAAAACGCCGAACAAAGTGTTGCGGCGCGTCCAAGCAGTTCGCGTCGTTGCAGCGGTGATCCAAGTAATAAGTCCGCGTCGGAAACTATGTCCGGGCAATCCAGCAGTCCGATCCCGGTTGCGTCTAACGCCGGGTCTGTGGCCACTAAGGGCACATTCAGCGCCAGTCCGTTTCCGTCGCGATTGTTGTATTGGCCGTGCGCAACGTCGAGGTCGTCGCTGAGCATTTCAGGCGGGTTGCCGACCGCGTCGCCGATACGGCTCATCAGCAAACCCCATAACTCGGCATCGTCGCGCCAAGCCGACGGCAACCACAGCACGAAGCGGTGCGTTCCTTCGCTATTGCTGCTGCCACGCAACGTTCGGGCTCGTCCCGATTCGCTTAGAAAGGTCGCGACCAGTGACGTCTTTCCGCTGTTGAGCATTCCGGCAACGGCAACGGTTGGCCACTGAGACAACTTTTCAGCGGTCTGCAGTTTGCGTCCGGCGGCCAAGACATCATCATACGCACGCGCATCCAATCTTCGCAGCGCGCTAAGATAGCTGTCGCGGCCTTCGGTCGGGTAAGAACGCTCGATTGCTGCGCGACGATCGTCGTCTTCCAGCAGCGAATGCAGGCCGGACCAATCGATCACATCGTCGTCAGAGTCTCGAAAACTTCCAAACATTGAATCAGTGCGCCGTCGCGCTCGCGTCTCCCTCGCCCGCCCATGTAATTTCGCTGTCGCGGTCTGCGTCATCGAATGAGGTGGTATCGTCGATCACACCGTCCTTCAAGGCAAGGGTCCACCAATGCATCGCCGCGACGTCGTCCCACCCGGTCGCGTCATCACAGTGGCGAAGGGCCGCGGCTAAATCGTCGATCGAGGCCGGACGCTGGGTCGGATCCTTCCGTAAACAGGCCATTAGAATATTCTGCAAATCGTCTGGCAATCGCTCGTGAATTCCGTGCGAGGCCAATCGATCGGCTGGTCGCAGCGGGTCTTCTTTGAGTTGTTTCATGCAAATTTCGACCGATGCATCGCCTTCGAACATTGGCTTGCCTGTCAATAGCGTGTAACCAACACCGCCGACGGCATAGATGTCGCTGCGGTGATCCGACATGCTGGCGTCACGAACAGTTTCGGGCGGCATGTACATCGGTGTGCCGGTGATCCCTTCGGACGTCGTTAACGACAAATCGGTTGGCCCCTGGACAATATCCTTGACCAAGCCAAAGTCCAGCACTTTCAACAGGTCGTGCATGCCCGGTTGAGTTGACAACATCAGGTTGGCCGGTTTGATGTCGCGGTGAATGATGCCTTTCCAATGAGCTTCCGACAGCGAACCACAGATCTGTAGCAACAGATGGATCACTCGTGCCGGTGGTTGGCGACCATAGCGATCAACTAACCGCTGCAGTGTGATGCCGTCGACGTACTCCATCACGTAAAACAGTTCGCCTTGGTCGGTGCGGCCAAAATCGTACAAGCTGATTGTGCTGGGATGTCGCAGGCCCGCAGTCATCTTTGCTTCACGTTCGAACCTTGCAATCGAAACCGAGTTTTGCGAGTCTCGCTCGAGTACTTTGATTGCAACGGTTCGGCCCAGTAAATCATGGGTCGCGCGAAAGACGGCTCCCATCCCTCCGCGTCCAAGCGATTCACCAAGTTCATACTGCCCGATGCGTCGCTGGTTTTGCTGAGTTGCGGCCAATCGTTTGACCATTCGGCGCACCATCAGCGCCAACAGGATTGTGGTCGCACCCACGATTGCCGAGATCAGCAGCAATCCGATCATCAAACGTCGCAACAGTTTCATCGGCGCATAGGCTTGTTCGAAATCGAATTCGGTGGCAACACCAAACTGGTATTCCGGCAGCCACGCCCAGGCTCCGACGACTTTCACGCCGCGATAGTCTCGATAGCCCGATACGTTTTCACCGCTGCCACCGCGAGTCAATTGATTCGCCATCTCGGTTAGCGGCCACTCGTCGACCGATTGGCTGATTTTGTCACCATCAAGCAAACGGTACCCAGGGTCACGAACAGAAACCTGCATCGAACTGGTCACTCGCGGATCCGGCGGAAGCACGCCGACTTTGCGAAGCTGTTTTTCGTAACGGCTGCGAGAGATCATTCGGCCGTTGCGATCAACCGCATAGGTTTCGCCGCCCACTTCGGATCGAGTTGCTGCAAAGATATTGCTCAGCGGCCCCGCCGGATCAATCAGTACGGTGATCATACCGACAACTGTCTCGTCCGAATGCAACGGTGACACTGCGGCGATGATGGGAGCGTCAGTGATCGGCTTTCCGTCCGGGTCGTCATTACCAGCGATCGCGATTGGAAACGCAAAAGGTTCTGAAACGGTGGATTTTCCCGACAGGGCCTGTCGCCGAACTGGATCGGGAATGGGTAATCGCTTGCCGATCAATGCTGCAAACGAGCTGTCGATGACCTGGTCGTTGGTGTCCAGAATTGCCCAGCCGACCGTTTGGTTCGGGTTGAGTAACGAATCGATCGACGGCACCGACGGCTTGGCACTTGCATCGGCAGCCGTCCACTTGAATTGCTCTTCGGAAGCCGTGATCAACTTGACAGAGCGATTCTGGATATCAACGTTGTTGGCGATTCGGTCGGATTCCCGGATCCGTTCGGCCAACCAGTGCTCGAGCGAACGAACGTGTGCCAAAAGTGTTGTTTCAAGGGAATCACGAACCAACTGTTGCATCGACTGGTTCAGTGCCCAGCCGACCAGTCCGACCGCCAGCAGCAAAGCCAGCGACGATAAGCCACCAATCCAAGGTCCGACGCGCCTGAGAAACTTGATAAGCGGAAAATGTGTAGCCGAAATTGTCCGAGTGTTCATTTCGACCGACGTTGGACCGCCCGAGGACGGAGTGACGATCGGCGCAGTGTTCAGCGCCGAGCCGACCAAGCGACTCGCCAGCGCACCTTCAATCGTTCGGATAATGCCTCTCATGCATTCACGCTAAAATACCGTCGACGAGTTCTCCGTGAACGTCAGTCAGTCGGTAGTCTCGCCCTTGAAACCGATACGTCAATCGTTTGTGGTCAAATCCTAACAGGTGCAAGATGGTGGCATGCAGATCGTGAACATGGACGGCGTTTTCCGCCACATTGAAACCCAGTTCGTCCGTTGACCCGTAAACGGTGCCGGCCTTTAAACCACCGCCCGCCATCCACATCGAGAACGAATTTGGGTGGTGGTCGCGGCCATCATTACCGCCTTGGACCATCGGCGTGCGTCCGAACTCGCCACCCCAGATGACCAGAGTTTCGTCCAGCAAGCCATGCTGTTTTAAGTCTTTCACCAGCGCCGCACATCCTTGATCGGTGTCGATACAGTTTTGTCTGATTGCCGAAGTTAGTCCACCGTGCTGGTCCCACGATTCGTGGAATAATTGCACAAACCGGACACCTCGCTGGACCAACCGCCGGGCAAGCAGGCAATTGTTGGCAAAGGACATTTCACCGGGCTTGGCACCGTACATTTTCAGGATGTGCTCAGGTTCGTTGCCAATCGCCATCGCCTCCGGTGCACTGGTTTGCATGCGAAACGCCATCTCGTAAGAATTGACGCGTGTGGCGATTTCAGGGTCGCCGACGACATCGAGTCGATGGCGATTCAGATCATTGACGGTATCAAGCGTCCGCCGCTGGGTTGTTGGTGAAATGCCCGGCGGATTGGACAGGTACAGCACCGGATCCCCGCTGCTGCGAAATTCGACTCCTGAATGCAGCGTCGGCAAGAAACCCGAGTTCCAATTCCCTGCACCAGCGCTGGGGCCTTTCTTGCCGCTGTTGAAGACGACAAATGCGGGCAAGTCCTTGGATTCGCTGCCCAGTCCATAGGTCAACCAAGAGCCCATGCTGGGTCGGCCAAATTGCTGCGATCCTGTGCTCATCATCAACTGAGCGGGCGCGTGATTGAAAGCGTCCGTCTTCATCGATCGCACGATGCACAGGTCGTCGACGATCGACGAAGTGTGGGGAAGCAGTTCGCTGATTTCCGCACTGCTTTGCCCATGCTTAGCAAACTTGAACTTTGGTCCCAACAGTTTCGAATTGGGATTGATGAATGCGGCTCGGTAACCGTCAAGCAGCTCTTTGGGCGGTAATGTGCCATCCAACTTCGCAAGCATCGGTTTGTGATCAAACAGTTCGAACTGACTTGGCCCGCCGCCCATGAACAAGACAATCACGTTCTTGATCTTGGCTGGGAAGTGAGGCGTCTTTGGCGCCATCGGATTCAGGGCACTGGCGGGCGCCGCGTTCGCAGAGGGCGGTGCAAGGAGGCTCGTCAGTGCGATGCTGCCCAGCCCGATGCCGCACTGCTGTAGGAACCATCGCCGACGAGTAGCTTGGATCACCGTGTCGCGTCGTCGCAAATTGTCGCTAGGAAAAATCATGACTTGGTTATCGTTTCGTCCAGGTTCAAAATTGCTCGAGCCAATACAATCCAAGCCGCCAATTCCGGCGCGCTACATCCAGTAAGTTGTCGGCACAATTGCGGATCGACGCCAATCAGTTCACCAAGCTGGTCATTTTCGGACGATTCAAACGCTGCACGCTGGTCGCCAAGCAATTCAACGAGTAACTGAATTTCGGTGGCATCGGGGAATCGACTAGTACAGTAGCGGAAGGCGAGCGAAATCTTGGCCTGGTCGTCCGAATGTTCGCCTATCTGGGTGTCCGACGCCTCGCGTAGTACTCGCGTTGCAAGTGCTCTTGACGCCTCGGCGTATTGTGGCTCGTTCAGCAAGACAAGTGCTTGCAGCGGAGTGTTGCTGCGTTCCCGACGCACGCACGCCGCGTCGCCCTTCGGAGCGTCGAATACCTGCAGCGGTGGATAGGGCATGCTGCGGTATTGGTGGACGTAAAGGCTGCGTCGGTGCTGGTTACCGTCGGTGTCCGTGTTCCAGATCTTTGGACCATAGCTTGCCGGTGGCATGAACAGAAAGTCAGGCGCCGGCGGATAAACGCTTGGGCCGCCAACCGATGTTTCCAGCAATCCGCTGGCCGCCATCGCCAAGTCACGAACCATTTCGGCTTCCATTCGGAACCGGGGGCCACGGGCGAGCCATTGATTGACCGGATCGTCTACCCATTGGTCCGCGGTGGCCGACGACGATTGCCGGTAAGTGGCCGAGTTGACGATCAAGCGGTGAATGTGTTGCAGGCTCCAGTCGCTATCCATCAACTGACACGCTAAAAAGTCCAGCAAGTCGGGGTGGCTTGGCGACGACGATTGGTAACCGAAATCCTCTGGCGTCGTGACCAAGCCGCGTCCGAAATAGGCTTGCCAAATTCGGTTGACGATCACCCGAGCAGTTGTGGGTGAGTCGTCGGCCACCAACCACTTCGCAAATCGTAGCCGATCGGGTGAGTTGTCGCCGATCATCGGGTTCAGAAACGCCGGAGCAGCAGGCTGGACTTCATCCGATGGTTTTAAAAAGTCTCCTCGCGCCATCACAAAAGTTTTGCGAGGTTCCGCGAGTGCTTGAACTACCAACTGGCTAGCGACTTCAGGATGCGAGTTCCACAGTTTTTCGACTCGAGATTCAGTTTCTGCAAACGCCAAGTTTTCACTGCTGATTTGTGCGGGCATCCGACGCCAAGCGGAAAAGACCTCATCCCATTGCCTGTCCGACCACTCGCTTGAATCTAACTGAAGGATCGCTTCGATTGCTGGCGAAACTGCGAACTCTGGGATTGTGGGACAATTCGTGATGCTGAATCGGTAGCGACCAATCAGAAAATTCTGATTGTCGTCGCTGTTCCAACCGCCGTGCTTTTGAACCATCGTGAATGTTAACGTCGCTTCGCCGTCGATCACGATCGGTTGCTCGGGCACAAAGATCGCGCAGCGGGACTCGTTGCTGCGGCCTGGGCCGATGTCGGTCGTCCAGGCGGTTTTTATGTCACCGTCGATCGCGTATTCGATAGGCCCAACCACACGATCGTCTTTCGACGGATCGCGTTGGCGATACTGTGGTTTTAAATCCCTGCGCGGTGCATTGATGTCTGCGTGTGCACGGACAAATTTCACATCGATCGGTTTGGCACCGTCGGCGCTGGGGGCGATCCGCATCCGGAACTCAGATAACGCACCCGTCCCGTCGATACTGCGTCCTGGCCCACCACGAGGAAGTTGCGGATGCGTCAGCGCATCAAGACGGACGGCTGTGATGGTGCCGACGTTGGTGGTTAGCGAAAAACCGTTCTCCATCTGAGTCGGTGCATAACTTTCGCTGATGATTGACCCATCCGGCAAGACGCCAAACTTTTGGCCTTCGAAAGGGATGTCCGTGGGCGTCATCGCGGCCCAGGTCGGTGCCGACGCTCGCGTTTGTTTGGCCCAAGCGTCGACTGTCTTTTTCCAGTTCGAAATGGTCAAACGCAGCGTTTCTTCTTCGCTGCAAATGGCGGACAAAATTTCATCGCGTTGTTTCGCTTGGTCCGGCGTGTAGACGCTGATACAGGCTTCGTGAAAATCGTTCAGCGATGCAAACATCTGGTAGTATTCGCGATGGCTGATCGGGTCGTACTTGTGCGTGTGGCACTGGGCACACTGAGTCGTGATGCCCAATACGGCTTTACCGATCGCATCAACGCGATCAAACATTCCTTCGACGCGAAACTGTTCTGGATCCGCGCCGCCTTCTTCATTGGTCATCGAGTTCCTCAAGAACCCCGTTGCGACCCGTTCGTCTTGCTCGGCACCGGGTAACAAGTCGCCCGCGATTTGCTGGATCACAAATTCGTTGTATGGCATGTCGCTGTTCATCGCTTTGATGACCCAGTCGCGATAAAAGAAGACCTGACGTTGCATATCTTTTTCGTAGCCAGCCGAATCGGCGTATCGCGCCGCATCAAGCCACCATCTCGCCCAACGCTCACCAAAGTGGGGTGAATTCATCAGGACGTCGATATAGTCCGCGATTCGGCCTTCGCGATTGTTGCGTGCCGTGATTGTGTCAAGCTGTTCAGGGGTCGGCGGCAATCCGGTCAAGTCAAGCGAAAGCCGACGTGCAAGCGTCGCTGGATCGGCGGTCGGCGATGGCGTTAGCCCCCTCGCTTCCAAGGTCGCTAACACAAAGTAATCGATTTCGTTACGCGGCCAAGCAGTGTTTTGAACAGTCGGCAATCCGGACGACACAGGCGACTTGAACGCCCAGTGCGTATCGTACGTCGCGTCGCGTTCGATCCACTTAATTAGTCGTTTCAATTCATCTGTGTTGACCGACTTACCGGTCGCAGGCGGCGGCATCACCAAATCGGGGTCATCGGTGGTGATGCGAGCAATAAGTTCCGATTCGCTGACGTCCCCTGGCACAATCGCGCCCGCGTCGATCGCTTCGTCACGTTTATCAAGTCGCAGTCCTGCCTCGCGAGTCGAATCGTCAGGGCCGTGACACAAAAAACACTTGTCCGACAATATCCCTCGAATGTCGCGATTGAAGTCGACGTTGCCGTGCGCAGCAGGATCGTCGTTCGCCGTGCCGGTGGGCTGTTGGCCAACCGCGGTGCGTACGTTTGGCATCACAAACCAAGTCATGACGCTTGAAACAAACAACAGCTTCGCGAGCGTCAGTGGGCAATCGACAAATTTCATCGCAGCGAAGCAATCCTTGAGTGGGGGGCAGAGCAAGTCACGCAAACCTTGCGTTTTGCAGGCCAACCTAGATTGTACATCAGGCCAGCCCCGGCATCGTATCGCGTCCGATTGTTTTATGATCGATGAGTTGACCAATTTGCGAGCAGTCGATCGCGTGCACGGTGATTCCAGTGCATCAGTCGCTGTGCGATTTTTTAGGTTACTGGTGGCCAGGATAGAGGAACCGAGTCACCGCAATCTAGACGTTTCAATTGGCGTCGCGGATGGCCGCCTTGCACCGCTGCTTGGCGGATTCACTGAGCGTCACGTTGGGGTCCGAGTTGCGGCCACTGATTCGTCGAATCAAGTCAAGCTGGCGTTTCAGCACTGGACAGGAACGGCAAGCGAACAGGTGGCCGTGAAGGGCCATTCGTTCGTGAAGTCGCAACCGTCGGTCCAGCGATTCTGACATCAATTCTGATGCGCGGTTGCACCTCAACGTCAGGATCAAGATTAGGTGGTTCAACAGATTGGTCACTTCAAGCGTCTTTTTCAAACCAGTGTTTGTTCAAACAGTCTTTCACTGCCATTCGGCATCGATACAGTCGCATCGAGAGGTTGGTCGCCGAAATTCCAAGCAATTCACGGATTTCTTCAGGCGAATGTTGATTGATTTCGCGAAGAATGAAAGCTTCGGACAGTTTGCCGGGCAATTTTTCGACACACGAATCGACTGCTGCCCAAAATTCTATGTCTTGACAGATTTTAGCCGGATCGCTGGCCCAGTGGCTTCGGCCATCGCGTCGTCGGGGAAAAACATCGCTTGAATCGTTGGAGATTGGCAGCGTGTCGGCACCCAGCGGCCCGTGAACTGGGCGACGAGAACATTGGCGGTGGTGGTCAGCGATCTTGCGTTTCAGAATAGCGAACAGCCAAGTCGAAACGCTCGCTTGGCCGCGAAAACCACGCTGCGCCGCCACTGCTGCCACAAACGTGTCTTGGACAAGGTCTTCGGCCAGCGCGTGATCGCCAGTCTTGGCGACCGCAAAACGGAACAACGCGTCACCGAATCGGTCCACTTGCTGATTCAAATCGATCGCCTGCCTAGCCGTTTTGTCTGTCTTGACGGGGGCTTCGTTCGTCGAACTCGGTGGATCTGCTGGGGTGGCCAAGGGAAGTCAATGTCTCCGAAAATGTTAACTTAGGAGCGGGTTTGGATTTTTTACGAAAAGTTTTGTGAATCGTAGACCTCTGGTGCGACCAACCTTCAAACGCGACGCTTCGCATTTCGCCGCAAAGTTGATGACGCTTCGCTGAAACTGTCCGCCGTGAGAGTCCTCACGCCTCTAATAAATTTGCTAGGGAAACACTGATGAGCTTCAAGATTTCTGACCTTTTTGCATCCGAAACAAGTCTTCGTCATCGAGGCAGCGCACACCGTCGCCCCAGAAGCCCCCGAAACCGCCGAATTCAAGTCGAAACTCTCGAGCGTCGGCAACTGCTGGCTGCCGAAGTGTTGCAGATCACGGTTGAAAATCTGTCGGACGACGGCGGATTGGCTCAGACACCGTTTTGGGTCGCCGCGCACGACGGAACTTTTGATCTGGGCGATCCCGGGCAACCTGCGTCGTCCTTTGGCGGGCTGGAATTGATTGCCGAGGATGGCGACGTCAGCGGGCTGGTTGACCGCTTCACCGCCGAGGGTGTCGGGAACGCAGCCGTCATTGCGGCGCCAGGCGGATTTACCGGTGCCCCCGTTTTTGAGCCCGGCGAGGTCGTTACTCAGGACTTGACTGTTGATGATACAACCGCGTCCCCGTTCTTCAGTTTTGCGTCCATGGTCATTCCGGCCAACGATGCGTTCATTGCAAACTTGGATGCGACCGCGATCCGGTTGTTCGATGCCGATGGTGATTTCCTGGGGCCGCAAACGATCGTCGTCTACGGTTCACAGATTTGGGACGCTGGAACAGAAGTCAATGATCCCGTCGGTGGCGCCGCATTCACCACGGTCGGTGGCACCTCGGCCGATGAAGGCGGCGTGATCGCGTTGCACCAAGGACTTGATGGTTTCGTCGGCGAATCCCTTCCCACCGGCGAAACACTTACAAAAGCTTTCGGTGCCAACACGCCCATCGCTCGGATTACGGTCGCTCGAGCTAGCGATCCTACCAATCCGATTGACCAGGCAGGCCCCCTGGCTGCCTTGGATGCGAGCGATGTCGCCCAGCGAATCGACTCGCACGAAATCAGTGTCACGTTCAGCGATCCGTCCGGCGTCGACCTTTCCAGCATCACGCCCGAGAATCTCCGCATCACGGGGCCGTTATTGACTCAGCTCGAAGTCTTATCGGTCGTCGTCAATGCCGGTTCGGCAACCACTCTTAACGAAGTCACCGCAAACTACCGCGTGGCTCCGGCGTCCGGTTCATTTACGCATCTGGACAACGGGACCTACTCGGTCGTTTTGCTTGCCGATCAAGTTGGCGACTCGTTTGGTCATGCTGCGACTGCGGAAATGCTGGGCGATTTCACCGTGAGTGCTCCGGTGCAACTGCAGGTCACTTACGAGAGTTTGGCCGATGAGGGTGGGTTGTCGCAAACTCCGATCTGGGTCGCAGTCCACGATGGCAATTTTGAAATTGCTCGTGCCGGTCGCAGCGCATCTGACTTTGGTGGTCTTGAATCGCTAGCCGAAGACGGCGACGTGAGTGGTTTGGTGGATCGATTCGCTGCTGATGCCAACGGGTACGATGCCGTCATTGTTGCACCGGACGGTTTTCCCGACGCACCCGTTTTCGAGCCTAGCGAAACGGTCAGTCAGACCTTGAACGTATTTGATGCGTTCAGCAATCGGTTTTTCAGTTTCGCGAGCATGGTGATTCCATCGAACGATGCGTTCATCGCAAACTTGGATCCACGCTCGTACGAACTGTTCGATCGATTCGGTAATTTCACAGGTGCTCGCACGATCACGATCTACGGTCAAGATGTTTGGGATGCCGGAACCGAAGAAAATGACCCGATCGGTGACGCTGCGTTCAGCACCGAAGGCGGAACTGCGACGGATGAGAATGGCGTGGTTGGTCGGCACCGCGGCCTGAATGATTTTGTCGGCACCGAGCTGCCGACTGGCGGAAATTTGACTCGCGCATTTGAAAATCGGACGCCGGTCGGACGCTTCACGATTAGTCTGGCGGATCTACCTGCCGATCCGATCGATCACTTGGGACCGATTGCCACGACGGATGTGACCGGAGTCACCATTGTCGGCCAAACGACCCATGAGGTCCGTGTTACCTATAGCGATCCTTCGGGGGTTGATATTACCAGCATTGATACGTCTGACATTCGCATCATCAGCAGCACTGGGAAACAGTTGCAAATCGTCGGCGTCACAGCGGATGCCGACGGCACCGTCGATCGGCGCAGCGTGACCGCTACCTATCAAGTCGCACCTGTCGATGGCGACCCCTTCAATACACTCGACAACGGTCTGTACATCATCAACTCGGTCGCTGGCGAGGTTGGCGATAAGCTTGGCAATGAAATTGGTTTGGCGTCGCTGGGGTCATTCGAAATCCACGTGGCGGTGCAGTTGAATGTCACCATTGAGAATTTGTCGATCGACGGCGGACTTGCCCAAACACCTTTTTGGATCGCCGTTCACGAAGGAAACTTCTCGATCGCCGCCGCAGGCGAATCGGCAATCGGATTCGGCGGGCTTGAGGCTCTTGCCGAAGAAGGCGACGTGTCAGGCTTAGACGCGAGATTCGCTACAGAGTCTAATGGTTTCGCAGCAGTCGTCACCGCGCCCGGCGGGTTCGCGGGAGCTCCTGTTTTCGAGCCTGGCGAAACTGCGTCGTTGATCCTAGATGTGCAGAACACAAACGCGAATCGCTTCTTTAGCTTTGCCAGCATGGTGATTCCGTCTAACGACGCTTTCATCGCAAACTTCAATGCTCGCGCCTATGAGTTATTCGACAGTAACGGCTTCTTCAATGGGCCGAAAACCATCACGATTTATGGTCGAGACATTTGGGACGCTGGGACGGAAGTCAACGGGGTTGGCAGTGGTGCGGCGTTCTCGGCCGAGGGAGGCAACGGAGTCGATGAAAATGGCGTGATTCGCAGACACTCAGGTTTGGATGAATTCATTGAAACGGGATTGCCAACCGGCAGTGACCTTGCCGCTGCGTTCATCGGTCAGACACCGCTCGCCCGAATCACGATTGGATTGGCTGGCGAAACGGTTATCCCAGAGGACGACTTGGGCCCGACGACGTTCCTTTCGGCCCAGCCGATCACGGTCGCGGGCGCTGCCGAACACGAAGTTAAAATTACTTTCAATGATCCGGCCGGAGTCGACATCACATCGATTGATCCGTCGGATCTAAACATCGTTGGTCCCGGCGGTTCGACGCTGCGAGTGACCAACGTGGTGGTGGATGCCGCGGAGGGTACCTCGCCAAGATCGGTCGTTGCGACCTATCAATTAGCGACCAGCGACGATCAGTTCACCGCTCGAAATAACGGAACCTATCGGGTCAGTTTGGCGAACGATGCGGTGCGCGACACGCTCGGCCAAGGAAGCAGCTTGGATGTCGCCGGCGTGGTCAACGTGGACGTCGGAATCCGGTTGCAAGTGGATGTCGAATCGCTTACCGAAGCTGGCGGCTTGGCGGGGACTCCGTTTTGGGTCGGTTTTCACGACGGTCAATTCGAAGTCGCACGTGGCGGGGCGTCAGCATCCGAATTTGGTGGTTTAGAATTGCTTGCCGAAGAGGGCGACGCTAGCGAACTGGTCGCTCGCTTCGCCGCCGAATCAAACGGCACGGATTCACTCATCACGGCGCCCGATGGATTTGCCGGTGCACCCGTATTTGAACCGGGCGAAACGGCAGGCCAAGTCATTGAGATCGCCAACACGGCGGATAACCGTTTCTTCAGTTTCGCCAGCATGGTGATCCCTTCGAACGATGCGTTCATCGCAAATCTGAATTCCCAGGCTTATGAACTTTTCGATCGCTTGGGAAACTTCAAGGGAGCTCGCCGGATCACGATTTATGGACGTGACATTTTGGATGCCGGAACGGAAGCTAACGATGCAAGTGGCGCTGCATTCTCGACCGAAGGCGGTGTTGGAACCGTTGAGAACGGCGTGATTCGCAAACACACAGGACTCGACAACTTCATTGGTACTGGATTGCCGACCGGTGAAAATTTGGGCAGTGCGTTTGGTCAGTTGACCGCCATTGCCACGATCACGATTTCGTTGTTTGATCCCGAAGCGGAAGCATGCAGCGGTGTTGATGCTGCTTGTTCTGCTCGCAGCGTCAGCCTGCAAAACTCGGCGCTCTCGGCGGATGTCAACAAAGATGGTCAAGTCTCGGCGCTGGATGCTTTGCTGGTGATCAATTTCTTGGGACGCTTTGGCAACCAGTCAACGATCGCTGACGAAGCACAACGTGCGGGGCTCGATTTGGACGTCGGCGGCGACACCGAGGTTACGGCGTTAGACGCTCTGCAGGTGATCAACGAACTGGCGCGTCGGCGAGGAGCTGGGGGTGAGTCAGAATCCGTTAGTGAAACCGAGCAAGCCCTCCGTTTTGACGTTGCAATCGGTCAACTTTCGCAATCGGATTCGTTCGATTTTGGCTACGACCAACGAGAAGAAGCCTTGACGCTGCTGTTCTAGCCGCCGGCATCAGTTGGTAGCGGCGGCGACAGCGTTGCCACCGCCTGCCCCTTCCTGGTGGATGCATTTTTTTGTCGGTTCCCGGGTTGGCGAGATTCCGTGTTAAACTTCGATCTGTTTGCCTCAGACTTTACACGTTCCCAGGACGCTGACGCCGTGATGTTACGCTTGCTATCCGCGACGCTTTTGCTCGCCCTGCTCAATTCAAGCTTTACTTTTGGCGACGACCCAACCGCCGCTTCAGGAGAAACTGCCAAGATGGATCTCAATTCACCTCTCTTGAAACCATGGACCGGACCCTACGGTGGCGTTCCACCATGGACGCTTGTTCGTACCGAAGAGTTCTCACCCGCTTTCGAAATTGCGATCAAACGGGCAAGCGACGAATTGGATGAGATTGCAAATAGCACCGAGCCACCGACCTTTGAAAACACGGTGTTATCGCTGCAGAACTCGGGCGAAGATTTACGACGGCTCGAAGCGATCTTCGGCGTGCATTCCTCTAACCTAAATGTGGGGCCGATTCCCGACATAGAAAAGAATGTGATGCCGAAACTGTCGGAACACGAAGACAGCATCTACCAAAACAAGTCGCTATTTGATCGTATCGCTGCGGTCTACCAAAGCGATGCGATGACCGACGGTACCTTTGATCTGGCACAACGACGCATTGTTGACGATTTGTACAAGACTTTCATCCGCAAAGGGGCACGTCTGGACGATGCCCAGAAAGCCAAACTATCGCAAATTAACACGCGTCTGGCTCGCCTGTTCACCGATTTCAGCCAGAACGTGCTGGAAGACGAAAAGGGATTCGTCACGTGGATCGATGACGAGTCCAAACTAGCTGGATTGCCCGATTCTGTTGTCGACGCGATGAAGTCTGCTGCCGAAGAGCGTGGCAATAGTGGTGGCAAATGGGCAGTCACAAACACTCGGTCGTCGATGGACCCGGTGCTAACCTACGCTGACGACCGGTCGCTGCGCGAAGGCGTTTGGCGAAATTATTACAGCCGCGGTGACAACGGCGATGAACACGACAATAACGCGATCATTTCTGAGATCTTGAAACTTCGTGCCGCGCGGGCAAAGCTACTCGGTTACCCCACGCATGCCCATTGGCGGATGGAGCCGACGATGGCAAAGGATCCGCAGGCGGCGATGGATCTGATGATGAAGGTTTGGCCGAAAGCTGTCGCACGCGTCAAAGAAGAGGTCGTCGACATGCAGGCGATCGCCGATAGCGAGAACGCGAACCTGAAAATCGAGCCATGGGATTATCGTTACTATGCCGAGAAAGTTCGCAAGGACAAATACGATCTCGATCTGAACGAAGTCACGCCCTACATGCAGTTGGACAAACTTCGCGAAGCGATGATGTGGTCAGCCGAACAGCTGTATGGACTGACGTTCAAAAAAATCAGTGGCGTCCCCGTCTTTCATCCAGACGTTACAGTTTGGGAAGTCAGTAAAGCGGATGGCTCGTTCGCGGGCCTGTGGTACTTGGATCCATTCGCACGCGAAGGCAAACGTAGCGGCGCTTGGATGACGGACTATCGGGAACAACAGCATTTGGGCGACGAGATTCGTCCGATTGTTTCCAACAACTCGAACTTCGTGAAGTCAGGCGACGGACCGACTTTGATCTCGTGGGATGATGCGGTAACACTGTTCCACGAATTTGGGCACGCCCTTCACAGTCTGCTTTCGGACGTGAAATATCGTTCGCAAGCGGGCACCAACGTTGCCCGTGACTACGTCGAATTTCCGTCGCAAGTCAATGAGCACTGGCTTGACACACCCGAAGTTCTGAATCAGTTTGCGGTTCACTTCGAAACCGGTGAAGCTTTGCCCCAAGTACTGATCGACAAAATTAAGAATGCGTCGACATTCAACAAGGGCTTTGACACAGTCGAGTATCTGGCGAGCGCACTGATCGATATGAAGCTGCACTTGGCTGGTGATGCGGATATCGACCCGGACAAGTTCGAACGCGAAACTCTAGCCGCGATTGGAATGCCCAGTGAGATTCCGATGCGACACCGAACGCCGCAATTTGCGCACATTTTCAGCAGCGACGCGTACTCGGCTGGCTATTACAGCTATCTGTGGTCCGATGCGTTGACCGCCGATGCGGCAGAGCGTTTCAAGGAAGCGGGCAGCTTCTATGACAAAGAAGTCGCCAAGAGTCTGTACGAGAACGTGATGAGCGTTGGCGACACCATCGATCCAGCGGATGGGTTTCGCAAGTTTCGCGGTCGAGATGTCGATACCGGTGCCTTGCTGCGTAAACGCGGTTTCCCCGTCGATTGATCTTAGCTCCAATTTTGGCCTTTCGCTCGGCGCAGCGAGAGGCTGTGCCAGGTTATATAGCGGGATTTTTCGCGGTTTTACAACGCGGTGACGTTTTCCAGTGGTCACGCAAATTAGTCTGCACGCAGGTGTTGAAGAACGTCGCGTTCTCCGGGCTTTCCGGCTAGGTACAATAGTGAAATTCCGATGTAAGCTTGTTGATCCACAAGTAAAAGGTCAGACGGTTGATGAAAGAGAATTACGACGTTGTTGTCATTGGTGGCGGACCGGCTGGGGGGGCAGCAGCAGC
The DNA here is from genome assembly GCF_007860175.1 of Rubripirellula reticaptiva. Taxonomy (NCBI): domain Bacteria; kingdom Pseudomonadati; phylum Planctomycetota; class Planctomycetia; order Pirellulales; family Pirellulaceae; genus Rubripirellula; species Rubripirellula reticaptiva. The sequence goes on along the minus strand of NZ_SJPX01000003.1, from coordinate 350,361 downwards.
GACAGTCGCAGCCGGTGGACTGGATACGTTGCTAGTCGAACGAGACGCGATGCCGCGGTTCCACGTCGGCGAATCGCTGATGCCAGAAACCTATTGGCCTTTGGAACGGCTCGGACTAACCGACCGAATCCGGTCATCTGGATGGCAGGTCAAAAAAAGCGTTCAATTTGTGACGTCCGACGGCCGCGAATCCGAGCCCTTTTTCTTCCGTCAGCACGACGACCGCGAATGCAGCACTACGTGGCAGGTCGATCGTAGCGAGTTCGACAAAATGTTGTTCGACCGTGCGGCCGAATTGGGCGCCGACTGTTTTGACCGGACCCGATTGATTGACGTCAAGTTTGACGAGTCGGATCGCGCCGTGGGAGTGGTGCTGCGGGATCATACGGGAGCGAATCACGAGATTGCTTGCAAAGTTGTTGTTGACGGTACGGGGCAGCAATCGTTCATCGCGAACAAGAAAGGGCTTAAAGAGGTCAATCAAGATCTGAAGAAAGCGGCGATCTGGACTTACTATCGCGGCGCCGTTCGGGGGGACGGCGATAACGAGGGAGCTACGATCATCATGCAAACTGAAAATCGCGAAGCGTGGTTTTGGTTTATCCCGATGTCACGTGGCGTGACTAGCATCGGCTGCGTCGCAGACAATGAATATTTGCTGAAAGGCCGTGGAAAGCCCGAACAGGTCTATCAAGAAGAGCTCGCTGGCTGTCCCGGTCTGAAGCCAAGACTCGAAAATGCCACCGCACTAGGAGATGTTCGAACCGCTAAAGAGTTTTCTTACATGACCACGCAGAGCGCCGGTGATGGCTGGGTGTTGGTTGGTGATGCGTTCGGTTTCATCGATCCCGTCTATTCATCGGGCGTCTACTTTGCTCTGGAGATGGGGATCTTGGCCGGTGAGGCGATCGTTGACGGATTTGCCCAGAATGATCTCAGTGGAAACCAGCTCGGTCACTGGAATGATTCTTTCCGCGAAGGCGCAAAGTGGGTGCGAAAGCTCGTTCACGCGTTCTACGAAAAGGATTTCAGCATTGGGAGGTTCATGAAAGAGCACCCCGAGCATCGCGGTAACGTGACCGATTTGCTGATCGGCCGAGTTTTTCACGAAAACGCCGGCAACATGTTCGACGACCTTGACGCATCTATCAAGCGAGCAAAGATGCAGGCCAGCGCCTGATCTTCAAGGCACAAAGTTTCAGGGCGGCAAATCCGTTTTGAAGAAAGATCGCTTGCCGCTAAGATTGTTGTCGGTGAGTAAACGGTCTCGTGCACGGGGATGACCAAGGGTGATTCCATTTTTCAAGCCGTCGAAGACGTGTTGCGGTTGTCGCTGGGTAATCGTGTTGGCGTCGATCGCAGCCTTGCTGCATTTTGGCTCTGCTCGCGGGGGCGAGGACTCTGGCGAGGATCGTGTGCTGTTTCGGCAGCTAACTGGGCGAAGCGAGCAAGTTCGGCTGCGGGCACTAAATCATCTGGCCGCCAACCCGGAATACCGACGCGCCGTGTTGCCGTCGATGATCGAGGCGGCAAGGAAGCATGCCGATGAAATTTCGGCGAAGGAATTGGTGCGTCCGACCACGGTTCGTTTGATCAACCTGATCGGGGCGATCGACAACACTGACAGCGAGACGTTTCTAGTCGAGTTGTTGAGCGACGATCATGTCGGGATTGCAATGGTCGCGGCCGACATCCTTGGCCAGAACAAGCGATACGGTGCCATTGAGTTTCTTAAGCAGCAGATTGACCGAGATGAGTTCGAAACGAGCTACGGGTTTCGATACAATTTGCTGCGTTCGATCGCCGCGATGGAGCACCCTGACGCCGTTGAGTTTCTCGGCGAAATCGAGCCTAAGCTAGAAGGGCAACTTCAATTCGAAGTTGAAAAGCTGCTGCACAGTGTCACGGATGCTCATTTCTTGGGTGACACAAAACGATACGATCGATGGGTGGCATCTCGCAAGCCAAAGATCGTGTTGCAGAACGCAAGTTTTAACTCACAGTCCGACGGACGCATTCGATTTGGCAAGCCACAAAAGTATTACGACATCGATATTCACGCTAAGCGAATGATGTTCGTGATCGATCGTTCCGGCAGCATGAAGGATTACGATAGGGGAATGACACGGCTTGATCGGGCCAAGTTAGAACTCAGTCGCGTGATTCGTGGATTGCCGTCCGATGTTGAATTTGGAATCACGTTTTTTGAATCGTCCGTCAGGCAGTGGCAAGACAAACTCTTGCCCGCGACGGAGGCGAACAAGCTAGAAGCGCTCACGTTTATTGATCGGCTGGGATACGGCGATCGAACAAACACGTACGGTGCGCTTCGTGAATCACTTGAATTTGACGAGCAACTTGAGGTCGTGTTTCTGCTGTCGGATGGCAGGCCAACGGCAGGTAAGATTTTGGCGCCGGCCATGATTGTTGATGACATCATGCATCGCAATCGTTTTCGTCACGTCAATTTCAACACGATCGGAATCGCGGTGACGGGCGGAACGGAGAGTTTCTTGAAGGCTCTGGCGGATCAATCGTCTGGCGAGTATCGAGCTGCGAATTAGTTTTGCCTCTTGACCGCACTGTGCGTAGGAATCGAGCGGACGAGTTACGCGGGCGGCACATCCAGGGACAGATCAAACCGTCCCCAGCACCATGTTGCCAGAAAGACTGAGATTGCCGCCAATGCCCATGTGACTGCAACCGCACCAGTCACCATCAACGTGGTTGCGATTTCGGGTGGTAGGAAACTCTTGCACCAAGTTGCCCACGCCGCCAGCAACGCGAGTGCGGCTAGCAGAACGGCAGCCTTGCCCAGAAATGTTAGTTTTGCACGCACCATCATCGCGACGCCTTGAGCGTTCTCGTGATGGGGAAAGGCCAGGAACAGTGCGTTCTCGACCCCAAAAGTGAACAGCGAAAGTGCCGCCAACATGCCTGTCCACATCGCAACCGCTGGCCATCCCGGTGCTGTGACCGCAGCTGCAACGGCAATCGTTGTCCACTGAAACAAGCAGGTGATCAACACTGGAATTGTCAATTGGCCCAAGACCATCGACATCGGACGGACGGGCAACGAACGCAGCAACAACATGCGTTTTAAGTCGCGGCGAAAGTCGATGCGTAATGCCGGTGGTGCCAGCAACATGGTGCAAAGGGCGATGCCGCCGACCACAAACAGCCACTGGTCCGTGATGCGACCCGTCACGAGTGGTGACAAACACAGCAACGTCGGCACGATAAAGCTGAACAAGATTGTGCTGCGGTAACGCTTGACGCTGACCCATTGACGGGCCATCACAGCCACCATATCCGTAACGCCAAATCGACGAAGAAGCTGAATGTCGGCGAGACTGTTTGCGACACTGCTGTCGGTCAACTCAGCAATCCCATTGTGGTTGCAGCAGCCAGATTCAAGACGCTCAACTTCGAGTGCGTGTGATCGTCGCGACGAGACGCGGTCGATGCGAATCAGAATCCAAATCGATAGCGGAAGCACGGCAACGGACGCGGCGATCTGGGCAGCTGTCAAAAAAGTATAGTGTGCGGTCACGGCTAAATGGGCTGCTGCGACCCAAGGGGATGACAGCCACTGAATCGTATCCGAAGCTGCAGTTTGTCCGAGAGCTGAAAAACCGTTGATCAGATAGACGGGCGTTCCCGAACCGGGCGGTGTCATCGCGATGACTCGAGCGATCACCTGCAAGGCAAGCGCTGCGGCAACCGTGGTCGCAGCAAATCGAAAGCACGAGCGGGTTGGACGATCGATCGACGAAGCCCATCTGGCAATCGTCAATCGCACAATTTCTAGCAATAGCAGCGATACGAAAACGCCCAAGCAAAGCAGGCCGACGTGGTTCACGTCGACGGCCAGAACAACGGCTAGCAGAGCAGTCTTTAACGCCGACGAGAACACGAGTCCGTTGACGTGATAGATCGCCAGGGTGGAGCGATGGATCGGTGCGCCGCCGAGCCACAACGTTTCCGCATCGTTCATTTCTAGATCAGCCGTTCGATGCGACCATGCGCAGCGTACCGCGTGATAGACGGCGTAGATGACCATCCCGCCGGACAGCCAGAGTCGCAGTCGTTCAGGGTCGGCAGGCAGGCGCGTTGCAAGAATGAAGATGCCGTTAATCAGGTAGACCAAAAAGAAAATCAGGGTCAACGAGGTTGCCACGATACGGCGCGGCGAACGCATTCGAGCGATCGTGCGTGCAAACCGAAATCGTCCTCTCGCAACTAGCAATGCTGCGAGCTGGCGATGCATTTCGAATGCGTCCCAATTGCCGGTCGCCGAACTTTGGCTGGTTTCGCAGCCACTCACGAATACACTCCGGTGGATTGACTGGTCACTTGATGGTGTGAATTCAATGGATCGATTGCGGATAGTCCAGGCAGCGGAGCGTATGATGAGTGATCGGACGTGGCGGCAAAGTAGGCGGCTTCAAGCGTGGCCGCTTCGGGGAATTGCGATCGCAAGTCAGCGCTTTCACCAAAGTATTTCGCTTTCCCGTTTTGCATCACTAGCAGATGTGTGCAGACGTCTTCGATCATGGCCAGCAAGTGGCTGCTAATGATGATCGTCGCGCCGCTTGCTGCTCGGTCGCGAATCGATTGCAACAGAGTTCGGATGCCGGGTGGGTCCAAGCCAGTCAGAGGCTCGTCGAGCAACAGGACGCTAGGGTCGTAGAGGTACGCGCAGGCGACGGCCAACTTTTGCCGCATGCCTCGCGAGAGAGTCGTCGCGCCAGCGTCCCGCTTGTTTTGCAGATCAAACTGACTGAGCAGTGAATTGGCTTTCGCAAGATGATCGGTGACGCCGTAGATTCGCCCGATAAAATCCAAGTGTTGCTGGACGGTCAAGTCGTCAAACAGCGGTGGATCATCGGGGACGTAGGCGAGTTGCCGCTTCAGTGCGATCGAATCACGCTGGGTGGATGAATCGCAGATGCGTCCGCCGGCAATTTCGATCGATCCGGCGGTGGCGCGGATCAGCCCCGCTAGGCATCGCATTGTGGTCGTTTTTCCCGCTCCGTTGGGGCCAACTAAGCCACAAATCTGTCCAGGATGAAGTGAGAACGATACGCCATCGACAGCCAAATAGTCGTCGTAAAGCTTGCGTAGGTCGTGGACGTGAATCATCAAAAGATCGTTGGGTTTACAGTTCTTCTATAATCAGAGGCAATGCTGTTGAAACTTAGCACGTAAGTCTGTGCACAATGGGAAAACTGTTCCGGTGGTTACGCTTGCAACGGTTGTTTGTTGAAAGTGAACTGGATTCTCGAAATTGAAATCTGAAGCCATCGAACCGCGACCTACTGATATGCACGTTTCTGAGTCGGCGCACGGTGTTGTGCCGCACGTCGAGACGAACATCAATGCAGACGCCGAGTTGAACAGCGAAGCTGCTGCCGAGTCGATCGATCCATCACCCTGGGCGCCGCTAGCGGTTCCGGTTTTTCGGGCGTTTTGGTTTGCATCGATTGTGTCCAACTTGGGTACTTGGATTCACGAAATCGGTGCGGGTTGGTTGATGACCAATTTGGATTCGTCTCCAGAAATGGTTTCGGCCGTTCGTGTGGCGATGGCGTTGCCGATGATGATGTTGGCGATACCGGCTGGCGTTTTGGCTGATCGAGTGGATCGTCGAAAGCTGTTGATTCTCACTCAGTGGTGCATGCTGGCGACGACGTCAACGCTTGCAGCTTTGACATTGGCGGGCATCGTCACGGCGTGGTCGCTGTTGGCGTTAACCTTTGTGTTGGGCTTGGGGATGGTGCTGCACGTCTTGACGTGGCAGTCAACGATCCCTGAACTGGTACCACGATCTCAATTGGCTCGGTCGATCGCGTTGGGCAGTATCAGTTTCAACTTGGCCCGATCGGTCGGGCCGGCGGTTGGCGGCATTTTGATTGCGATCGCAGGACCGTGGATCGCATTTGCGGCCAACGCAGCTTCGTTTGCTGCGGTGCTCGTCCTGTTGACGAGTTGGAAACGCGACGTGACTGAGTCGTCGAATGGTCTGTCGTATCGAAAATCGTTGACCGAAGGCATTGCTTATGTCCGCGGACAACCCGCAATGCGTCAAACGCTTGTGCGACTGGCAATGTTCGTTTGGCCAGCCTCAGCGCTATGGTCGTTGTTACCGCTGGTCGCGCGAGACCGGCTTGGCTGGGATGCAGATGGGTTTGGATTATTGGTTACGACCATCGGAGCAGGAGCGGTCGCGGCGGCTTGGCTGTTGCACCGTATGCATTTGCGTTTGGGGACCGACTGGACCGTCGTTGCAGCGGTCTTGGTTTTTGCTGGCGGAATGTTAGGTATGAGTTTGGCGACCGAGGCCATTGGAGCTTTGGTGTCGATGTTTGTAATGGGCTCGACTTGGATGATCACATTAACGACGTTGAACTCGTCTGCGCAAATGACGCTGCCGAACCAGTTTCGAGCGCGCGGCATGAGTTGCTACATGACGGTGATGGCGATTTCGATGGCGGGCGGGTCAATGACGTGGGGGCAAATTGCGGGTGCTTTGTCGGTGTCACAAGCACAAACGATTGCAGCCGCCACGTTGTGCGTGACGGCTGCGTCGATCGTGACTCAGTTAAAAGTGAAAAAGACTGTTAGTTGAACATGTATCCGTCTTCACCGTGATTGGTAACGTCCAGTCCACGCTGTTCGTGTTCGGCAGGTACTCGAAGGCCAATCGAAATGTCAATCAGTTTCAGCAAGACAAAGCTGCCAATGCCGGCAAACAAGAACGTAATGCCAACGGCCACGATTTGACCGATCACCAAACTCGGGTCACCACCGGATTCGATTAGTCCGATCGGCTTGCCGCCACTAACGTCCCAACAGGCTCGGGTTGCGAAGACACCGGTTAACACGGCACCTAGTGTCCCGCCGACTCCGTGAACACCAAACGCGTCAAGGGCATCGTCGTACTTCAGCATGAACTTCAGCTTTGAACACGCCCAGTAGCAAACCACTCCTGCGGCGACGCCCATGATGATCGCCGGCATCGGTTGCACAAAGCCTGCCGCGGGTGTGATGCAAACTAATCCAGCGACAGCACCCGAACTGGCACCCAGCACGGTTGGCTTGCCTAGCACGCCCCATTCGGTCATCGCCCAGGCGACGGCACCGGCCGCTGCAGAAATATGAGTGACGGCAAACGCGCTGCTAGTCAAACCATCCGACATCAATTCGCTGCCCGCGTTGAAGCCAAACCAGCCCACCCACAACATCGCAGCGCCGAGCGCCGTGTAAGTTAGGTTGTGAGGTTGAATGGGTTCTTTCAAGAATCCCATTCTCGGTCCAATCAGAATCGCGGCGATTAATGCCGAGATACCGCTGCTGATGTGAACGACCGTCCCGCCAGCAAAGTCGAGCGCACCCCCGGCGATGCTCGAATCGTTGTAAGACAGTGGCCCGCCGTCCCAAACCCAGTGACAAAGGGGGCAATAGATCAGTGATCCCCAAACGATCGAGTAAACCACCATCGCGCTGAACTTCATTCGTTCAGCAAACGCGCCACAGATCAGCGCCGGAGTAATGATGAAGAACATGCCTTGGAACAGCATATGAGTCAGCCGAGTCATTTCGCCTTCCATCGGCGTTACGGGCTGGCGAAGCGTTTCGCTATAGACGCGTTGGACTCCGTTCATGAACAGGTATTCCGAGTTGCCGATCCATCCGCCGCTGCCGCCAAAGGCGAGCGAATAACCGTAGGTCACCCAGATAATCGTCATCAGTCCCATCAAAAAGATGCACTGCATCATCACGCTTAACACGTTCTTGCGACGAACCAACCCGCCGTAAAACATTGCCAAACCAGGTGCGGTCATGAACAGCACCAAGGCGCAGCAAACCAGCATCCACGCGTTGTGGGCCGCGACCGGCCCGTTGGCAATCTCTTCGTCCGTCAGCGCACCCTCGGGCACATCCGAAGCAGTGCCGGTTGCGATTTCAAACGAAGTCGCTGCCGAATCAGCGGCATCGACGGCGTCTTGCGCCATTCCCAGCGACGAGACGATCGTCAAGGCGACGACGAATCCAGCCAGGGCTATCAATTTTCCAGAACGAAACACCATGCTCACCCAAAATTTCGAGGATCGCCTTCACGAAACCACTTCCAAACAGAAGCATCCGCGAGCACAATTCGCGGAAAAGTCCATGAGCGATTGGCCGCCTGCCGCCTTCGGAATGCACCGAACGCGGCTGCCCAGTGAAGGGCACCAACCGAACACATAAGAAAGCTTTGTTGTTAGTTTCTCTGCCGACGGGTCAGCAGAACATGGACAAAAGATATGGGTTTCGCCTATTGCTGGCAACGCGTCACAGGCAACGCGTGACCAGTTACTGGGGATGACCACCCCAACCGTGGCTTTCGGAGTGAATACATCAAGTGGATGGATTCACTCCACACCAAGTTGCTGGTCGTTTCCGGTCCGAAAGGCAATCAGGAACGTCCGGCGTGAATGTTTGGCGAACGAGCATGGGCCAGATCAATCACCGTCACTAAGCACTGCCATGAACGCCTTTTGGCTGATTTCGACGTTGCCGACCGCTTTCATGCGTTTCTTGCCTTCTTTTTGTTTCTGCAAGAGCTTGCGTTTTCGAGAAATGTCGCCACCGTAACACTTGGCCGTCACATTCTTTCGCATCGCTGAGATCGTTTCACGAGCGATCACCCGGCTGCCGATTGCTGCCTGGACGGCGACCTCGAACATGTGACGTTCAATTTCGGCCTTCAGTTTCTTGGCAACCGCCCGGCCTCGCCGGTCCGCATCGGCCTTGTTGCAGACAATGCTAAGAGCGTCCACGCGGGTGCCGTTGACCATGATGTCCATGCGGCACAGATCAGCCGCCTCATAACCCACCATCTCATAATCAAGCGTCCCGTAGCCTCGGGTGCAGCTCTTGATCTTATCGTGCAAGTCATACACCACTTCGGCCAGCGGAATGTCGTACGTCAACATCGCTCGGTTCGCGCCGAGGTATTCTTGGTTCTTCTGAATGCCGCGGCGTTCTTGGCAAAGCTTCATCACTGCACCGATGAATTCGCCAGGGATGATCACATTGCAGCGAACGATCGGCTGGCGAAATTCGGCAATGTCACCAGGCTCGGGAACGTCTTGCGGTTTGTGAATGATGATTGTCTCGCCACGTTTGTCGACGACTTCGTACGTCACGTTCGGTGCCGTTTGCACCAAGTCAATGTTGGATTCGCTTTCCAAGCGTTGCTGGATGATTTCCATGTGCAACAGCCCTAGGAAACCACAACGGAATCCGAACCCAAGCGCATCGCTGGTTTCCGGTTCAAATTCGAAGCTTGGATCGTTCACGGCCAATCGTTCAAGCGCATCACGCAGGTCCGAGAATTCTTGACCGTCACTTGGAAACAGCCCGCAATAAACCATTCGCTTGGGACGAGCGTATCCCGGCAATGCCGGAGCGCCCTTGTCACCGACGATTGTGACGGTGTCGCCGATGTGGACATCGCCAAGGCTCTTGATGTTGCAAATCAAGTAACCTACTTGGCCGGTCGTCAACGAATCACTGGCTTGACGCTGGGGAACAAATTGTCCCAGCTCGACCACTTCGTGGACAGTTCCGGCTCGTACGAACTGGATCTTCTGGCCTTTTTTAACTGTACCCGCCATCACGCGGACATACGTTATCGCGCCACGGTAGTCGTCGTAATTCGAATCGAAAACCATCGCCTGCAAGGTGGCGTTCGGATCTCCGGTCGGCGGCGGAATCTTTGTGATGATTGTATTGATTAACTCATCAACCCCGAAGCCCGTCTTGGCACTGACGCGGACACAGTCATCCGGATCGGTGCCCAACGCGTTCATCATTTCCTCGGCAACTTCGTCCGGGCGTGCCATTGCCAGGTCGATCTTGTTGATCACGGGAACAATGAACAGGTTGTGTTCCATCGCCGCAAACGCATTCGCCATCGTCTGCGCCTCAACGCCTTGAAAAGCATCGACCAGCAACAAAGCACCCTCGCAACACGCTAGCGAACGCGAGACTTCGTATTGAAAGTCGACATGACCAGGCGTGTCGATCAGGTTCAGTTCGTATTCCTGTCCCTTATGTTTCAATTTCATCTTCACCGCGCGAGCCTTGATTGTGATGCCACGTTGGCGTTCCAGATCAAGGTCGTCCAGCATCTGTTCTTTCTTGTCGCGGTTCATCACCGTGCCGGTATGCTCAAGCAATCGGTCAGCGAGCGTGCTCTTGCCGTGATCGATGTGGGCGATGATGCAGAAGTTGCGGATATTGGCTGTCATAATTTTCGAGCGAAATGTGATCGCAGAGGGGGCGATGAATCGGATGGGGCGGGTTGGGCTGTTGTCGCAGTCGGGGAATCAGTTTGTGTGACTTTCGTTTCGAGCGTAGCCCGCGGCGCCTAAGTATCCAGCATCGGCGCCGAGTGTGGCGAATCCAATGGTGGTTCCATTGAACACGTTTTCAAACGTTCGTTGTTTAAATTCGTTCGTGACGCGTTGCAAGAATCGCTGGCCAATTGGGCAGTCTGCACCACCAAAGTTCATCGCGCCGCCCAACACAATCGTGCCGGGATCAACCGTGTGAACGATGGACGTGATTCCGATGCCCAGCCATTTTGCCGTCTCGTCAATAATTTCCAGCGCCAGTTCGTCGGATTCGAGCGCGGCTTCGTAAACTCGTTTGGCCGTCAGTTCCGTATCGTTGCCGTGCAAGTGTCCGCTCATCAAGCTGGTTCGTCCGTCGGTTAGCAGCCGGCGAGTTCGCTGGACCACGGCGCTTGCGGATGCGTAGGCTTCCAGTTGGCCGCGTCCACCACCCCACGCGCAAAGCCGCGCGGTGGGCGATGGGTCGACCAAGATGTGTCCGCACTCGCTGCCAAAGCTGTTGACGCCGTTGACCATGCGGTCTTCTAAGATGATCCCCGCGCCGACGCCTGTGCCTAGGGTCAACAGCAGCATCGATGCGGCACCCTTGCCGGTCCCAATCCAGTGTTCGCCGAACGCCGCCGCGTTGGCGTCGTTCAAAAACGATACCGGCCGCTCAAGCATTTTCGATACGAAGTCGCGGATCGGGAAGTCCCACCAAGACGGCAATTGGGGTGGGGCGACCAGATAGCCGCGTGGTAAGTCGATCGGGCCGGGAGCGCCCAGGCCGACTCGCCGTATCTGGTCCGAAATGTCAAACTGTTCTTCGAAATCGTTGATGACTGCGGCGACTCGCTGCATTGCGGCGGTCGCTCCCTCGCTCTCGCGAGTCGGCAGAGACTCGAATGCTAATGTGTTGCCAACATCATCGACTAAGCCAATTTTGATCCCGGTTCCGCCGACATCTATGCCCCAGTAATAGGGGGCTTTTGCGTCTGAAATTGCCGTGAGGTCGGGATTTTGGGCCATGAGCCAGTTTACGGGAGGATAATGTGAAATTCTCGCCATGTTGGGCGGAGAACAGCGAGCCAGTAAGGCGAGAAATCAACTGGAAGTATAGGAACGGTGCCGATTTGTCACAACGAGCATTCTTTCCTTGCCTGTATCATCAATCCGGTCGAGGGTACGTGACATTTGTCAGAGATCGAAACGTTTTAACTGAGTCAAACGGGCGAGCAAAGATTCCATGAAAGCCGTTTATCTGACCGCCGGTGCCGCCGGGATGTACTGCGGCAGTTGCATGCACGACAACGCACTGGCAAAGGCGTTGATTGCTAACGGTGTCGATTGCCTGTTGCAGCCTGTCTACACGCCGATACGAACCGACGAGACGAGCGTGGCCACCGATCGCGTCTTTTTTGGCGGGATCCATATTTATTTAATGCAGCAGTGGCCCTGGATGCGATTCGTGCCAGAGTCTCTCCGCCGGACTTTGGATTGGAAGTTGCTATTGAACCTGGCCACACGAAAGACACATTCGACCGATGCGGCCAAACTTGGGGCGCTCGCGGTTTCCATGCTGCAGGGGGCCCATGGTCAACAGTCTGGCGAGGTGCGGCGATTGACTCGTTGGTTGGCCGACGAAGTTCGCCCCGACGCGGTAGTGTTAAGCAACTTGTTGATTGGCGGCTCGCTGCCGATGATTCGCGTAGCGCTGCCAAACGCAAGATTGGTGGTGGTGTTACAGGGTGACGATATCTTTCTGGATCACCTACCGCCCAAGTACCGGACGCAAGCGATTGAGCTGTGTCGCGACTTGGTGACGTCGGTTGATCGGTTCATTGTTCATAGCCATTTCTATGCAGCGAAAATGGGAGAGCTACTTCAGATTCCCGATCACAAAATGGTCATCACGCCGTTATCGATCGACGTCATGCCTTATCAGCAGGATGTGCCAGCACTTCCCAAGGACGAAGACGAGTTTCGCTTGGGCTACCTCGCTCGCATGGCGCCTGAAAAAGGACTCCATCATCTGGTTGATGCCTTCATCCGGCTGGCAGGTGATCCATCACATCAAAACTTGCGACTTCATGCGGCCGGATGGTTGGGCGAAAACAATCAGACTTACTTTGATGAACAGCAAGCGAAAATCGATCTGGCATCACTCGGGAATCGGTTCATGCATCACGGCAGTCCGTCGCTTGAGAAGAAGGTCGCATTCTTGCGGTCACTCGATCTGCTTTGCGTTCCAACGGACTACGAGGATCCAAAGGGACTATTCATTTTGGAAGCTCTTGCCTCGGGTGTCCCTGTATTGCAACCGGACCACGGCGCCTTCGGCGAGTTGATCACCGCGACAGGCGGGGGGCGAACGTATCGCCCCGGCAACTTAGACGAATTAGTGCGGGCGATTAGCGACGTCAAGCAGGACGATCATGCACGACTTCGATGGTCGGACGGCGGGCGACGCAATGTCTACGCAAACCACTCAGTTGAGCGGGGAGCGGACCACTTGAAGACAATTTTGTTTGGTTGAGTGTGACGCGGATCAGTGCCGGCTGAGTTAGGATTTGCACCACGGTGCGAGGTCTAAGCTCGCACGCGTTTCTTGTCTGATTTCCTCTCTAAACGATGTCGGTTCTTTGATATGAACTTTGCAGTTCGCGCGATTGTTGTAGTTGCTGGTTTGATGTCGCTGACTTGCATGAACGCATCAGCTGAATTCATCGCTGTATCAGCATTCAATCCCAATAACGTCCTGCTGGAATCGGTAGCGGGCGGAAATGTGAACCCCGGGGAACTCAAAGCAAGCGTTGCAAGTGCTTTTGCAAACGGGACTGGCGGGGTGATCGATTTTGAATTGGGTGGCGCGCTGGGGTCGGTCGATACGCCAGCGGCGATAAGAAATATTGTCGGTACGTACAGTCTTGGGAAAGAACTGACTTTGTCAGGGACCTATAACAACGACACACCTGCTAATCAATTCGCCAATGGCCTAGTGGGAAGCAATTCGGTGCCAGGCAATGTTGCTCAAGCGTTATCCGGCAGTAGCTGGTTGAGCGTTCTCAACCGGGCGGAAGTTGCGCTTAGCCTGTCGGGGGCATCGAATACGGTTAACGAAGTGATTTCGAAAATTGGATTTGGAATCGAAGTTAAGGGAGTCAGTGGAACAGAGCTGCGTGGTTTTCTAACGACCACCCTCTCGGATAGCACGTCGCATACATACTCGTTCGATTACGTCGGAACCGACACTTCGACGCCAATCGCACACGAATTGTTTTTCGGTTTTACTGCTCCCGCGGGCCTTGGTATCGCAGGTTTTTCGATCGGCTTTGATGGCGGACGAACGGGAATTGACAATGTCAATCGATTTGGGGCGATTGATGATTTTGCTTTTGAGACATCGATCGTTGCGGTTCCCGAAGTCTCGAGCCTTGATTTGGTTGCGATTGCCGGTATCGGCGGCATGGCTCGTTTCCGCCGACGGCGTTAGTCGTGATTGATGCTAGTCGTCGAGGAGCAGGTCGTGCATTCCGTGATCTTCGTCAAACGATTCAAAATCGCGGACATGGATTCCAAAATCGTGCAGTGATTGCGCGGTCCATGTTGGCCAAGGCGACCAGTCGCTTCGTGTGGAAGCCAGTGGATTGACGGGGGGCCAAAGTTGGCTGGTTAGGATGATGGTCGAAGCCAAAATTACGACGCCGATGATCGCTGCGCTGCCGTGGTTGTCTGTGCCTCGCCGGGCAACGGTGACCAGTTGGTCGCTTCGCTGGATCAATGCACTTTTGCTGCGCCCGAATGATAAAACACAGGACGGCGAGACGTTGCTTCGCTGAGCGATCTTTGCCAGCGTTCGCAGGTACGATGAAATTTTTCCGCACGCTAGCGCAGCGTGCTCATCGCACAAGAATTCGCGAACCAGTTCAGCCCGTCGTCCGGCCATCCAGATCATTGGGTGAAACCAGAACAGTGTGCGGCATACTCCTTGCAGAAAATGTTGCAGCGGGTGGTTGGTACGTAGGTGTTCAAGTTCGTGCAGGATCACGTGGCGTTGTTCGGTCGGTGAGTCATGCAATAGCGAAGCGGGCAAGACAATCGTTGGGTAGTGGAGTTGCCAGCAGAAAGCGCCGTCAACTGACTCGCATACCAGGACTCGCAGATCGGTCCCGAACTCGTTCACTTGGACCGGTAATTTGCGGCGCTCGTCTTTTGTCATCGGCCGGCAATCGCGACGCAGGAACACGCAAAGGCCAACATAGCTTAGCAACCGCCATACCAGCATCAGTCCGAAACCTATCGCCCAAGCGGTGGTTGCGATCCGCACGGCAGTGGGTTGGCAAAGCGAAATTTCCGCTAGCACGGTTCCGGGGCGAATGGTGGGAACGCGAAACATTCGGTAGTGGGGCAGCAGTAACCCAGCGATTGCCAGGCATAAGACGCCGACAAAGCAGACGGTCCATAGCCGGCAGCTCGCTCGGGAATTGCCCAGCCAAAGGTCCAGTGCGAATGTTATCGCGACCACGACTGTTGTCTGAATCAGCAGGCCGACCAAAACTTCGGTTAGCAGCATTTCGTTCATTCGTCGGTCTCTTCTAACTTCTCTGCTGCTAGCCGGAGCGCTTCGACCTCGGCGTGCGAAATCTGTTCTGATTTCATCAGACTAAGTACAAGAGAGCGGACGGAACCGCCGAACAGTTGGTCTGTCAATTCGGCTAGCATGCCGCCCTGCACTTTTTCACGCGTTACCTTGGGAAGGTAAGTGTAAGCTCGACCAATTTTCTCGCCTCGTTTTAGAAACTCTTTTTCTTCCAAGATCCGCATGGTGGTCATGATCGTCGTGTAGGCAAGATCGCGATCGATCGCGGCAACCACGTCACCAACGGTGACTTGGCCTTTTGCCCAAACCACTTCCATGACTTCGGCTTCGCATTTTGTGATTTGGATTCGTTGCATTTGAAGTGAGGCTCGGTGATCTTCAAGCGATAAAACTGGATGCAGGGACTATTGGCGCAGCAATCGGGCTAAGGCGTGGTACTCGCTTAAATCAATTTGTTCCGCAATGAAACTGACATGTCCATCGCCCCATAAAAAGTTGGCTCCGCCGGGATGACGACTTGAAAATTCGCATTCATCGGCAAAGGGATGGTTGATGCCTTCGAGAGCTGAACCGACAAGTCGCCCGGTGGCGTCTTCGCCGGTGATGTCGACGCCTAGCCAGGTCGACGGGATGAAGGCCATCGTTCGCTCGCCAATCATCAGAGTGTTGCTAAGTCCGCGTTGAAAGTCACGGAATCGAACTCGCCGCTCTGCTACGAACGCTCCGTCACCTGCAAGTACTGAATCTTCTTCATCGGGATCGAGAGTTCCGAACACCCCGACGTAATTGGCCGTCGGCAACTCAACCAAGGGCGGCGAAGCGTTGGGGTGCTCGCTCGTGCGAGTCGAACGATTGCTCTGGGACGCGTCGTCGTCATCGTCGTCGGCCTCACTTGCTTTATACAGCGTGAAGGATGGCTCGGTGATGTCCGACGGGCAGAGCAAAACCTGAATCGCTGTCTGTCTAGCAACAGTGTGGGCTGGGTTGGCGATCGGCAATTTCGAATCAATTGAATCGAACAGGCCTGGCTGTGAGAGAAACGGTAAAGTCTGTATCGCCCATCCGTAAGCGGATTGATGATCGAGGTCGTATGTCCAGCCGACCGGCAGGCTTTCTCGAGCATTATGGTGGTTGTGGAGAGCTAAGCCGACCTCACGAAGATGGTCGACGCAAACGATTCGCCGACCGGCCTCGCGAGCCGATCCGATCGCAGGCAGGACCAACGCAACCAAAATTGCAATGATCACCATCGTGACCAGCAATTCCAGCACTGTTAATCCGCGACGGTCAATCACGCGTATCCTCGTTTCAGGTTATTCAACGACGTTTGTGGTGAGAAAGTTTGCGACGATCGGGCGTAGCGACCTTTAGCCGTCATTGTTCTCTGTGACGCAATCAGCTTGCGGTCGATCAAGTTCAATCTAGATAGTACGAGGGGCCTCGTGATACGGCAATTGCACTTGGAGTCGCGGCGGGGTGACGTTTTGCATCATTTCGGGGGCAGCAATTGCGGTGGTGACAAGGTCTCAACGGTAATAGATAATCGCCCGATCGCTCCGCCGATCTGCTGCGAACCATCGCGCACGCCGAAAGACCGGCGATCATTTTCTCTCGACCTCGCGTTACCGCATTGGCGCGCGAATTTAACTAGCCCGCGGTCGCATCGTTTAGAAGTTGGCTCGCCAGTTTCTGGCGAGTGTTTTGGAGGGTTCGCTCGACTGTGCGAACGCTGCGACCGACCGTTTCGCTGATGTCTTCGATCGTATGCCCGGCAATTCGAAGAGTCATGATTTCTTGTTCGATCGGGCGAAGCGTTGCCAGGGTTTCTTCGACGCACAGCTTCAAGAACTCATGAGCACGCGGGTCCGTTTCCAGTTCGCGTGAATTACCGTCAACCAGGGGGGCGTTTCGATGCGAATCACGGCATTGGGCCGAATGATAGTTTGCTCGGTCGACTAGCTTGCTTACCGAAACAACTGCCAACAGGCTCCAAAGTGTTTTCCCCGGCGGTGCGTCGTAGTTGCCTGCGCGAACACCACGAAAAATACTGCGAAAAACCGACTGAACAATATCTTCGGGTTCGGTAAGCTCGCGAAGATGTGCACCCAGTTTCGCATCGACTAAACCGAATACGCGTCGAGCGTACCGGTCGTAAAGTTGCTCGGCAGCGTCTTCGTCGCCATCCCGGACTAAACAAACAAGCGTTTGGTCTGTTGGTGAAATCTTCGACAGCGGGGCGGGCTGAGGGCTTGGCATGAAGGACGCGCATTGAAGAGTGCGGCAGGTGTTTTCTACGCAGCCACGCCAATTCACCAAACGCCGTGCTGCAACGCCCTCGTTATAGCCTGCCTTGCTCGATTTGTGCGAGCCAGTCGGTGTTAAAAACGCGAGTGCGAATAGAGTGGCATCGAAAAAGCCGTCGCGGCGTCACCCACGGGTGGGTAAGCACCGCAGTGATCAATCGATGGTGCCCCTTCTCCATTCGCACCCGCTTCTAGTCAGACCTGCGTCTGTTTAGAAGCCAAGAAAACCAATCGCATGATTGCCCCTATGCGACCAGAACCCCGGCTAGTAGGGAAAGCTTTGTCGTTCTTCGATGCCCGCCAAAGAATTTGGGCAACTGGGGAAGTTTTCTTGAAATGTTTGGCAGCGGATTCCCTATCTTGTGCCCGCCGATGCATTCGCGCTAGCCATTAAATTTTGATCCGAGGTCGTGGTTTCTTCCATTGTCAGGCTTGTCAGTGGCGTCGGGGATCATTAATATAGAAGGAATGTCTTATTTGGGTTCCGCCTCTCACCAGCGCATTCATTCATGGTCAAGCTAAGTGATCGCCAGTTCGCCGGACTGATTGACGAAATCGCCTGCGCGTTGGCGTCGGAGTTGCCTGTCGAAGCCGCCATGCGCCGGCTGCAGAAGCGTCGAATGGGGCGAGTTGGCACAGCCGCTGGTCGGATCGCTGATCGGTTAGAACGTGGCCAGTCGATCGAAGATGCGGTCGGCGAAGTCGCTTCGCCAATGACGGCACAAGTCAGCGCGGCGATCGAGGCGTCGGGCCGTGGCGGCGACGTCCGCATGGTTTCGCGATTGGCTCAACAACTGCGCCGCCGAGACCGTTTCGCTGGCGCAACTCGGATTGCCTATTTTTATCCCCTGCTGTTGGCGGTGATCGCCTATGTCACCACGATCAAGGTAGTGGTTCCCTTGGTGCTGAAAAATGAGGGCCGAGATTTTCAATGGTCGCCTTGGTTAGTTGCGATGTGCGGTTGGTTGAACCAAAACGTTTGGATGGTGCCCATCGTAGCGGGCTTGTTGGGGCTTTTGATCTGGGGAGCGTTGCGAGCGAGGAACGCTTTGCCTCGTCACTCGAGGTTGAGCTTGTTCTTCTATTCTTTGGCCGACCAGATCATGAATGACGTGCCCGAAGAAGAAGCGATTCAAAGAGCGGCAAAGCTATCGGGTGATGCTGCGTTGCAGTCGATCAAGCACCCTTCCTTGTCTGCATCTGCGATCGCCAAGCTGATCGGTCAATCGTCCGAGTTGGCTGATATCGATGGCGATGAATTAGCGTTGTCATTTTCGCTGAATGATTCTGCGTCTAGCTCTACCGCACTACGTGAGCCATCGATCTTAGTTGCAAGACTGTATTACTTGGGTGCTCGGCACGCTGAATCATCGCGGCGGCGAGCTTACTTTTGGTCTCAGTTGATGCCTCGCGTCGCGATGGTTGTCGTCGGATGCGGTTTTGTTTTTACGTACGCCTGGTGGGTTATCGGGCCTGTCTATCGCGAGGTGGCGCAGTGGTAAGTGCAACAGGCGGTATCGCGGCAAACCAGCAGCCGAATCGCTCGGCGGCGGCGTCATCGAAACTTGATTCGGTCGCGTCATTGCTGGCGACCGTGCCGGGCAATTCGGCGATCGCGATCGAGTGGATTGAAAGCCAGCGAGAGATCGAAACCTTGTGCCGTCGGGCAAAGCTCTGTTTGTTCTCGGGGTGGTTGATGTTGACCCTAGCCGCGATCGTCAGCGCTGTCGTGGCGTGGGTCATGTCGCGAAGCGTGGTCGAGATTTTTCAAGACCCGTTCGGTATCGATATGACCTCTGGCGAACTTCTTAGCATGTCGTCGATGTCGGTCGTGATTTACACCCCTTGGTTACTCGCTGCGATCGCAGTCGCACTGGTTCTTGGTGGACTGACGGGCTTTGTGTCGGGGCGATTGCCCGGGCTTCATTCCACGTTGTCGGCGCTTCAGTGGTCGTCGGCAAGCAATGCCGTGACGCGTTTGCTGTCGGCCGGGTTCACTTTCCCTCAAGCCTTTCGCGCGACCGCCCAAACGCTTAGCCGGGGCCATTGCCGCAGTTGGCTGCTTCACGCTGCGGACAGAGTCGAAGCGGGGAAAACGCCCGTGTCGAACTTACCGAATACAAGTGGAGACGTTGCCGTACTTGAGTTGTTGCTAGGCGCCGCAGAGTCACAGCCTCAGGCACAGTGGCAATTGGCATCGGATCATTTTTTAGAGGTCGGGCGACGTCGTCTGATGTTGCTGTCGCATTCCGTTCCCTTGATCGCGACAGTGCTAACTGGTTTCTTGATTTGGATTTCGATCTCGGCAACGCTCGGCTGGATGTGGAAAGCAGTTGGCAGCATGGTCAACGGTTTCGGGTTTTAGGCTCTGTCAGGACTGAATGCATCATGAATCGAACCTTGCGAATCATTCTGTGGACACTGTTGGTGTTGCTAACACTGCTGTGCTTTGTCGTGCTTTTGCCGTCATTGTTCGGGTTGGTGATGATGACGCTGTTGGTGTTTTCGATTATGGACTTTGCGTCCCGCCGACATTTGAACGCCTCGCGGGCTTTCAACTCGACGCTACTTGCGGTCTGTCGGCATGACGGTGCAATCACGAAAGTCGCCGTGGCGTTTTCGAAGTCAGGCCCGCTCGCCGGGCCGTGTTACGAATACGCTCGGCGATTGATGATGGGGCAGGATCCGATCGAAGCGGCCGCGCGGTCGCGGGTGCCGCTGCAGTTGGCAACCGCGGTCGCTTTGCAGACGCCTGTATCAAGCCCCGTCGAGGAGACCGGTGAAGCGGCGAAAAAACGGAGTGGCTTGTCAGCCGCGATGGATCGATTTGAAAGAGCAGAAGCAAGCCACGACGCGGGCCTTGATTCGATCGAGAATGGTTGGATGCCGGCCTATGGGCAGTTCCTTTATTTGGTAATCACGGCGACGGTCACGTGTTTGGTGTTCAGCTTTATGGCGTTGTTCATCGTTCCAACGCTTGAGCAGATGTTCCATGAGTTCGGGATCGACATGTCAAACCGAGACATGATGACGGCGCGGCCGGCGTACTGGATTTTGTTCTTGCTTAGTTTTGTCGTCTTGATCGTCGTACCGGTGATGAGCCGCGGTCACATCTTTGGTTTTCGCCTGCCCACTTGGTTTCCGATCACACCCCGTCTGGCCCAGCATAAAGCCGAGGTGTTGGGCGGGCTTGCCGATGCGATCGATCATGGCTGGCCGATGGGGCGAGCACTGGCGGTCGGGCATTTGATTTCTGTTCGGCGATACGAGCGTCGGTCTTTGCAGTACGCGATGGAATTGATCGAGCAGGGACGCGCTCCGTCCGATGCAATCCATCGCGCTGGATGGATCGACGCAAGTGAAGCCGCCTGGCTTGGGGACGCGTCGCCAAGGCGCACGGCGGAATTGCTGCGAACGTTCGCGGATCAGACGGTTCGGGATTCACAATCAAATCTGCGTTGGCTGATGAGCTTCCTGTTCCCTTTCATCGTGCTGCTGTTGGCCGCTGCGGTGTTGAGTTACTCGTTTGGCTTTTTCTCGAGCCTTTTCCAACTGATTTCTCCTTTGGCGGAGCCTCGTGTATGAATCCCGATCTGAAATCGAAATGTGTTCGTCGAGCGAGAGCGGTCCACGGCAGTGTCATTGTCGAAGCGGTCTTGGCGGCCGCGATGCTGGCAACTGCCGGTGTCGCTCTTGCAAAATTGTCGCGAGGATCGGTTGATCTGGGACGGCAATCGGATCGGCAATTGGCGGCCACACTAGCCGCAGATAATTTTCTAACTCGAATACGCCCATTGCTAGCCGACGAAGTCCGAGAGGAGGCTGAGGCTGCGGGGCAATCCGTGGCCAGCAACGCCGGCTGTATCGCTCGTGTGTCAGTCGACGATTTCGAAGATGGTGACATTCATGGCGTCCACGTGATCGCCGAGTTTTCAGCCGGAGATGGAACGCTGGTGCGGCGGCATGACTGGCGACTCGAAACACCGCCCGCCGGAAACGACGGTGGTAAGAACGCCGGCGAAGAAGCCGACGAAAAGTTAGTTGAAGCTCCCACCGACGAGTCGGATGAAGGCGCAGCTGACGCTGGCGAGCAAAAAGACGCACTGGAGGACACCGAATGAATCTCTCATTTGCAGCAATCCGGTCTCAACGCGTCACTCATGGCAAGCGGTCGGCGATGACTCTGTTGGAAATGATCGCCACGCTATCGTTGCTGTTGGTTTTGGCCGTGACCGCAGTTCGGATGTTGCGCGACGTCACGGAAATCGGCGAGAAAACCACGCTTGACGGTCGCGCTCGTCTGGCGATTGAGCGTTTGGCGGATCGCGTCCGCACCGATGCCGCTGAAAGTGATTCGATTTCGGGTGACCAATGGCCGCTGACGATGAATTCGGACGACGGTGAAATTCGATACGAATTTCTTGCAGACGAGCATCGAATCCAACGGAACGTTTTTAGAAACGGCAAGCCGGTCGCAGTCGATCGCTTTGAGTTGCCCGTAGCCTGTGATCCAAAAATCGAGACCGACTCCAGACGCGTCACAATCGCGTTAATGCGACGAGCTGACATTTCTTGGACGATCGAGGTGAACAAGCCATGACGTTGACGAAACAGCCTAACCGACGCTGCGGCGTGATTGCGGTTGATCGGCGAGCAACACGGCGCCGCGGCGCTGCCTTTTTTATGCTGGTGCTGGCCGTGTTGGTCGTCATCACGGCCGCGACCGCTGCGCTGGTCCGTGGCGAGTGGTCGAATCGCGGTCGGACGCGGCTTCAGTCGCGGGTAAAGGCGATGGAAGCGGCGGTTGATGCGGTTGCTGAACTCGATGTCGACACCGTTAGCCTGCCCGTCACTGCGGATTCGGGCGAACGGATCACTGTCGAAGTCGATCGGCAAGCGGAACGGATTAAAGCGCACTGGATGCGAGGCGATCGTGAATTGGATTTCCTGGTCCGCGAACTAAAACAAACTCACAGCGAGGACGAATGAATGTTGGCTCCTACTTTTGATATGCAAATGCTTCGGACTGATTTTTCTTGTACTGGGCCTCGAAGAAACGCCGGTTTTACTCTGGTGGAACTGTTAGTGGTGATCGCCATCATTGGCGTGCTGATCGGGATGGCTGTCCCGGCAATGCAAAACATGCGCGAGTTGTCACGCCGCAGTAATTGCCAATTCAATTTGGTTCAATTGTCTTTGGCTCTTTCCGCTTACGAAACTCGAAACCAGCAGTTTCCCATCGGGACGTCTGCCGCCAAAGGGCCGATTGAAAACGTTCCCAAGGGCTACCATCACAGTTGGATCGCAGGGCTATTGCCGATGATGGATGCTGCAGCTGTGTATGAAGCGATTGATCAACAAGCAAGTGTTTACGCGCCAGAGAATGCGACCGTTCGAATGCTGCGTTTGCCAGGACTGTTGTGTCCGTCGGCTAGCGGGATCCCTGATAATGCGACGTGCTACGCCGGAATCACTTCGTCGACTGAAACGCCGATTGACGAATACAACGACGGAGTCTTTCGATTGAACTTGCCGACAACCATTGACGAGATCAGCGACGGTTTGTCTTACACGCTGTTCGTCGGCGAAAAACTGTCTCGATACGAAGAAGATTTTGGTTGGTTCAGCGGGACACGTTCGAGTTTGCGAAATGCGGGGCACGGGCTCAACGATGAGCGTCGCCGAATTCGAGGCGTTCAATCTGCCGACCGTGAAGTTTCCTCGACGTATGTCGGCGGTCTCGCCAGCGATCATCCTGGTGGCCTGCATCTGTTGATGGGCAGCGGTGAAGTCGACTTTCGCAGTAACGAAATGGATCGCAAAGTGCTGATGCAAATGGCATCGATTGCGGACGGGGAAATTCCCCGAGAGATGTTGTCCTTCGTCGATGTCGTTGATGTTGACGGCAACACCGTCAGCGACGATCAGGACTGATCGCGGTGACGACGTCCCGGGAGTGAACCCATCAGCTGGCCAAAGGCAAAGTCTGGTCAGGCATCGAGCCCGGCCCGAGGATTCAGCTCGACGCCAGCTATCAGGCGTCGCTCGCAACCTTGGATTTTGGCCGCACAACTTCTTTGGCGAGGCCAACTAGTTCGAGGCCCTGAATGATTCGCCACGACATGTCGAACTCCCACCAACGGTGTCCGTGCGCGGCACTTCGTGGTTGAGCGTGGTGATTATTGTGCCAGCCCTCGCCATGGCTGATCAAGGCAACCAACCAATTGTTGGTACTGTGGTCACGAGTTTGATAGTTGCGATAACCGAACACATGCGACAGCGAGTTGACGGACCACGTGCCGTGCAGCACGAACACGGTGCGAACTGCGACCGCCCAAACGTACCAACTGGCTGCATACCTACCAACGACCGCCCACTGTCCGCCGCCCACAACGTAGCCAACCACAGCACCGGTGAAGGTAATCGCGATAGCATGAGCTAGAAAGACGAAGAACCAGCCGTCTTTCCGTTCGAGTTTCAAATAGAACGGGTCTCTGAGAAGGTCGCGGACGTAGCGTTCATAATGCGATGTCCGGTCGAGTCGTCTGTGACGGCAAACGACCCACCCGACATGTCCCCACAGAAAATTTACTAGCGGCGAATGTGGGTCAGGCTGGTGATCGCTGTGTTGATGATGCATTCGGTGAATGGCAACCCATCGCGCGGGACTGTCCTGTAAATTGCACATCCCCAATACTGCCAGCGTATGCTCGAGCCATTTTGGACATACAAAGCCACGGTGGGTGAGCAATCGATGATAGCCAATCGTGATGCCCATCATGCCGAACAAAAAGTGCCCGGCAACCGCGGCGACAAGCCCCGACCAAGTGAATAGCCAGGGAATGAAGGCCAGCAACGCAACCAAATGGACAGTCGATAGAACGATCACGTACCGCCACATGATCTGCAGCGGTTCGGTTTCTTCGGGCCGCGGCAGACGCTGGGGGTCGATGCCAGTGGTTGGCAATGGCCCAGTGGCGGCATCGTCCGCGATTTCGGTTTCGGGTTCACATAGAGAATCTTCCATCCCGATATCCTTCCGCGAGACCGCTTGTTTGTCCAGCATGTACGTACGCCAACTTCACCGGTAACCGATAGGCCAGCTTCCACCGTAACCGATAGACCGGTGGAGACAAAAAAAAAGCCGGCGTCCGTTCGCAAGGAAAGGACGGCCGGCTCGCAGGCAAATTGCCTGTGTTTACTTCTTCTTCTTGTCCTTGGGCTCGTCTTCGGCCTTCTTCACTTTTTTCTTTCTCTTTAGTGAGACCTTCAAGACACGCACTTTGGGCATGCCAACGATGCTCTTTTCTTCGTCGAATTTGTCAAGCGATTTCAGACGAGCAATCCGCTCGGCCCGTGTTAGCACGTTTCGCGACTTGATGGCCCCGGCTTGCACCTTGAGGCTGCGATCCATGGTCATTGGAATAACTCGATGGTAACGTAAATTGGAAAATGGACTTTGTTTGCTTTGTGGGATGGGAGGATATGGTTTGGCACGAAATTTTGCAAGGTTACCACGGAAATAAAGCAATCTTGCGACGGATTGTCTCGGGACAGTGCCATAAACGAAGGTTTTCAGGGCAATTTGCGCGGTCAGGTCGATGAAACTTTCGAAAGTCATCGGCTAGGCGAAACGATCTTTCGTGATTTCTCGCGATTCAAGGGTTGCGCTCCCAAATCCGGCTTTCTCTAGCCAATACGTCTTGTTGCTTTGCAAGAATGTTCGACAAGCTATAATATCGACAGGGCGGCAGCCATTGTTTTCGGCCCCGCTAGTTCTATCGAAGAAGTCCTCGTCGCCGGGCTTTTTCAACCCCCCCGCCTTTGCGACCTACCGAACGACTCGCCTCGATAATCCCACCCAAAGTCTCGCTAGATCCCTCGAGACCTTTATTCTGGCAGCTAATCAGCTCTGGTTTTCACGTTCGAATTCCTGCGCTGGGAGCCATCCACCTTGGATGGACTTTGCAATGCCAGGCCGGCTGCTCGGACACACAAAATGAGAAAACACCGCACCTCTCTTACCTGCCGTTTTGCAAGTCGCGTCGCTGCGTTTGCTGTGATGGCATGCTCGCCAGTCGGACCATTTTCAACTGGTTTTGCGAAGTTGCATGGCGCCGAGGAAACCGACGCGATTGTTCGCGGTGAGGCGATTTATCGCGACGCCTGTGTGCAATGTCATGGTCGCGAAGGCGAAGGAGTTGTCGACTTTTATCCGGATCCGCTGGTCGGCGATTCAACGATCAAAGAACTTGCCGAGTTGATTTCGGACACGATGCCGGAAGAAGACCCCGACACCTGCGTTGCTGAGGACGCGCTCGCAGTAGCGACCTTCATTCACCATGACTTTTACAGCGAAGCCGCTCAGGTGCGCCGCCGGCCCCCGCGTGCCGCACTTGCCCGGCTTACGGCTGAGCAACTGCGTCAAAGTTTGGCGGATTTGTACAGCAGTGTGACGGGAACGGCTTGGACGGTTAACGAACGTGGATTGGACGCGTCGTATTTTCGCGATTCAAGTTGGAAAGACAAAGATCGAAAGATCAAACGAGTTGATCCTGTCGTCGACTTTAATTTTGGCAAGGAAAGTCCTGGTGAAGGGATCGATGCGGAGGCCTATCACATCCACTGGTCCGGTTCGTTAGTTGCCCGAGCTACTGGACGTTATGAAATTATTCTGCGAACGTCATGCTCGTGCACGCTGGAGTTTGGTGTGCACGGACGCGTTTTGATTGACAATCACGTTCAGTCCGAGGGCAAAGAGGAATTTCGCCGAACGATGCAGTTGACCGGGGGGCGAGTCTATCCCATCAAGCTAGATCTGAATCAGCGCAAACGTAAAACTGAACAACCGGCCGCGTACGTATCGTTGTCGTGGGTGCCGCCGGGCGGCGTGGAAGAGATTATCCCTGCCGCCGTGCTGCTGCCATCTTCGGAACCGTCCACTTTCGCGCTGCAAGCGAAGTTACCGCCCGACGATAGCTCGTACGGCTACGAACGGGGAACGGCCGTCAACCGAGCGTGGGAAGATTCAACAACGACTGCGGCAATCGAGTTTGCAGATGCGGCCAGCAGTGAGCTGTATAGCCACTATTTGCGGAAGCACAAAAATGAATCGGACGAAAACCGCGGCAAGTTGCGGGCGTTTTTAACGCAGTTGGTCGAAACGGCTTTTCGTGGCCCGGTCGACGATCGCATCCGCGATCTCTACATCAATCGGCAAATCGACCAATGCGAAGACGACGCCGAAGCGATCAAGCAGGTGTTGCTGATCACACTCAAGTCGCCACGATTCCTCTATCCGCTTCTCGACGCGGATCGCTCACCTAGCCAGCAGGCTGCGAACCGCTTGGCGTTGACGCTTTTCGATTCGCTGCCATCCGACAGTACGCTTTCCGGGCTCGTTGAAAAAGGCAAGTTGAAGGACCGTAAACAGATCGAACAAGCGGCTTGGGGTATGGTCAGGGATTACCGTTGCCAAGCGAAGATTCGCGAGTTCCTGTATCAGTGGTTTGATTTGGCCGATATCGAAGAAATCACCAAGGACGACGCAATTTACCCAGGATTTGATCTCGAGTTGGTCAGCGAACTCCGTCACTCGTTCGACCGATTCATCGAAGACGTGCTCAGCACCGAGGGCAGCGATTTTCGTCAACTGCTGCAAGCGGATTGGATGTTCACATCCGATCGACTGGCAAGTTTTTATGGCGACGCTTGGAAACCTGCCGAGAAGGCAGCCGATGGTGACAAGCCCGCGATTGGTCATACGTTTCAACGCAGCGTCAGTGATAGTACGGTCCACGTCGGATTGCTGACTCACCCGCTTTTGCTCAGTCAATTGGCCTATCACCGAACGACGTCACCGATTCACCGCGGTGTGTTTTTGACCCGGCACTTGCTTGGCCGTGTGCTTCGTCCACCAAACGCCGCGTTTTCGCCGCTGAATCCAAATCTGCATCCTGGTTTGACGACGCGCGAGCGAGTTGAATTGCAGACTGGCGAAGTCGGGTGCCAAGTTTGTCACGTTAAGATCAATGCACTCGGGTTTTCGCTTGAAAACTTTGACGCGGCCGGTGCTTACCGTAAAATCGAAAACAAGAAACCTGTCGACGCAACAGGTAATTACGTCACTCGCAAGGATGAAGTGATCACGTTCGACGGAGCTCGCGAGTTAGGCGACTTTCTGGCGGGCAGTCACGACTGCCATCGCTCGTTCGTGGAATCGGCGTTCGAGTATTTTGTAAAACAACCGATTGCTGCGTTCGGTCCTGATCGGGCCGATGAATTGACACAGTTTTTTCAAAGCACTGGATTCAATATCCGCCAATTAATCGTTGAAATCGCGGTGATCGCCGCCGAACCAAACAACGGCTCCGTCACCGGGGCCTAATCGAACTACCGCAGCACCGAGGTGGCTCTATGGCCTGTCGCCGCCTTACTTTCCACTGAAGGATCTCACCCAATGACCTCTGCATTTTCAAGACGCGACTTTGTCATCAAGCTAGGTGTTAGCGCTGCGGCGGCTAACTTTGCGTTCGCTTTGCCTAGCCTTGGCTGGGCTGCATCGGCGAACAAGAAAAAGAGAGTCGTATTCGTTTTTAGTCCCAACGGTGTGATCCCCCAACATTTCTGGCCCGATGAAGCCGGCCAGCACAAAGATCTGAAACGCATTCTTGCGCCGCTGGATCCTTTCAAGAATCAATTGCTTACGTTGGAGGGCATCGACAACAAAATCAAAGGTGACGGTGACGGTCACATGCGTGGCATTGGTTGTCTTTTGACCGGGGTCGAGCTCTTTCCGGGTGACGTCCAGGGTGGATCCGATACGCCAGCCGGATGGTCGATGGGGATCTCGATTGATCAACACTTGAAGAACAAACTGCAGGCTGATCCGGCAAGTCAAACCCGTTTCGGATCGCTTGAGTTCGGAGTCATGGTGCCGGATCGCGCCGACACGTGGACACGTTGGTCGTATGCGGGGCCGAACCAACCCGTCACGCCAATCAGCAATCCGTATCAGATGTTTGACAAGCTATATGGACAATCACAAAACCGTGCGATGCTGGCGAGCGTGCTCGACGATTTGAGTGAAGATTTTCGGCAGATCGAAAAGATGGTCAGTGCCGAAGATAGGCATTTGCTGAAACAGCACGTCGAAATGGTTCGCTCGGTTGAAAAAGAGTTGAAGTCGGAAATGGCGAAACCGGCCGAGGGGAAAGATGCGAAAGGCGAGAAAGATCTTGGACACGCGATTCCCAAGTTGCCGCCCAACGTCGAAGAAGATAACAACAACATGCCGCAGATCTCGCGGATGCAGAGCGACTTGTTGGTCAACAGTTTTGCCGCCGACTTTGCTCGCGTCGCGACAATTCAAATCACCAATAGCGTCGGCAACGCACGAATGCGTTGGCTGGATATCGACGAAGGACACCATGCGATTTCACACGAACCGGACAACAACGAATCGGCTTATGAAAACCTGATTCGTATCAACACTTGGTACTGCGAACAGATCGCTTACCTCGCCAAACGTTTGGCCGAGACCCCCGAACCCAATGGTGACGGGAATCTGTTAGACAATACGACCATTGTCTGGACCAACGAACTTGGCAAAGGCAACTCGCATACCCGCAACAGCATCCCGTTTGTCATGGTTGGCGGCGGACTTGGGTTCAAAATGGGCCGAGCTATGAAATTCGACCATGTTCCGCACAACCGGTTGCTGATGAGTTTGACCGAAGCGATGGGGTACCCCGAAAAATCATTTGGCAATACGGACTACTGCGGCGACGGTTCGCTAACCGGTTTAATGCACGGTTAATCCCCGAGCTGCAAACCAAAGATAACGGTGAGTCGAAGGTTTCACGGGCGTTAGAGCCTCGGCTATCGACGCACTAAGTCCCATAGTCGCGAATCGACCAACGAATCCGCGATCAGTTTCGCGCCAACGAAAGATTGGCCGCGAGTGTGGTCGTTGGGGATTGCGACCGCATAAGCACCAGCGGCGACAGCGGCGGCGCAACCGTTCCCGCTGTCTTCCAGTACCAGCATCGTCGACGGCGCGATGCCGAGTTCGACCGAGGCCTTGAGATACATCTCGGGATCTGGCTTTCCCTCAGTAACGTCATCGCCGGTCAAGATGAATTTCATTGAATGACGCCAAGAGATCGTTTCCAATATGATGTCGACGAACTTTCGTTGGCTACTTGTCGCCAATCCGAATGGCATGTCGGTTTCATCAAGCAAATCGATCCACTCGGCTAAGCCACCCATCGGTGTGATGTCGGTTGCCAACTTGTCACCGAATAGCGAGTCCGATTCGGCCAGCAGGTCCTCTGGCGAATCGTTCAGATCATGAAAGTCGATCATTTGCTGCATCGCCGCAACACCAACGCGTCCCATCATACGTTGTTGCAGTTCGTGGCTGTAACGGTGCCCACGTCGCTGTAGAACCGTGTCGCCTACGTCCCAGTACAGTCGTTCAGTGTCAAACAGTAGACCGTCCATGTCTAAGGCGACACCCAAAATCGTCGGCCTCGAATCACTTTCGTTTTCGTGCATTATCCTTCTCGCAATCCTTCTTCGACTTGTGGCAAATCTTCGAGTGACTCAAGACCGAACAAGTACAGGAATCGTTCGGTCGGATAATAGTGGGCTTCTGCGCGACCGCCATTGTCTGGCTTTATGCGTTCCAGTCGAAGCAACTGTCGCCGGACAAGTTGATTCAAGAGCGAACCACATTCGCGTCCGCGTTGGTCCTGTACCTTTTGCAACGTCACGCCTGGCTGGTATGCGACGAGAGCTAGGACTTCGATTGCGGTTTGGCTAAGTTTCGCTTCTCGCACTTTCCCCATGAAAGATCGGCGAACATTTTCAACCTCGGGCGCTACGGTCATTCGATAGCCGTTTTCATCACCGACGATTCGCAGAGCCTGATCGTTTTCGCGATAGGACTGGTTCAAATGCTCGATCATCCCGATCACTTCCTCGGGTGTCACGTCACGCATCAAAGACGCCAAGCGATGCTCCGTGATCGGCTTTCCATCGGGGTCGCCGACGAATAAAGCTCCTTCGACAATCGTCTCCGGTGTAACGACATGTTCGTCGTCCATGTTGTCATCGACGGGAGCGAATTGATCAGCAAGCTCGGTATCGTTCTCGGTGCCCTCATCGACTTCTTCAGCGACCGGCGCAAACGCTTCGGGGTCATGTTCGGCCGCTGCGCGTGCATATGCAGCGCCGAGATCGTCGAGAGAAAGTTCGCCGATTTCGTCCTCATGTTCGGCGGGCTCGTCGCCGTCGGTGTTGTCCATCGCATGTCCGATCGTTTTCGATATCGCTGGTTGAATCGGCGATTGCCTAGAAATTAACGGTGCTTCCTAGACCCATTCCTGGGTCGTCGGCTTGATGACGATTTCCGGCACATTTGCCCGTGGTGGCAAGTGACAGATCGACAAGATGACCGAGGCAATGTCTTCGGGTTGCAGAATCGCGTCTTTGTGTTCTTGACTGACAGGCGTTGGCCGATTGTCCAAGATCGGCGTATTGACTTCGCCAGGATAGACGTTGGTCACGCGAACTCCTTCTTGACGAACTTCGTTGGAAATTGCGGTTCCAAGTGCTGTCATCGCGAACTTGCTGGCACAGTAAACGACACCGCCTAACGAGATCGCTCGCTTGCCAGCGACCGACGAGATGTTGATCACAAGCCCGTCTTTCCTGGCTCGCATGGCGGGCAGCACTTCGAGGATACATCGGTAGGCACCAGTCGCGTTGATTTGCATTACGCGGTCCCAGTCTTCGGGGATCATTTCTGCCATGGTCCGTTTTTGAATGTTGATGCCGGCGCTGTTGACCAGGATGTCCACTTCGCCAACATTTTCTCGAACGTCTGCGAAAAATGATGCGATACTTGCTGCGTCGGCAACGTCGACGACGTGGGTGCGAATTTTGTGCTCGCTATCAACGGAACTGGCTAACTTATTCAGAGCGTCTTGTCGCCTGCCGCCGACCGTGACGCGGCAGCCTGCCTCGGCCAAAACTTTGGCGATGCCGGCGCCGATGCCGGTACCGCCGCCTGTGATTGCAACAATTTTTCCAGCCAAGTTCGCCACGATGTTGATTCTCTCGATTGAAGGATAAAAGTCGTACAGTACGGAACGGTCAGGCAGTGGATGACACAGTCAAAGTTTGGCGGCGTCAGGCTTGCTGGTCGATGAGAGTTTCGCTGGCACGCAAAGGCGACGCCAAAGCGGTAACTCGTCGAACGTTGGTGATCTGGCCCAACTTGATTTTCGGGGTGCCGGTGCAACTACCACGAACGGCTTGACGATTTTCGCTACGAAGTTTAGATCCAAAAAACCAACAAAATTACCTGGCCACGGGGCACTGCGTTTCCGCCTTTTAGTCTAGCAAAGCCGACTCGTTCCCATAGGTGATGGCCGCAGGCAAATCGGGGCGCAGTCGGGTTAGGTCGACGAAAAAACGCGACGAGTCATTGCTGACTCGCCGCGTTTCCGTTGGAACGTTGATCGCAAAGTCTAGCTTAGCGGTTCGTTGTGATGCCTTCCGGAAGCGTCGCGATCTGAGGTGCGGCGTTGAATGGAACGTCAAGTGACGGCATTCCGGCAGGTTTATTGACCATCATAACTGGCTTTGATTTGGCGATATGAGCCGGATTGCTCATGAAGCTACCACCGACGCCGTTGAATCCGACCGCTTTTTCACGTTGGTCAAGCACCGATCCACTTCGGAAGGGCCCCATTCCCAACAAGTAAGTGTCGTTGTTGTGCGTCAATGCGGTCGTTTCGCCGCCTAAGCCCAACGCCTTGCCTGACTTGGGGTCATAGCAGACTAAACCCAGTTTTGCGGTGCCCATCTGGGTGTCACGAGAGACGAACTTGACTTCAGGCAACTCGATTGGCATCCCTGGGATACCCAGCGATGGGATCCCCAAATAGGACTCTTGGGTATCCGTTCCAACCCCACCACTGCGTGGTTCGATGACTACATCGGCAACGTCCGCCGTGGCGACGAGCTGACCGCCCGACTGAAGAACATTATGACGCAGCGATCCGACGAGGTATCCCTTGTCGACTGAGTCCAAGTATTTTTCGTCAATGAAGACTTTGTAGTTAGCAAACTCGTCGAAGCGAACGTTGGACATCGCGCGATCGATTGCCGAAGAGATCAACAGTTGTTCGGTTGCCGTACGCGCCGTGTTGGACGTTTTGGTGCTGGCACAACCTGTCACTGCTATGGTCACTAGCACCATGACCAACGAAAGTGTGAATGATTGCCGTACGCGACGGCGATTGGTCCGTGGGTCGCCGGACAAAAAAGAAGTTTGGGCCAATGCCATCGTTAGTTTTCCCTGGAAATAGCTCGCGCTCTCGATGGAGTGCGGCGAGCGAGAATAGGTTGCAGCCGTCGGTAGCGACGCCTGGAAAGTTGAATCGGCGTTTGGTGCCAAACCAATACAGGTGAACAATTGACAAGCATTTAGTTGCCGCGTGTTGCCTGGGCTC
This sequence comes from Rubripirellula reticaptiva, assembly GCF_007860175.1. Lineage (NCBI taxonomy): Bacteria > Pseudomonadati > Planctomycetota > Planctomycetia > Pirellulales > Pirellulaceae > Rubripirellula > Rubripirellula reticaptiva. The sequence goes on along the minus strand of NZ_SJPX01000003.1, from coordinate 317,549 downwards.
GCAGGCTTGCCTGTTTTGTGAAGACTGCCTTGTTTCGCATTTTGGAGCGAGCGGTCCGAGCTTGTCGGTGCTCGATTACTAGCGTCGGAAAAGTAGTCTTTCGATCGGGACGATTTTTTAAGTAGCCTCCTGACGACCAACCGATACCGACAAGGTCGCTTGACTTGATAATTCAAGCGTTCTCTCGCCAGGATTCAAACGGACCATGTCCTACAAAGAAGACCCGCCTACTGGCGGCGGAATACCGATTTTTGGCAAGCCGATCGCCGAGGAAGTCATTAAATTCCGCATCACCAGTTTGCTCTGGATGGCGGGGATCACAATTCTGATGGTCCCAATGGCAACGCTAGTTGACGTTCCGATTTCGCGTTGGTTCTTTCACGAACCATTACCGACGGTGGTCGGGCAGACGCTAGATTTGTCTAGTTACTATGCACACGGCACAGGCGTGTTTTTGATTTTGCTGGGTGTGATCGTTCTAGCGCCAACTCGTCGCTGGTACGTGCCTCGGCTTGCAACGCTAGCGATGGGTGGCGGTGCCGTCGCAACTCTGACGAAGATGTTTGTCATGCGTCCTCGTCCAAACAGTTTGAACCTTGACGTCGCCAGTTACGACTACGCTTGGATTTGGTCCTTTGACTGGACGCTCGATCATATTGCCAATTTTGACGCCAGCACGCGCGCGTTTCCGAGCGCATCGTTGGCGACGGCTGCCGCGTTGACGGCTGGGCTCTGGGTCGTGCTGCCAACCGGTCGTTGGATGTTCGTCAGCATTTGTATTGGCACCATGCTTCAGCGACTCGCTTGTGGCGCCCACTTTGTTAGCGACTTGTTCGGATCAGCATCGATTGGTCTGGCTTGGGCATTTGTTTGTTTCCATCCCTCGCTGCTTGGCAGCCTGTTTGACAAGATGGAACCCGAGCGACGTCCGCGACGCCGACGACGCGCCTATTCGAATCCGAATTTTCGCGTCACCAACAAGCCTGATCCAAAGATTGAGCTGCCGATCAGTGAAGAAGATCGCTTCGCTGCGTAACCGATTTTGAAGGTTTCGGTTAGGCAGAATCAAGCGAAAGGATCTAAGGATCTGTTGCATCGCGTCGTTCATGGCTGCGATGGGCTGATGTTCGGCGAATCAGTGCCACTTGAAAAATTGCCGTTTAGAAACTCGTCTAGTTTTGACGCCGCTCGGCCAATCACATCGACTGGCATCGGTTCGATGTGATCGACACCGGATGCTTCGATGAAGTACTTCAGCGGTGATTTGGACGATTCGAAAAGTGCCTTTCCGAATCGGAACGGAATCACGGTGTCGTCGAGGCTATGAATTTGAACGAGCGGACCTTTATAAGCGGTTAGCTTGGCAACCGAGTCATAGCGATTTCGCATTAGCAAGCGTACGGGAACGAAGGGATATCTTTCTGCAGCGACGTTGAACATGCGATCAAAGGTGCTTTCCAATACGACGCCCTTTGCCCCACCGCGACAGGCGACTGCGATCGCACATCCGCCACCCAACGACCGACCGTACAAGATTATGTCCGCCGGTTCGACGCCGTACCGATCGCAAAGGTAGTCTCGTGCTGCCAAACAATCTTCGATGACGCCGCGCTCGTCGGGATCTGTATCGTCCTCAAAACCACGGTACTCAGCCGCCATCACGGTCGCATCGAATTGTCCCGACACTTGAATCAGCCACGAATCAAGCCACTTGGCTTTGCTGGCGTTACCGTGAAAGAACAGCAAAACATTTTTGCTTTGCTGTCGCTCGAGCAGGCGTCCGGTCAGCGTCGTCTTGGCGGTCGAATTGTAGGAGACGGATTCAATGAGCGGTTGGTCCGCAGCGACGCTCGTGTCCTTCATGTAAGCGCCTGGATATACCAAACGTTCTTCCATGACCACCAGCGTCACCAAGACTGCGGCGTATCCGAATCCGACGACGCGTAGCAGCCAGATGATGAATCTGGTCGTCGGTGTTCGCACCTTCACGCGTTTCTTACGACCAGGTTTGGGTTGCCGGGGTTGATGAGTTTCTGGACGCTTTGCGTTTGCCGTTTTAGGGGCTGGTGTAGACGAAGTGTTCGGAGTTTGCGAGTCAGATTTCGCCATCAGCTAGTATCGCCTCTTGGAAAAGCGGTTCGGCAATGGGAGTAGCCCACCGGATTGAAACAGTACAGTCAAACCGACAATTCCGGCCTTTCGTGTCATCGTATCGGAATCCCGGCCCGAACAAGGTCACTAAACCGCATGAAGTCGTCTTGGACGCAAATGATGTGCTAAGTTTCCCTACAACCGCGCCGGTTGTGAGGATTAAGAAACGAAAGCATGTTACGACTCGATTCCATCACCGATCCCGTCGAAAACGTCGCCAAGATTCAAAAATGGCGTTACGGTCGCATTGTAATGCGAGCCGGAAAGCTGGTTGAAATTCAGCGGCGATTGACGTGCGGCAGCGTCTCGATGGCTCAAGTTTGGTGGCAAGCCAAGTACGGGCGAAGCGACGACGAGATTTGCTGGATTGACTACCACACACCCTTCGGCATGCCGTCTTTCTTGACGCTTGATTATATCCGAGCTGGGACTTACGCCGGATACTGTTCGTTCAGCGGCGCCTGCCATGTCCTTGACGAAGTCGCGAGAATCCGAGGCGCATCGGCGATCGTCGCGCATGTTTCCAACGGCAACATCAGCGATCGGCTGTTGACTAGGTTGGGTTGGGAACGCCATCTTGAGAGCTGGAACGGCCGCCATTGGATTCGCCGATTCTATGACGGATATCCACCGTCGTGCCTTGGTCGTTACATCAGCAAAGCCGCTTGAAAAGAGTGCGGCTTGGAATGAGCTTCAATAGTCAGGCCTACTGACATGGCCTGCTTTGCTGTGTGGTGTTTCGGTTAGCCGTCAATTTCGACTTCTATCCGGCCGCCGGATTCGCGAACCTTAAACGTTCGCATCAGCGGTTGGCGGTTGATGGTTTGGATGCCAGTGGACAGTTCGTATTGCCAACCATGCCACGGACAAGTCACGCAACCGTCGCACACGGCGCCTTGGGCGATTGGTCCGCCCTGGTGCGCGCACATCCCATCCATTGCAAACAGCTCGCCGCCGGATCGAAAGACCGCCAAAATCTGATCCCCGACCAGGGTTTCGATCGCTGATCCTTCGAGAATCGATTCGCTGGCGCCAATGTCGGTCCAGTGGGTGGTCATCGCAGTCGCTCCTGAGTGAAAACTGACAGCCGCAATTCTGCAACGATCGGTCCAGCGAAGCAACGTAGGGTCCCGCGATGCAACTTAGGGTCATTATGCCACCGGTGCTAACCCCTGGGCTGTTATCCGGTTGTGGCCGCGACGTTACAATTCGTGAAATTGTTGTGTCTCAATCACCAATGGAGTAGCGCCGTGACCGTGGATCACTATCCCCCCGACTCGTCTAGGCACCCCGATTCGTCTAGTTCGTCTAGGCAATCCAATTCGTCAAGGTTTCCAAGGGCAAGAGGAGTACTGATGACCGCTTCGGCGGTTGCGCTGAGTTTCTTTGGCAGCCTATCGAGTTCGGCCGACGAGAACGCTTTAAAAGTTAACACCAAGGATCCCAACGTGGATGGAATTGCGAGTATCGAGAACGTCGAAAAGGTGACTGAGATCGAAGGAATCTCTGAATTCCTGCTCGACAATGGTGTCCGAGTGCTGTTGTTTCCGGACGAAAGCAAAGAAGTCGTGACGGTCAACATGACCATATTCGTCGGTTCGCGTCACGAAGGTTACGGCGAAGCCGGTATGGCCCACTTGTTGGAACACATGTTGTTCAAGGGCACGCCAATGCATCCGGACATTCCTAAGGTATTGAAGGAACGGGGCGCCGGGAACTCGATGAACGGTACGACATGGATGGATCGCACAAATTACTACGAAACATTGCCAGCGACAGGCGATAACCTCGAGTTTGCTGTCCGCTTGGAAGCTGATCGATTGGTCAACAGCTTCATTCGTGGCGAAGATCTCGAGAAGGAAATGACGGTCGTTCGCAATGAATTCGAGAGCGGTGAAAATTCACCGATCCGAGTTCTGATGCAGCGAATGCAGTCAGCGGCCTACGATTGGCACAACTATGGTCGGTCAACGATCGGCAATCGCAGCGACATTGAGCGTGTGCCAGTCGTGAACTTACGTCGTTTCTATCGCAAATATTATCGTCCGGACAACGTGATGGTCACGATCGCTGGTAAGTTTGATCCGCAGGAAGCACTTGGCTACGTCAAAGACTATTTCGGCTCACTCAAGAAACCTGACACTCCGATTGACGCGACCTACACGACCGAACCTGCGCAAGATGGCGAGCGAACGGTGTTGCTGCGGCGTGTGGGCGAAATTCAATTGGCCGGCGCGGCCTATCACATTCCTGCCAGCAGCCATCCGGATTTTGCGGCGGCCAAAGCGCTCGTGTACATCCTGGGCGACGAACCAAGCGGCCGGTTGTACAAGAACATGGTCGAAACGGACATTGCTTCCAATGTCTATGCCCTCGCCTATGCGTTTACCGAACCTGGTTTGTTCATGACCCTTGCCGAGGTTCCCGTCGAAAAGTCGATCGAAACGGCGCGGTCAACTTTGATCGAGATCGTTGAGGAATCGTTGATCAAGGAGCCGATCACTCAACAGGAACTGGACCGAGCGGTTCAGCAGATTTTGAAGCAACGTGAACTTGCCGCCGGCGACAGCGACAAGGTGGCGGTGGCGCTGAGCGATTGGGCAGCCCAAGGTGATTGGCGGTTGTACTTCTTGTTCCGCGACATGGTCGAGTCTCTGACCTTGGAACAAGTCCAAGCGGTTGCTCAAAAGTACTTTGTTCGAAACAACCGTACCGTGGGATTGTTCATTCCTAGCGAGACCTCGGAACGCATCGAAATTCCGGAAGCACCCGACATGAAGACGGTGTTGAAGAATTACAAAGGACGCGAAGCCGTTGCCGCTGGCGAACAATTTGATCCCACGCCTTCGGCGATCGAAGCGCGAACCGAACGCGGCGATCTGATCGGCGGAATTCAGTACGCGTTGCTCCCCAAGAAGACTCGTGGTGCGACCGTTTCAATGATGTTAACGCTGCGATTCGGCACCGGTGACACACTCAAAGATAAACTTGGCGCGGTCGAACTGCTCGGCTTGGTGATGGCTCGCGGTACTGACAAGCTGGACTACACGGGGTTGCAGGACGAGTTGACTCGATTGCGAGCTGAAATGTCGATGAACACGACGGTCGGCCTATTTCAGTTGACGGTGAAAACGAAACGAGAGTTTTTGCCGGAAGTGATCGGATTGATCGGCGATGTGGTTCGCCGCCCTCGGCTAGATGGTGGCGAGTTGGATGTTCTGAAGCGACAAATCGTGGCGAGTTTGCAGAAGAGTACGACCGAACCTCAGGCGCTTGCACCTCGCAGCGTCCAGAAATCGCTTTCGCCGTATGGGCCCGATGATATTCGCTATGTGATGTCCGTGGACGAAGAGATCGCGATGTATGATGCGGTCACGATTGACGAACTGAAGAACTTGCACTCAACGTTTTTCAGCAATCAAGCGGGTGAATTGTCGGTCGTCGGCGACTTTGATGCGGAAGAGGTCAAGGCGCTGGTCAAGGCGGAACTCGCGGACTGGAACACGGACATCGCATACCAGCGTGTCTCTCGCGATCCGCATCCTGAAATCGACGGGTCGACTGACGTGATCGAAACGCCGGACAAAGCCAACGCATTTCTATACAGCAGCCAACAGTACGCTTTGGCGGACGATCAACCAGAATACGCTTCATTGGTGTTAGGCAACTTCATTCTGGGCGGTGGATCGCTGAGCAGCCGCCTGGGAGATCGGGTTCGACAGCAAGAAGGACTTTCGTACGGCGTTCGCAGTGGGTTGTCGGCACGCGCGAAGGATGGCCGCGTTGATTTCACGCTTTACGCGATCACGAATCCGCAAAACAAGGATCGATTGACCGAGGTCTTGTTGGAGGAAATCAATCGAATTCGGGACGAAGGCATCACCGAAGACGAACTAGAAAAGGCCAAGGTCTCTTACTTGCAAGCCGCTCGAGTTCGTCGCACAGCCGACGCATCGCTTGCCGGTGAATTGCTGGGGACGATGTTTAATGATCGCACGATGGCATACCACGACAAGCACGAACGCCAGATCAACGAGGCGACGGTTGAGTCCGTCAACGCCGCGATCGTTAAGTTCATTCAGCCGGACAAGCTTGTCATTGCTGTCGCTGGTGACTTTGCTAACGCTGCTGCCATCGAGCCAGCGGAAGCGGTTGGCACTGCACCAGCAAAGGCTTCAGCGGCTGCAGCAGGTGCGGCGGAAACCGAGTGAATTGCAGGCGTGTGTGGTTGTGAATCACACTGGCATCGAATGCCATGAATGTGCGGGAAGGTTTCCGTAGAAACAACTCGCAGTTGGTTTAATATCGGAAACGTTAACAAAAAGAGGCGGTGAAGAATTTCTTCACCGCCTCTTTCTATGAACTGTGGATCGCGATTGGTTTAAAACGAGAACTCGTTCTCTGCTTCGGCTGCTGCTGGTGCTGCCACCGCGGCTCCGCCGTCGCCGGCCGGATTTGCAATGGCCATTTCGTCATCTTTAAAAATCTCTTTCGCTTCCACGCCGACCAGCTCTCGTAATATCGCAGCTTGATCTTGAAGCCCTTCGAGGTACTTCGTTTGATCATCCAACATGTTGTCGTTAAGAGCCGTTACCACTTCGTCCATCGATGAAACCCAATCTGCGACCGCAGTCTTTTTGTCCGCGGGCAGCGACGCTAGCAATCCGCCAACATTCTTGGGCGGAATGCCGGTCGTGCCGCTACCGGTTGCACCTTGGTAGAGCTGTTGAAGCATGTAGTTAAGCCGCCGGCGTGAAGCGATAACTTCGGGTGGTTGTGGCTTAGCAACGACGGCTCCCATCATTCCCATTCCATACCCCATTCCCATGTCCATGTCGTCGTAGCTGCCCATCCCCATGTCGTCCATCTCCATTCCCTCATAGCCACCCATCATCATGCTATCGTTCATGTCCTCCATGCCCATTCGAGGGGCTTTTCGAGCGGTGTTTTTGGCGTCCTTGTTCAAGAACAACTTCGGATCTTTGGGCTGTGTGGAAACTGGTGCAAGTCGTTCCATGCCTTCGATTCGAGCAATTTCGGCTTCGAAGCCAGCCAACGCGCGCTTGGACCAGCTCTTGAGTACTTTTTCAGGTTCGGCAACTTTGCCCTCGAGCGATTTGCCAAGACGACCGATTTTCGACGCCGAATACAGGGCGATCAAATCTTGATTCTCAGGTTTGCCGCTGATACTGATCAGTTTTTGGCCAAGCGTTGGGTCGTTCTCGGGCGCAAGGGTTGCCAACATGTCGACCGCATATCGCTGCAGATAGGCGTGTACTTTTTCGGTTCGAAACATCGGTGGCGACGAATCGAGCAACGCCATCATGTCGGCGGTGATTTTTGCGCGAACGTCGGGAGCGATCGCTGGAAAACCGAATGTCACCAAGCGGTTCATGCCTTGAAGGGCCGCAGCGCGAACACCATCGGAGTTCTTTTCGTTCGAGTAAATCTCCATGAAGACCGGCAAGTTTGCCATTAGCGGTACAGGTGGAGTCTTGCTTGCGTTGTCAGCTTGGCGTTGATCAAGTTGGCTCATCAGCACGATTGCACTGATTCGTGACGACGGGCTGTAGTTGCCTTCGGCGACTTTTTTTAGTCCCTTGAACGTGTCTCCCGTGACTTTCTGGAACACATCGGTTCGGCTTGAACGAGCCACTCGCGAAATATGTCCGCTGACGTCGGAAACAATTCGCGACGTGTCTTTGGCTGCATCAGCAGCCGTCAGCGCGGCAGGAACGTAGTACAAGAAATAGGCGGTTACCAAGCCTTGGTTGCCTTCCCCCGAACTAACAAAACGTTTGGTCGCTTTTTCGACTTCGTCGATTTTATCGGCAGTCAACGCTCGGTGCATCGGGATCGTTTCGTACTTAGCAGCCTGTCCCATCACGCGTGTCGAACAGCAAGCTGCGATCACGAAAAACGCACCCGCCAGAATCAGCATTCTGGTTCGATGGTGTTGCAGACGACTGGATCGCCCGATCGCCAGCGCACTTTTGCCGAAGCCCTGGGTGTCTAACGCTCGAGCGCCAAAGTTGTTTCGATTTCCCCAACCGGTGCCCGCGTGCAGCGAGCTGAATGGAGAAGGCGAATTCGACTCGGCTCGGAAGAATTGAGTTCGTGTTTTACTGGGAACAGTCATTTTTTTCAGACCACTCATGGGCGTTCCACCGTGAGAGCTAGGCCGACTCGAAATGTCGGCGCAGAAGAGAAGCTTGCTTGCATCTAGTATCCACGAAATGGACCAGTCCCGTCAACGAAATTCGCTGAATCCGCCCCACAGCAACGCCGAATAATAGGGAATTCACAGGCCAGGCCGGTTTTCGGGCCGATGCGAAGCCGTTTAAAACGGCCAAACGTCTGGACTTTCGCCGTCAGCGGCCAATTTGGTATTTCTCGGAACATGGACTCGACGCAAAACCCAACGACCGATCCGCAGCGGCTAGCGTTACCGATCAAGCCGGTCAGCGAGTCATTAAAACAATCGGCTGGAACTTGTTCGGCTGGCACGTCGACGCTCGCGGGCATCGACTCGGTCCGGGCTGCGGCCGCGGTCGGCGTCGTCGCCCTGCACGCCGGGGCGCCTTATCTCAAAAATCCCATGCCTGGGCTGGCATGGTCGATCCGAGATCAATCAAGCAGTGTCGTCGATTTTGCGTTTTGGTCGATCGAGCTGGTTATCATGCCGGTCTTTCTGGTTATCGCTGGATTCTTTGCCTGGCAATCACTTTCGCGTTCAACACCTGTGGCGATGGTCAAAACGCGATCGAAACGACTGCTGATCCCGCTAGCATTCGCGATGGTGGTGGTTCTGCCGCTGGATCTATACGCCTGGGTTCTGGGATGGGTCGCCGAAGGATGGGTCGAGCCTGTGAAGCTTCGCAGTCTGAAGTTCGACGGTGTGATCGACCAAAACCTTTGGGGGCTCAGTCACCTTTGGTTTTTACAGTACTTGTTCCTGTACATTCTTGTGCTGGCGGTTGGCAAGCATGTCGCCAATCGTCGTCGCGAACGCACGCGAAGTCACTCAATTTCCCATCTCGGTCAGGGCCCAGCAGCACGGCCTAGCTTGTTTTGGACGCTTTCGGTGGGGTGGTTCGTTGTCGCCGCCGTGGTTGTTTGGTTGCGTCCCCATGTCGTTTGGGGATTCCAGCACGCGTTTTTTCCGGTTCCATCCAAATGGCTTTATCACGGTCTCTTCTTCGCGGCCGGCGTTGGGCTTGCGATCGGTGATCCAAAAATGCTTCGGCTGTCGGCCGTTGCGCCACGTCTGGTGATCCCGTGTCTGATGCTTGGTGTTGCAACGGTCAGTCTGGGACAATGGCATTTGGGGCGATGGCAACAGGCACAAAATGAAACCCTTGCGGCTGTCGATGGTCAAGCCTCGGTTACGTCGAATCTGTTCGCCGAACCCATGTTGGCCGTGATGACGCCTTTCGCAGCTCTAGCAATCACGCTGGCGATGATTGGGGTGTCCGTCGCAAAGATTCGTCAGGTCCCAGTTGCGATTGAGTATTTGGCGGCAGCATCATTTTGGGTTTATCTGGTACACCACCCGATCCTTGGCCTCGTTCATGTCGATCTAAAGTGGTTTGCCGGCGATGCCATCAGCCCGGCTCTGAAGGCATTTGCGGCGTGCGTCGTTTCGCTAACCGTTTCTCTACTGACATTCGAAGCGTTAGTTCGCAAGACGCAGTTTGGGCGAATGCTTGGGATGAATTACTCACTTCGGACGTCAGAACAGCCAGCTGGGGCAAACACCGCAATCGGAGCTGGAAACATCGACGTGATCTCAATCGAATTTGGCCAGACTGGTGCTGGATCCGCTGCCCGTCATTCTACGCCGACGGACGACCGAGGCGATCAGCACCAGCCTCGGCGAGCGGCTTAGTCGTTCTTTCCGCGGCATTTCCCGATCCCCTCGTGAAGCGGAGGCCGATTCGGTAAAACCTTGGATTACGGCACGAAAAGTTTGATCAGCGAGGAAGTCGATGGCGAAAGGTTTGTTCACCCAAGGGATGTGCATCCTGCTGCGCAGCCCGGTGACAATCGCCTCGATCGAAGAGCGACTTAAAGACTTTAAATTGGTCGGTCGCCATGATTCCGTCGACGATGATCATGCACCGCAAACGTTGGTCTATGACTATCGTTCCGAAGTTGGCGGGCACTTGTTGGTTACGCCTTCAGACTCGGTCTGGCCGGACGATATGGGTGACCCCGATGAGTCGCCTGAACGTTTCGTCGCTTGGTCGCTTGGACAGTTCGGCCCGCTTGCGTTCCCTGGCTGTTTGCGGCGTTCGTCGGAACAGTCTTGGGGTTGGGAAGAAGGCGAGCAAAAAGTCAAGCAACACACTTCGCACATCAGGCTGCTGATCAGTTATGTGTTGGGCGCCGAGGAGGCGGCCGACGATGAAGATGACCTGCCGCTGATCCCGGATGACTATGATCCGCTGGACGAACTGAACTTCATCACTCGAGCCGTGACAACTTTGTTGGAAGCGGACGAGGCGATCTGCTACTTTAACCCTGGCGGTGAAGTGATTTGCGACGAGTCGGGTTTACGGCGTGGTCTCAACCATGCCTGGAGTCACGAGCTTCCGCCGCTGGAAATGTGGACAAATGTTCGACTTTTCAATGCGACCGAAACATGGTCGTTGATGGACACGGTCGGGAACGCTCAGTTCGATCTTCCCGATTTGGAAGCGATCTTTGATTGCAAAAAATTCGAACCGTCTGAAATCGAAACATTCTTGCGTAGCGCATCGCTTTACATGATCGAAAACGACGACGACGTCGAAGATGGCGACACTGCCGACGGGCCAGGTGGGCTGACGTGGGTCGCGATGGAGTGCTATGACGCACTTTCGGATCCACCACGCGAAACCATTCGTTGGGTTCCACAAGACGGCGCTACTCCGCCCGACGAATTGCTAGAACGAGGTGAAGAGCCCGATTACGACGAGGACTTGTTCGATAGCGATATTTCGATTGATGACGAAGACGACTTTGATGAGTTAGACGACTAGTGATTCGTCGACGGAGTTTTTGGTTGGGTGGATTGCGTTCTACCTAAAGTCAGCCAATACGGGAGAGGCTGGGCAAGCGGAGTTTAGCCCAACGCCGGTTCGAGCATGTCGATGCTCATAGCACCCATCATCGTCTTCGTGATTCGAATTTGGCTCGTTTCTTGATCGACAATTGGTCGCATGATTGACCGTTCGGAAGACGCAAGTTCGATCGGAGACTCGCTTTCGTTCTCAACCACGACCACAGGCGTTGCATAGTTTGAATGGCATCGTCGCATCACCGTTGCGATTGATCCGTTGTCCAATTCAACTCGACTTCCGATTGGATACAGCGTGATCTGATTCAAGAATGCTCGCATCGCGGCGGCATCGAACATTCGCCGCCCGCACTCATGCAGCATGAAAATTAGGGCGTCATGAGGCAGGTAACCGGGTCGCGCTGGCCCCGGATCGGTCAACGATAAATACGCATCAACTATGCTAAGAATACTAGCCACCGGATGAATCACATTGGAACGAATGCCGCGTGGATAACCACTGCCGTCTGGCCGTTCATGCACTTGATGAATGATCAGTCGTGTTTCATTAGAAATCGATGTGATCATCGATACCGCATCGACGCTCATGGTCGGATGACGGCGATACTCCCACGCTTCGTTATGATTTAGCAATTTGCGTGGATCACGAAACTTTTCGGGGAACCGGTAGAGTCCCAAGTCGTGCAGCAAACCTGCCGTTCCAGCCTGGATCACCTCGTCTTCGCTCATCTCCAATTCAATCGCGGTGCTGATCGCTAGTAGCGACATTCGTGCACAGCGGCGAGCCAGATGGTCTTCGGATTTGACGCAGCAACTAGTCAAGAATGACTGGTCCGAGTCTTCTTCGACCATAGCCAACAGAGATTTAGGTATCCCGCACAGTTCATGCACTGCACTATTGGAGATACCGTCAATCTGTTCCCCGAGATTCGAGATCACGCCAATCGCAGACGCAACTTGTTGCCGCATCGCGGCGGCTCGTTTGTCCGAGTAAGGCTCCGAACCGCGATTGGTCAATCGAAGCTTGGGTAACGCGTCGCTCGATTGAGTGCGACGCAGCGGCTGTACGCCAGATGGTTTTTCGCCGCGAAGCGCCTTTGCATCTTCGGACGAGACTTCCAGGAAAGAGACACCACGTTCAATGATCTGGTCGCGAACGACAGCCGTCAACGGACGACCGTTGCCGAGCAACAGTATCCCGTTTTCGTCGTGTATGTCGTACTTGCACGTCGCGCCTAGACGGATTTCGTCCAGCCCCACACGTACGTTCGCCTGATCCTGCATGGTACGTTTGCCCCTACGCATACCGGATATTAAAGAATTTTAGAGCCTTTGCCCTCAAAGGTACTACTTAACTTTGCTCATATACTCAACGATGCAAGGAAGTTTTTATTGCGTTTGTTAAATATTGCGGATGTCAGCAAAGTGAAAATTAAGTTTACTCGCCATGAAAGAAGCACGGGAATTGGCTTGAGCTGCATCGAGGTGTTCTGACGTTTTAATGCATCGATTATGGCATCGGTCCGAGCATTGCGAATCTTAATCCCGCCAAATTTACTGGTGTCCCAAGTTGACGTGGAAAATATTTAATTGAATCAGCTGTGCGGATTCGAGCGGTTGCGCCTATTCGTGTCGGATCGGTAATGACAAGACTTATTGGTCTGGATCTTGCCCATCGACATTCGGGATGTCGCAATGATGGATGTTAGTGCTCGAGCCGTCGATTCTAGATTTGCTAACGATCGGTTTTTCGAGACTGTTGCCGACATCGGTTATGGCGGAATCTAACAGGTCAATGATCTCATCGAGAGATCCTTCGATCGTCGTTGCCACGGATGGTTTTGCTTTGGGCCGAGGTCCTGTCGTTGCGGATTTTGCTCTCGGAACCGCAGATTGGCGAGCTTTCTTGGCCGCTGTTCTTGCTGTGTTTGATTTGCCCTTCCCGGCGGAAGCTGCTAACAGTTGGTCTAGTTCGGCGAAGTGTTTGCTGTTGTTCGTCTGGTCGCTTGTCTCGATTGAGTCTACGAGCAATCGCAATCGCTGGGTCGAGGCTAGAATTATGACGAAATTGGCTAAACTGGGAATCAATTTGTTATCCCGTAAGGCAGCTAAGACGTTTTCTAGCCGATGCGAGAGAGAGTTGATTTGAACAAATCCAAGCAGTTTGGCTGAACTCTCAATCGAGCGGACCGATTTCATGACGGAGTTTACCAAGTCGTTGTCAATGACCGTGCCATTTGTGCGAAGTTGATGCAATGAGGTTTCGATACCTGAGAGGTGTTCGCGAGCTTCCTTGGCGAACTTTTGCATCATATGTGCATCATGCATTTTGATTGCTCTGCTGCGACGGTAGAGCCGACACGCTTCGCGAGCTGCCAAGTGACATAGCGAAATGTTGACGGAGTGTTAGGTTTGCTGGTTTGTTATCGTCTGGTAGACAAAAATACTACTGGTTCATACCTCTTGGGAAACGATCAAGCAAACTCTATTGAATTGGGTGCCCAAAGTTTGAAGCGATATGGACTCTCTATTCGTTACAATCCGAACCGCTAGGCTACTCGACTGTCGTTTTGAAGCACTCCGCAAGTCGCTAAATTTTGTTGGGTGGATTGGCTTTCCACGCCTCACTAACCGAGCGATTTCGACTTGGCGTCCGATTCAAGGCTCGGCACGCGAGATGTAACCGGGGCGAATTGAATACGTCTGTCCTGTCTTAAAAAGTGGCTCGATTTTCGAGTCTGACATCGACTCAACAATCAATCCATATTGGTCGGCTTCGACGCGGATCAGCGTAGCAGGCAATGATTCGATTATCTCTCCGCATTCCAGTGTGACTTGTACAAGCAGTGGTGTCTGGCTTGATTTTAAATCGCTTGTCCACTCCTGAGGTGATCGCGGATCAGAATTCATGTCTTCGTCATTTTCAGCAGTGTCAATCGAAGTTGGAGTCGTTTCAGCATGGATTGGCACGCGATCTTCCCAGCGAATTTTGCTTGGTAGATCTGGCCCAAACCACGTCAACGATTCGTCAACCCAGGTAAATGCAATTGCGTCGTCGGAAGCCAAAGCCGAGGCAATTTCGAACAAACGTCGATTCGCGTTGGGAAGTTGATCGAGTATGGCGATGCTAATTCGAAGCAGTGGCTGACTAAACTCATCGCGTTTCCGTATGGGAAGCCTGGTGCCGCGAGCTGTTTGGATCGACGAACCGATCAGGATCCTTTGTCCGGATGCGGAACTTGCCGTCCATGCGGACGATTCCTTGGCTTCGTTTGCGAGTGAAACCGGAACGACTTCGAAGATCTCGCCCATTTCGCTTTCTAATAAGGACTCAATGTCATCCTTTGTCATCGAGCGATTCGCAGTCGTCCAGATCTGCCCCAATGATTCGGGGGCCAAGTATCCAATCGACATTGGGTGTTTTTGCAGCAACGCCTTTATCGACGGATCGTCAGCATGGCGAACCAGCCAACGTCGTTGACTTGGGATGCTTAGCCAGTTTCCCACCTCGTCTTTGTCGACGGTACTGAAAATAGAATCGAGTTTTTCGAAATCGCCTTTCGCAACCAATGCTAGAGCTTGGACGGCGAGGGCCCCGTCGCCATGCAACGATGGCTTAGGAGGTGCCAGGCCGTCGTCACTCAAGGGCTTGCTGAACAACTCGCTTAGCAACACGTCGGACTTGCCCAGTTCTAGTAAAGCTTGTTTTCGCAACTCGCGTTGACGGTTGCTCCAGTATCCTTCTGAGCCGTTGAGCTGAGATTCCGACAGTAATTCGACGGTTTCACCGTATTGTCCGCCGGCAAAACGTAATTCGGCAAATCGTGTCTTGATCATTACATGGTCGACGTTATCTGAATCGACCGCCTCGACACGCTGGGCCCACGCTCGCATTGTCTTTGAATCGTTCAGTCT
This sequence comes from Rubripirellula reticaptiva, assembly GCF_007860175.1. Lineage (NCBI taxonomy): Bacteria > Pseudomonadati > Planctomycetota > Planctomycetia > Pirellulales > Pirellulaceae > Rubripirellula > Rubripirellula reticaptiva. The sequence goes on along the minus strand of NZ_SJPX01000003.1, from coordinate 302,422 downwards.
GGCTGCTTCCTCAACTGCATGAAAGATAACTAATGGCAAATCGATTTCGGCCATTTCAATTTCGCTTGGTAACGCGCGGTTGATGACCGAATCGATTGCCCTCTGTCGATTTAGGATCAGTCGAAGCGAATGCTCGTTTTCGGGATCAGCCTGGTCGACAATTGAAATCGCCTTCCGATGCAAGCTGTCGGCTGTTGAGACATCGCCTTTGCACACTGATAAAAACGCTTCAAGGCGTGTCCGTGTTAGCTTGATAACGGGATCGGTTGCCGTCTGGGTTGCGTCCAGAAATGCAACCACGCTTTCTTTGCCCTGAACCATCAGGTCATTCACCAACATGCTTTGATAGCCCGCATGGTTGGGAAAACGCTCTACAACGTCTCGGTATTTACCAAGTGAAAGCATTGTTTCGGTGAGTGTTTCGTTGCTACTGTCGATCAGCCATTGGGGATCCGAGTCACCGTTGGTCGACTCATTCGCGGTGATAGCCTCGCTGGAAAGCCAATCAACAAACTCGGTCAGATCGGGCAACGCCAAATCATGCTCGTCAAGTTCATGGCGACACCAGCCTCGAACTCCGATTTCCCAAGGCTGAGCGTTTGGGTTGGCGGACAAGATCTCGTCCATTTCGTGCGTTTCGAATGCCGTTAGCAGGGACTGAACGTCACCGTAAAATTCGTCTTGAAATACCCAATGGCAAAGCGTCCGAATTGTTCCCTCGACGTCGTCTGATTCTGTAAACAAAGAGAGGTATCGGTCACGTTCGATTCGTGCGTCGGCGTGATCTTGGACTGCGACCCTTCGCAGTTGATCGTCACTTGTTTTGTCTCTGGCGAGGATGAAATTTTCCGCAGCCGCATCATAGTCTTGTCGGGACCAGGCTTCGTTGGCTCGTAACAACGCAACGATCGCAGCGTCAGTTTCGATGCCGTTTCCCGACTCGACGAAATCAAGGACAGCCTTGGACCATTCCATTCCATAGGCTGCCGAATCGGCCAATTGAATCCACGCGGGCATGCCAATCTGAGCGACTGCCGACACCAATGCGGGTACATCCTCTGTGCGTCTGTTGTTAGTCACCATGTTGACGAGCGTTTGATCAAGCGGGCATCCCTGCAATGCGATCACGGCTTCGTCGGCGGATTCGTCATCACGGTCAAACGCTTCGTACACCGTTGCAAGCAGCCAGTGTGTGCGAGGGTGGTTTGCCGATTGTGCTTGCGATTTCAACGCTGCTTTAAGTGCTCGTTCTTTTTCGCCCGTGTTCAAATAGCAGACCGATAGCACTGGCCAAACTCCCCACATTTGATCAGGATTTTTGATCGCAGTTAGTGGCCGGATCGCTTCGCCGTATTCGTCAAACGACATCCATATGTAGGCGATGCGCAGCATGGCGATGGAACGATCTTCAGCCAACATGGGGATTGCTTCGCACTGCCTAAGTTTTGCGATCGCCAGTTCTTGTTGACCTTCGTTCCAAAGTCGCTGTGCGTCGACCGCTTGATCAATCGCGCTGTCGTATCCGTCCGATGTAGCGGGATCGCCAGCGTTGTAGGCGGCGTACTCGTCAGAAGTGCGACGGCCGAAATCGAGTGACTGCCAGTCGTAGATTTCCCACTTATCGCCCGCATTGATCAGGAACCACTGTTGGGCATCAGCTTGGCTTTCCTCGGAATAGAAAATCAAGCTGACTTGCGCCAATTTGGGATCGCCTGGCAATGTTCCACTATCGACGTGCACGTCAATAATTTGAACGTGAGTGTCAAACTTGTCAGGCGCCGGTTCATATTGGTCAAGCCAACTGCGAATTGCCATGCGATCGATCAGCCCAAATTCGCTATTGCCGCACGGGCTGGCTTGGACAGCGTCAAGGAACATTTCACGGTTCATCGGAATCGTGTCGCCGACACGATTCGCTTCCACGCATTCGTTCACGAACGCTGCTACTGACGAGTCGAAGTGGGGCACGGAGTCCGAGTCGATTTCGGATTGCTGTGACTCACCAAATCGCCGGACAAGCGATCGCTCAAAATTGTTGGCGTCGACTTGGAAGGCCTCGGAAAGTTTGGTCGGCCGCGGTGGGACCGCCACTAGGCCGGTGGATCCGGCGGCGCCTTGAACAGCAAAATAGGCAATAACTGCTACTCCGCCGCAAAACAATATCCCCAGCAACGTAAGCCCACCAAGGATCAAGCCAATCGTCTTGTTCGATCCAGACGGTTGGTTCGCTGAAGTTTGTGCAGTACGGCTGTCCGACGCATGCTCGGAAAAAGGATCGTGACTCACTTGTCGGTGACCGTGCCAGAGGGACGCGAACGTTTGAACAGCGGAATTTCGAATGTCTGTTCAATCCGATCACTAAATTGCAAGTCGGATTGTAACGTCAAACCTCTTCCGATCGCAGCACTGGTGATCTAGCGTGGTTGGCCCACCAAACCTGGTAGCCGGAAAGGTCTGGGAAACCAGTTCGGATTGATCAAGTTATTAGTAGTCAAAAACGCAAACAGATGGTTGCGTTGCATTAGCCGTGACCTAGACGGCAGGATTGGCGATGTGACAGTCAGATCAATCGTTACAAAGTGACAGAAAAATACCTGGAAACTTAGTATTGTTTCGCGTTTGACAATCTTTGCGACCTAAGAGGACTTTGTCGGGTATCTTTTAATTGGCGATCCGAACATCGGGGGATTAGTGGGTAGCCAAAGCAATCTTTTCTTTGCAGGAATGCAACCTATTGCCATAGTCGTTTGCGGAGTCTCAAAACGATGACGAGTGCCCCCGATTCACCAACGAAACCCAGCAGTGGTTTTTTTCGTTGTCCTATTTCATCCGATCGCAGTGAAGCGACGATTCGCGTAGGACGTCGAAAGTTCGCGACGGAAGTTCACGAGACATCGATCGATGGGTTTACCGTCTTGGTGTCGCCCAAGGATTCGTCGAAGCTGAAGGTCGGCCGGCCGTGGATTTTGATTTACGACGGGACGCGTACCGAAGTGCACCCCCAGTGGATGTTCAACGCGCCCGACGGTCATGTCCAGATCGGACTTCGTCGACTAAGAGATCTAACACGTCCGCCGAAGGTCACGCGATCGTTGCTGACGTCGATCGGTGGTCGTAAGTATGAGGATCCTAGCTACTCGGCACTAGGTTTCGGCGGCTTCGTTTTGGCGTTGTTTTCTTTGATGGCTTTGCCTGGGCTGGGTGACCGACTTGGAACTTCCGATCGTATTCAAGGAACCGTCCGATGGATTGCGTCGGAACTGAGTTACACTCTTAACGAATTCCTTTAGTCTCAGATTCAGGTGAAACTACCGACGCGGAACTTCTGCCGCAGTTTCTGCTGCTGCGGCAATAATATCGAGTGCTTTTTGGAGTACTTCGTCGGGCGTCATTCCATCGCTGTGCAGTAAGACGGCATCATCGGCTGGGCGTAAAGATCCGATCGGTCGGCTGCGGTCTTCCTCATCACGACGATTCTGCGACACGATCACGTCTTCAATTGGGACGTTACGCCCTGCGGCGGCAAGTTGTTGTTGGCGGCGGACGGCACGTTCTTGCGGTGAAGCGGTTAGAAAAATTTTGCACTCGGCATCCGGGAACACCTCGGTTCCTTGATCACGCCCCTCGGTCACAATATCGCGTCCTTCGGCAATTCGACGTTGTTGCTGTGACAGTTGTGCGCGAACTTCGGCAAGGTCGGCCAAGACGTGAATTGCCCCGGTGACCGTCGGAGTACGAATCTCGTTAGTCACGTCGGTGTCGTTGAGTGAAATTCTATTCTTGTGCCATTTTAGGTTGACGGATCGAACGTAGGCGACCAACGCATCAACATCTTGAAAGTCGATGTTGTTCCAGATCGCCCCCAGAGTGACCGCGCGATACATCGCGCCGGTGTCTAAAAATTCGAAACCAAGTCGGTCAGCAACCTGTCTTGCAATGCTGCTTTTTCCTGCACCTGCAGGGCCATCAATCGTTACAATCACTGTTCTCGCTCCGCAGCCGTCTGGATGTTCGTCAACAGGTTCACATTTTGGGTCAATTCGGCCAATGCATCTTGGACCGCTTGAGGATCTTGACCGAAATCACGTTCCACCTCACCTACCAGTTCAAGGTCAGGCATTTCGCTGCCAAATCGAGTTCGATAAAAAGAGTTTGTCAAAATATCAAGCGGCTCTTTAATCGACGGAGCCTCCGGGTACTGTAATCGCAATATCGCGTCGACGGCCAACTCAGAGGGAGTTTGTGCAGCGGTGCGGTGGACACCTACACGAGACAACTGTTCGAGCGTTTGTGCGTAGAACGGAATCTTAGGGACGGCAATTTCTTTAACGCTGTTACTGTTTCGTTGGCGGTGCATCCATTTGGGCGTTTGGATTCGGAGCAGCAGCGCGGTCAATAGCGTTAGCCCAATACCAAGGACTGCGGCTGGCCATGAAAACAGGTTTCGTCCGGCAAGCGCTCCACCGCCCAATTCGCCGTCTCGAACTTTACCGATCACCGTGCTAAGCCGTTCGACAAATTTTGCATAGGAACGGTGCAGCGGATTGTTCCCTGGTTGCCCGAGAAATGTTTTCTTTTGCTGCTTGCCGTCCATTTCCACGACGTAGTCGTCCCACATGTTTTGCGCCATGTCGAAAACCTGTCCTACACCGCTAGGCCCTTCACGAAACCGTCCAGAACTCGGCGTGGGGTCCAGGCGCAGCCAATAGGCTTCTGAACTGGGTTGTCCGTAGACATTGCGATTGTGGTCAAGTTGGTCTTTCCGGATTAGCGCTTCCACCCATGCGTGCGCGTGTAATTGACGGGCGATGTAATGATCCCCAATCTCGTTGTACTCGTCCGTGTGATAGCCCACGACAATTCGAGCGGGGATGCCTTCACTGCGCAACATCATCGCTAGCGCCGAGGCAAAGTATTGGCAGTGGCCTCGTTTGTCGATCGTCACAAACTGTTCGATGGGATCCATTCCTGGGTACCGCTTCGCATCCAGTTTTAGTGTGTATTCAAATTCCTGCGAGGTCGCTAGAAACTGCTCCATGCGTCTGGCAAGGTCCGAGTCCGACTTTTGCTCGCCATTTTCAGGTTGGGCGAGACTGCTAGCCAACTCGGCGGTCCCAGGCATCTCATCGCGATCGAAATCCAGCAGCGCTTCGCGATAGTCTTCGATTCGACGTTCGTTTGCCGCGCGAGCTAATGTTTGGTTGCTGCGTCTTTCAATCGCTTCGGCCGAAAGTTCGTCGGCGGATAGTGGTTGGAATGGAACTATCGACGTTTGCGATCGCGTATTTGCTTGTGGTTGAGCAATGAGGTCGGATTGCCTGCCTTTGCGAAAAGCGTGGCTGCCAAATTCGTAGGAAATTCGAGGATAGTTCCAGTTGTCATCACCACGACGGGCAATCGTGCTTCGGTCGAGGCAGTATTCGAGATCAGGTTCGCTTTTAGATCGATGAAGTGGTGCGATTGCAAATAACGCGCGACTGCGTGAGGACTCGGCACTGATTTGAACGCGCACAACATCGTAAAAGTTCTTGTCGGTGCTTCGGCGTGGAACGTGTTCGGACGGTAAGTCTTCTGTGTGCTTGACCATTCCTTCGTTCAGTTCGGCCCACACCGCTGAATCTCGTTGTTGGCTGTACCGTTCCAGCACACGCCCACGCAAGTACAATCCCTCGTTGACTTGGTACGACGATCCCGTTTTGCGGTCGATCAAACGGACGCGAAGCGCCGGTGCAGTGCTTTGCATCATTTCACCGATCTGTTCCAGCCGAAGTTCGTCACTGAAACCTACCAATGCCTGGCCCGGTCTTGATCCACGCGCCGCTTCGGTGGTGCGTGGAAGGGCGTAAAAGAAAATTGTCCCGACCAGCAGAACGGCCGGAGCCAGGGCCATTAGCGTAAAGGTTGGCAATCGCATTGCGACGTGCGAGATTGATTGTACGGATTCCGTCGCTGTTACCGAGATGGTTGGCGCCACGGCGCTGCGTCGGCCAAAATAGCCGCCGTCTTCTTCCAAACCATCGTTGGTCCGTAATCCTTCGAGCGCCGAAATTGCTGCGAGTGAACTGATTGCCCAAGCACCAACAATGCTGATTGGTACCAACAACAACCCAAAATTGATCGCGTTGTTGAATACGGCAGCAACGATCAATTCAAGTAAACAAAAAACGCCAAGTTGTTCTAATATCCGACGAGTTTTGCGCTGCATCATCAAGATGCCTTGAACAAAAACGAGCAACTGAGCAACGGCGATCATTTGATGGTTGCCGGGAGCATCGAGATCAACAAAATCGCTGACGCAGTAGATCGCGGCGAGCCCCATTGCGGCGTAGGCAGCAATCGGCGGCAACGCAAATAGTTCAAGCCAGTCCACAAACACGTAACCGAACACCGCAAAGAAGACGGCCAGCAACGTGATTGCTTCGAATGACGTGCCCGACGTCAGCACCATGCCGCCCAAACATGAAAGCACCGCAAAGTAGAACTTCAACCGTGATGCAATACGGCGAGCGTCACTTTTGTGAGTCCCCGCGGCGACATGCGAATGCTCGTTCATCAGACTGCTCCGAAAAGGGGCTTAGGAACAGGCTGGTTCTTGACTTCGGTTTCCTCTCGTACCACCCAGCGGTCCAGGTCGCGGTCGCTGGTGCAGATCCAGCGGAAATCGGTCCGGTAGGTCCAAGGGGCTAATGCTTGTATCAGTTTGGGATCTGCTAGTTTTGCGAACGCGAGTGTCCGTGGACTAATCACAATTAAGTTTTGGGTGTTCCCAACGAGTCGCAACGTCTGCTGGGCTGCTTCATAGATGTCGGGCTGATCGGTTGGTTCTACATCCGCCAAGATTTCCAACATGCGTTGTTTTCCGGCGACTGATCCGGTTCCGATGATCGCTTCGCATTTTTGCGCCGCGACCGCTAGGACGATTCGATTTGATGGGGAACTTATCAACCGAATCACGAGCGTTGCTGCTAGGCTAATCGCACGCTCTAGGTGATAGGTTGCGAGTTCATCGTCAGGAGTCGAGCGAAGGCTGTTGCGTGAGTGGTTAAATCCATCGACCAGCACCGTCGTGTCGAAGCGTCGCTGTTGTTCGAATTGTCGAACGGCTGGTTCGTTCATCCGGGCGGTTGTCCGCCAATGGATCCATTTAGGACTGTCGCCGGTCTTCCATTCTCGGAGCCCGAAAAAGTCACCTTCGCTCGGTCCACTCTTGCGTCCAGTGGTAGACATTCCACCTGGCCGAGTGGTAAGGCGGCGTTGGTAGTCACTGCTAAGGGAAAGCAGTGCGGGGAATACATGGAACTCGTCGATGTCGTCGCTGATTTGTCGTGAACTGAAAAGTGAAAAGGGAAACGTCGTCATCAACGAAATGGGGCCAAGGCGGTACCTGCCTCGCCGAGTCACGGTGCAGTCGCAGTGAGGCCCAACGGTTTGTCCAGCTGAGATCACACCGGCTGCGCAAATAGCAGTCGCGGCATCCGATCGGTCGGATGATTCGATTCGGTCTTCGACTCGCATCATCCACGCCGGCATCAAACGGCTATGGTTGTGAAGCATGTATCGAATTCGAAATGGCTTGCCGGCAAAGGCTTCGGTTGGCAAACGTCGTTGCACCGAAATTGCTTCGACCGAACGCTTTGACCATCGCCATTGCATGATCAAAGTCCCAACAATCAGTCCCGCCAACACCAGCAACAGATTAAAACCTCGCAGTGCTCCGCCGAGCATTGCGAATGATCCGACGAACAAAAAGTGAAACCCCAAGCGGGTCAAGCGGTGCTTGCGTCGTTGTTCATTTCGGCGCGAGTTGGGCACTTGTCTGGTTTCTCTGGAAACAGCGGATTGGACAACGAAAGTTTACCACCGATGGCATCGCCCAAGGCGATGGTCTGAGCCGAACTCGCAAACCGATCTTTAGACTGGAACAGGAACCTGTTGCAGCAGATCAGCGATTTGCGTCTCGACCACTTGGCGGCTCGCCCCTTGAAAGATCCCTTCGGGTAAAACACGGTGAGACAGAGATGGCACAGCAAGCGATTTAATGTCGTCTGGAGTCACAAAGTCGCGTTCTTCGGTGATCGCTCGGGCTTGGCAACCGCGATAGAAACTGAGAGCGCCGCGGGTGCTGACGCCCACCTGGAACCCATCGTGCTTGCGAGTTGCTTCGACAATGTCTAGTAGGTAGTCGACGAGTGATTCATCAAACCGAACATTCCGAACGGTGCCTTGTGCTGCTGAGATTCCTTCGACACTGACGACGGGTTCAAGCGTGTCGACCGGTTCACCCATGCGGTGTGTCAGCATGACCTGTTGCTCGATGTCGCGTGGCGGATAACCGATTGACGTTCGCAGCAGGAACCGATCCAGTTGGCTCTCGGGCAACGAGTAGGTACCTTCGAATTCGAACGGATTCTGGGTCGCCACCACAATGAAGGGTTTAGGCAGCGGATGGGACTTGCCATCGATTGAAACTTGGCCTTCGCTCATCGCTTCCAGCAACGCCGATTGAGTTCGGGGGGGAGCCCGGTTGATCTCGTCGGCCAGGATGACGTTGGCGAAGATGGGCCCGCGGCTGAATTCAAAATCGCGAGTGTCGGACCGATAGATCATGCTGCCGGTGATGTCACTGGGCAGCAAGTCCGGTGTGAACTGCAATCGTGAAAACGAGCCATGGATGCTTTGGGCCAGAGCTTTCGCCGCTAACGTTTTGCCGACGCCGGGGACGTCTTCAAGCAGCACGTGTTCACCAGCCAGCAAAGCAGCGACCAGCATCTGAACGACATCAGGCTTGCCCAGTACCACTCGTTCGATGTTCTGACGCAGCAAACGTGAGGTCTCGAATGCTTCATGCAACATCGGGGGTGCGCTTCCGATAAAAGTGAGAGAAGACTCACCGCAGATCAACCGAGGCCTATCGGCGTCGGCATCGCCATTCCCAATGGCAATGTTCTGCTGTGATGACGGGATATCTTATCTGCGATGTCGGTGGCCTTCTATCCGGGGATGCCTGCATCGGCAGATATCCCAGGTCTTTACGGCCTTGGGAAGGATTGGTTTCGGAGCCGAAACCCGGGCAAACGTGTTCGTTGAGGGCGTTGTGTTTTGGTGGGACGCCAATTTGCCGGTCGAGCGAGTAAACCGAGGCAAAAGTCCACGGGTCTTAGGCTGGTTTTGGTGGGGTTGATTCGCCTTCGAGTGGCAAAACTCGTGCGTTTAGATCCTTTAGGCTTCTGGCGAGCGAATCGAGGGAAGAATCGGGCTGTCTATTTCGAAATTGCAAATAGCCATTTTCGGCCGAGTTGATCTAGAATCGTGTCGCAACGCGTTTTTGGAACCACGGTTATCGCCGCAGGATTCGTCGTGGCTGCCCGCGTGTCCACTAACCGGCTGTTGCGTCATTCCTGCGGTGCTGATGAATCAGCTGTCAAAAGACCTACAGATCTCTAAGCCAATCAGGTGCTCGTTTGTTGCGTTTGTTCAGTGGCCTGCTTTTCATCGGCTTGGGCTTCATCGTCGTATCGATTCAACGTGCGCAAGCGGATAACACGATCCAAATGGTTTTGGATATTGCCGGTGGCGCTCATGTCACTGCCGACGGCGTTCAGCCGTATCCGCGGTTGGCTGCTGAATTCGAGCCGACGCGGGCGCTGTTGTTGGGGGTCGCTGACTGGCAACCTCACCATCGCGAGATCTTGATTGAAATTGCCGAAAAGGCGGCCGATCACGTCAATGTGATGGTGCTTTGTAACGACACTTGGCAAATCAAAGATACCACCGGATGGCTTCTTGAAGGTGGCGATAAATATTCGCACGTTTACTTTTGTGAGTTCCCGCTCGACACGGTTTGGTTGCGTGATTTTGGGCCCATCTTTTCACAAACGGCCGAAGGTTCTCAAACACTGGACTTTTATTACGAGGGGACGCGTCCGAAAGATGATTCGCTGCCCAAGGTTTGGTCCAAACGAACCGGTTCTCAGTACGTTGAAGTTCCTTGGACTGTGCAAGGCGGAAACCTGATCGGTAACGGTCAGGGTCTTGCGCTGGCAACGAATCGGATCTTTGAAGACAACTACATCACGTTTCCTCAGCCGACGCCCGGAGTGAATCCTGAGATCGAGCGACGAAAGATGGTGGTCGACCAGTTCATGAAGTTCTGCAATCTGGCTCAGCTTGTCGTCTTAGAGCCGTTGCAGTCGGAACTAACGAAACACGTTGATATGTTTGCGACGTTCCTGTCGCCCGAAGACGTGATGGTGGCCCAATTGGACGCGCGGGTCGATCCCGTCAATGCGGCGATCTTGGATCGTAACGCGGCACGTCTATCGAAGATCAAGGTAGGTGGCCAACCGCTGCGCGTGCACCGGATTCAGATTCCAGTACGCGATGGTACGTCATGGAGTGCGTACACGAATGTCGTGATCGCTGGCGACTTGGTGCTGATTCCTATCTTTGGTACGGATCCGCCCGCGATGGTCGAAGCCGCTAAGGCTGCGTACCGGCGATTGTTACCGGAACACACCGTCGAAACGATTGACATGAGCAGCATGAAGCAGTTGCAGGGCGAACTGCATTGCCTATCGTTGCACGTGCCTGCCTTTGCTCCGATGCCCGATCGAATCTACCCGTTTGAAAACTCAGTCCGAGCGTATTTTCCGAACGGAAAAACCGAATAATCCATGCGGGTCGCTTGGGTAGATTCCAAGCTCGTTAACATCCGTGGGGCCAATTTAAGTCAACTGATCCAGGATCATTGCAATCGCAGCACTAGCCATCGGAGTGCTCATGCTGGGTAGACGAGCGGCGGCATCCTTGGCGGCTTGAGCAGGCGAGAGCGGGATATGGACGAAGGCGGCTTTTGTTTTCATCCCAAACGATACCGCGTAGTGCTGGCTTAGGTACAATGCCGCATTGCAAAGGTACGTGCCCGCGTGGTGCGACACTTCACTAGGGATCCCGGCCTCGATTAGCACCGAATTGCAGCGCTCTAGAGGCAGCGGCGATCGGTAGGCTTCCGGCGCGTCTTTGATTAGCGGCGAGCCGTCGCTGCGGACGTTCAATCCGACCGCTTCAAGCTTGATCAGTGGGTGACCCGGCGATTGGCCCAAATGAATCGCCAAATCGTAGTCTTCTTGCAGATCCTTTCGGAGATTTTGGCTCATTCGCGTCAGATCAACCGCATACCGGCGACTGGTGATGTCGATGGGGCCGTCGTACCACCGCGTTAAGTCGACTAGAGCTGACCAACTGCTATTCTCTGGCCAGCGGTCGTAGGGCTCAAAGGCGGTAATCAGTACGCGTGTCACGAACGTATCTTTCGGTCGGATGGGGCTTTGTGGAGGCCGCCACGGTTGGGGCGTGCCGCCATCATAGTTGCCGTCCGAGTGGAATCATTCGGCTTTTTCGACCGCCGTTTTGTCGGTGGGCTTGGGAACCTGCTTCGATTCGGCTGGATCCACCTGCTTGATGACCGGCGGCAATTCTTTGCCTTCGGGGAAAAAACGCATCGAGATCGAGTTGACACAGTGCCGCGTGTTCTTTTCGGTTAGCCGTTCGCCTTCGAAAACGTGTCCGAGGTGGCCGCCGCAATTTGCACAGACAATTTCGACTCTGCGGCCATCGGCGTCGATGTTGCGAGCCACGGCGCCTTTAATTTCGTCGTCGAAACTGGGCCATCCGCAGTGGCTTACGAACTTATCGTCTGCTTTATACAAACGAGCGTTGCATTGCCGGCAAAGGTAAATTCCGGCATCCTTGGTCAGCGTGTAACCGCCATCGCCAGGTGCTTCGGTTCCTTTGTGAAGCAGCACGTACGCTTCCTTTTCATTTAGCGGGTTGTATTCGCCAATCATGAAGGGAACCTTGTCTTTGCTGTTCACTTTCGTCGTCTTTGTTTGAGTAGTCTTCGATGGGGCAGACGCTTTTTCTGGTTCGGCCACCGTGGTTGCAGGCGTCTTGTCGTTGGACTGCGCATCGTCGGCATTGGCAACCATCGTTCGATCGCACCCAGTAAATCCTACTAAGGCAAGGACCGGTAAAATCATGACGGCAGCCGTACAGAGAAGCTTTCGCATCGGTATGTCTTTCTTCCTGAGCTCGCGAGACCAAATCTGGGAAAGATCGCAGCGCCCGCGATCCCGATGAACTCATTGTAGCCTGTCGCCAAGATCGCGTTGCTAGGCAAAGATTCCGAAGCCTCGGCGAGGCTGACGAGAGGCCCATTTGTCAGGTTCGGCGCAAAAAAATCCCGCCTGCCGAGACACAAGGTGAATCTCGACAAGCGGGGCAGTTCTCGCTCGATCTTACGAATGAACGAGTGGGGTGACCATGCCGAAGCACAGGTCCGCCGACTTCTGCTAACGGTTATCACCCCGTTGGCTCGTACAGCAATAATCCACTTGCTCACCTCCCTTCGTTTCATCGGTTTGACGGTTGACGGCCCAGGTGCCAACCAGAGCGGGCCGTTTTCCGTACTAAAAAGTCCATCGCGGCGCGTCACCGCGATCCGACATCTCCATTATCGATCGACATCGCCTTTGGTTCAAGGTTTTGCCAAGGATTTTGAAAACGTCATGATGGTAAGACCGTGAGCCCCCAAGAAGGTTCACGCAAAATCTGAAAAACGATTAGCTGGTGGGCGCGTCGATTTCATAGTGAACAATGATCAGCACGTCGCCTGCGGAAAACGAGTTCAGCGGTCCTCCGCTACTACCGCTTTGAGGGGCCAGGTTTCCGGAGATCGAGATCACTCGAGCGCCGCTCTTTCGCATCCAACGATTGATCTGCCGTTCCATTTCAGGCAGTTCGGTATCGACGCTCTTGAACAGTTTGACTTGCTGCACGACCAGGGTTCTCCGATGAGTTCGATAAGTTCGACGCGAGCGTGAACGGGGCTTTGATTGTAGTGTGCCGGAGCGGGGGCGAGTGGCACAGCAATGGCTCGCTACACTTATTGGCCGGCGATCGGATAGAAGACGGGTTTCGGCAAAATCGATTGCGGTTCCCAGACACTTAGGCGGACGTCGTCGATCGTCGCTTCGCCGCCGCCGATCAATTCGAACATCACGCTGACTTCGCCCGCTTCGAGCGACTGTCGATACAGCCGAACGTTGGTCCAATTCGAACGACCGCGAACCAGCACGCCCATTTCTTGGCCGCCGATTGAGTCGTAGACCAAGACACCTTGGTGGGGGCCACCAAAACCTAAGGTCTGAACGGCGGCATCGATCCGGATTGCCGTTCCCGCGGCAACGCGGACTGAGGGGCTGCGAATTTGGACGATCGTTCCCTCGTATCCGCCCGGCAACATGTCGTCGCCAATCGGCGAGACGCGTGCTTGCAACGCCCCCGGGCCTTGAAACGTGCCGCGTGTGATGTGACGCACTTCACTGTTGGCTTGCGATGTCATCCGCTGCCCAAAACTCCATCGGCCCGGCCCCATCAAATTTTCGTCATCCAGCGAACCGCTGGTCAACAAGTTCTTGCTCCAGCCGGCTTCGTCCATCAGTGGGCGCCAGATCGTCTGAATTTCTGCCGCACCAAAGTCCATCGGCGGACTGCTGGTTGGCGAGGGCCAATCTGGCATCAGTGACTCGGCGAGTTGCCAATCGCTGCGCAGCGCCCATGCGTCGGCGCGGCGAGCCATTCTTAGCGTTTGTTCGGTGTCACCGGCGCGATACATCGGTTCGGATTGCATCAAGGTCTGTTCGGCAACGTCTACCAAATTCGACGGAGCTCGGCGATCCGACGCGCGAGCGGCGGTGGCACGATTCCAACTCTCACGTGTCCTTCGTACCGCTTCGCTGGCCAATTGCCAACGATCCAAACTGGCCTGTCGCGCAAACTTGGCTGCCGACTGACTCAGCAACGCACCCACGCTTGGATCCGTGCTCATGACGATCAATTCGGCAGCATCCGGTGACACGATTTGCAACCGAGATCCCGTCGATGTTGCTTCGGGGGTCATCCGTTGGGCGGAAAAATTCGTCAATCGCCAAACGGTCTTCGACGCGTCTGAAGGAGTAAGATTGATTTCGAGGGTGTCGCCATCACCGGCTAACACTTCGCTGCCGCGAGTCGCAATGGAAGTCAAAATCAAAACGTCGGTGTCGTTGGTCGCCAAGCGAGTGCATCGATAGGGAGCGCCGACGACGGGTGGTGCTGCAGCGGCCGTGGCCGAACTGACCCACGGCGCGATCATTGCAATCATGCGGTTGACGTAACTAAGCGACATCGCCCGGCTGTTGTCGAATGCTGCCCCCGACGACAGCGGCCGTGTTGATCGATACAGAATGGCTTTGGGGGTGCATTCGAGTGCTCGCATCGTTTGCAGCCACATCGAATGCCATCGGTATCCCTCGGGCGGCGGTGCGCCGATCGCGCGGGCGATCGATTCGGCTTGGCGGACCATCGACTCGGGCGGCATGCTGGCGATACCAACGGCTGTTTCGACTCGGTCGCCGATCCGCCGATGAGCCTGGATCATTTGCGACACTTCTTCGCCACCGCGGATGCCCCGAACTCGTGTCGGCAAGTCGTCAATGATGCCGTCGACCAGTGGCGCGTAATTACGCCAAGCTTCAGACGGTGCTGCGATGATCGGTCGTTGCCATCGCGATGGCCAGCCGCGCAGCATTGATGACGTCATCGCGGCCGAGTCGACTTGGCGACTATCAAGTGCTTCGCCCATTCCGATATACCACGCCAAAATCGGATCTAGCAGTGCTTCGATCGCAGGATCGGGGCTGGCCGGCGGTGGGGCATAGATGGCGACCCGTGCCTGGCTGGCCTCGCCCAAAATGTTGGCATCGGGCGGACTCGACAGCAATACCGCATCGAACCCCAGCGAACGAACCCAGGCTAGGGGTTCGCCGTTATGCTGAAGGATTCGTGTGACTTTTCCGACCGGAAATGCAGGACGACGGATCAAGGTGCCAGGATTGCTGTCGCCCAGATGATCATTGGTGCCACCGGAAACGCGAGCCGATCGTTGGCGGTCGGTCAAGCGGGCCTCGCCGTCGCGGGCGTTGCCCGTGCTGACGCCTTCGGCCATCGGGACGAGCCCGTCGACGCGCAATTCGTCCATTCGCAGGGCCGTCGTGCCGGGCCCCGCGTAGGCGTTGATCACGACCGCGTCGACGAAGGCATCGGACAAGTCAGCATCGCTGCCGTACTCACCTCGCATCGCCATGTTTTTTAGTTTTAACTCTCGCTCGATCATGCCAATGCCGATCGTCGCGAACTCGCCTGGCGTCGTGTACTGGGCGCCGTAGATGATGACTGACTTGGGGCGTCCCGTTTCCGGATTGTGCAAAAACGGATAGCGAATGCGAAATCCGATCTTTGCGCCTGGTTTGGCGCTCATCACGGAAACTCGGACCAGTAGATCATTTAGGGGACGAACCGGTTCAATTGGGTAAACCAAGATCGCTTCGCTGCCGTTGGTTGCGACGAACGAGATCGATTCACAGGCACCGCCGTCGACTCCTCCGTCGACTAAATGGTCCTGTTTGACAACCCGAGCCTGACAATCGGACTGGCCTAGATGCCAGCGCGGCGGATACGAATCGAGCGAATCAATGATTTGCGATTGGGCTTCTGGCGCGACCACGCAGTGGCAAACAATCACGGTCGTAACGACAACGAGTGTCCAAGCAAGTTGCTGCCAATCCGAACGAGCACGCACGGTTTGCCTGGACGGCAGATCCGACGTCGATTTGCGTTTCGTTGAAAGTCTTTTTGACATTGGAATGTTGACCACCGGGGCGGCGGCCGGAACAATCGCGGAAGTCGATTCGATCTTGTTTCCGCCCGGCACATCTACCAGGCGAACCGTCGCTGTGGACCCCGAGTTACCCCTCGGAAAGCCCGGCCGATCCAGTTGGCAAAACGAGTGTGTGGAAGGAATGCGACGTGGTGTTGATTTAGAACCACATTTGATTCGCAGCCGCCACCACAGACGCAAGCCCTTTCCATACCAAGATTTAAGTGCTGCAAGCAAGGTGAAACCGTGTTGCCAAAACGCACCGTTGCGTTTTGACATCTTTGTCAGCCCGTGTAGCTTAAGTTGTTTTCTGGCAATGGCTTATGTTGATCGGTTGTGATTTGCCGAAGGGATACGGCACCGCAAATGCAATGGATGGCCTGTCAGACAAAACAGCCTCACGCTCTCACTCGCAGCTCACAAACAGGACGCGAAATATATGTTGCCAAAGACCATCGGATCCGCTCAAGCAACCGCCGACGACACACCGATCGAGCTGCAAGAAATGGCGAAAGCGATTGACTCGCTGCCCGAACGTTACCGAGACGTTGTGGCACCCGCGATGCAACGCGTTGTCGAGTGCAGCACTCGCCGCCGCCGTATTCTGAACTTGGTTCAAGAAGCGTTGTCGCAACTGCGATTGGACATGAAGTATCTGATCTTCGACCTCGAAGCGACTCGCCGTGAACGAGACCAGTACAAAGAAATGTTGGAAAAAGATGGTCTTCTCTAGGACCGTTTTTATTCGACTCGTTGTCGGTCTTGTCTTTGCTGGATTGTTGTGCATGAATTTTCAATCCATCATTCGCGGCATGACCCAAAATCATGCCGAACTAAATGACAAGGCAGACGACCCAACGCTGCGGCCAATTCGATCGACCGGTTCGCCATCCGAAGTCGCCGATCGCATCACCGATTGGGTCAACACCCAGTCGAACTGGCAGATTATTTCACGCGATTCGCCCAATGAATCGGGCGAGATTGCGTTGCACCTGACACGCACGACCGGCTTGTTCCAATTCGTCGATGACATTCACGTGCGAGTGGTCGACGATGACAATAGGGGGGCATCGCGAATCGAAGCCGAAAGCCAATCAAGGGTTGGCAAAGGTGACTTGGGTCAAAACGCTCGTAACCTCCGCGAGTTGACCGGCGCGTTCCGTTAAGCAAGTCGGCGGTGTTCCCCACCGCCCGAGCGACTTTCTTTCCATTACACTCTTGAGCCAGAGAGTCTCTTTTCCAGAGGCCGATTCTCGTTTCAAGTTTTAGTGTCTTGTCGAATGTCAAAGTCGATGCTGCAATATCGTAAGTCAACCGACGTCCGCGTCGATTCTGTGAAGATTTACTATCTGCCCGTTCGGATGCGGATGCCGCTGAAGTTTGGGCCTGAATCAGTGTCGTCAGTGACATGCGTGCGAGTCGCGGTGACAGTTGCCGGAGCGGATGGAAACACGGCGACCGGTTGGGGCGAGACACCGCTGTCGGTGACCTGGGCTTGGCCGTCGGCGACAATGTCCTACGCTGATCGCTATGAAGCGATGACGGATTTTTGCGGTCGACTTGCAGTCGCTTGGCAATCTCAATCGTCGACTGGGCATGCGTTGGAAATCGGTCATTCTTTTATTGACGGCGTTATGCCTGGAATGATCGAAGCGTTCAATGCCGACCGAGGCGATGAAGCGATGCCTCATTTGGCCGCGCTGATTGTTGCCAGTGCGTTCGACATTGCCACGCACGATGCGTACGGAAAGCTGCACGACGTCGATGTCTACGATACCTATAACGCCGAATACCTTTCGGATGACTTGGATCATTATCTAACTGCCGAGGAAGGCAGCGGTGTCTCGTTCGTCGGTAAGCATCCTGCTGATTTCTTTGTCGATTCGGTGCCAACTTCGATGCCGGTCTGGCACTTAGTTGGTGGTTTGGATCCGCTGGAAGATTCGGATCGGAACGGGTCCGAACCCGATGACGGCTATCCAGTCACACTGCGTCAATGGATCACTCGTGATGGACTTGATTGCTTGAAGATCAAGCTGCGCGGTAACGATAGCCAGTGGGACTTTGAACGTGTGGTTCGTGTCGGCGAGATGGCAATCGAACTTGGGGTTACCGAGTTGTCTACGGACTTTAACTGCACTGCAAAGACGACGGACTACGTCAATGAGATTCTCGATCGATTGAAAGCCGAGTACCCGGAGATCAGCGATCGCATTCTATATGTCGAACAGCCGTTTCCGTATGATTTAGAAAAGCACCAGATCGACACGCATTCGGTGTCGCAACGGAAGCCACTGTTTCTGGACGAGAGCGCCCATGATTGGCGTTTCGTGGCACTCGGGAAACGACTCGGTTGGACAGGAGTCGCATTGAAGACTTGTAAGACGCAAACCGGAGCATTGCTGAGTCTGTGTTGGGCAAAAGCGCATGGGATGCCGCTGATGGTCCAAGACTTAACAAATCCGATGCTCGCTCAGATTCCACATGTTCGGCTGGCAGCCTATGCGGGAACCATCATGGGCGTCGAGTCCAATGGGATGCAGTTTTATCCCGAAGCTTCCGCGCCCGAGGCTAAGGTTCATCCAGGAATTTACCAGCGGCGTGGCGGCAGGCTTGACCTATCGACGATCCGAGGTGCCGGTTTTGGCTATCGCCTTGATGAAATTCAGCGTGATTTGCCGCTGTCGGACTGATGCCTATTGTCAGAGGATGGCATTTAACAATTCCACCAACAATGGCCCCAGAATCGTGATCGTAACCAGCGCGACAGGATACGCGGCGACGTAGCTGGTAACCGGCTGACTTGATTCGGTAGCCGTCGTTAGTACCGCCAAGCCCGGCGTGGATGTCATGCCACCACAGGTAGCGCCAAGTGACTGGAATAGCGTTAGCTTGAAGACAAACCTTGACACGCAGTATCCTACCATTAGCGGAACGCAAACGATCGCAGCAGCGACCAGACACAGCACCGGACCGTGCTCGGCCAGTACTGGAGCGATGCCCGTGCCGGCGTGGATTCCGGCATCAGCTAAGAACAACGCCAACCCGCCTTCGGTCATCAACATTTGTGCCGCCGGCGGATACGATCCGCGTATCGGCCCGATGCGGCGAAAGTGACCGAGGATAAGTCCGACCATAAGCGGGCCCCCGGCGATTCCAAGTGATAGGGACATCTCACCAAGCTGCAGAGACACACGTCCAACTAGGATTCCGACGGCAAGGCCGACAACGAGTGAGAGCAGATCGGTTTCGTTCAGCGCGCGGGGGCGGTGCCCGACGACACCTTGAATCTTTGCCAAGTTGGCCGACTCGCCGACCAGCGTTAGAGTGTCACCAAACTCGATCCGAGTTCGTCCGGATGGAACAAACTCCATCTCGTGACGGCGGATGCGAGCAACGGTGACGCCGTATCGTGATCGCAGTCGTAGCTCTTGCAGCGTATGGCCGTAGATTTCGGGTGACGTGACAACCAGGATTTTGCGTTGGTGGTCGGCGTCTAGAATCGCTTCTTCATCTGTAATGATGACGCCAAGCGTGTCGGCAACGCGGTGTAAATCGCTGTCCGCTCCGACAAGCATGACGTGGTCGTCCAGCCGGAATGCATAGTCAGGTGCAAGCGGTAGCCAGCGGCTGTCGACTTGGACGCGAGAAATCTGGCACCCCGAGTCTTTGAATACTTCTACTTGACCTGGACGGCGGCCAACGATTGCGGGATTGATGATTTGGACAGACCGTCGTTTGATATCCGACAAGTCAGATGACTCAGACTGCGATGACGACGAATTACCATCCTGCCCCGCAGCGGCGGTCGGTTCTCGTTTTCCAAATTTGATGGCCAGTTGAACAAACAGGACAACCACCACAATACCGATCGGGTACGCGACGCCGAATCCGACGGCAACGTTTGCAGGTTGTTCAACGGCCTCGGTGATCGCACCAAGGGCAGGAGTGCTGGTTAGAGCGCCCGCCATCAATCCGCCGGTAAGGTCGGCCGGCAAGTCGAATATTTTTGAAGCTGCGGCTGCGACACAGACGCCGGTCATTACGATCAGCCCACCCAAAGTCGCCATCATTCGGCCTTGCGACGCTAGCCCACGAAAGAAAGTCGGACCTGCGGAAATACCAACGCAATAGACGAACAGTGCCAAACCCAAAGTGCCAATTCCGTCTGGAATCGACATCTCTCGATGCCCAGCAAGCAACGCGACAAACAGGATTGCGGAGGTTCCAAGCGAGATTCCGAAGATTGAAATTCGCCCGACTAACAAACCTACCGCGATCACACCAAGCAACACTAAGAGCGGACTCAATCGTAACCCCAACACAGTCAAATGATCTTGGCTAACACAGTCGAAAACCTAAATCGACTGCGTAAGTATCTCGGACGGGTCGGTTCTAAACGATCGCATCTCGCGCGACGATACCAGCATCGATTAGGGTAAGCAAACATGCCACAAGCATCGCGCAACGGTGGTCACGACAACTCGATCGATTGCTCGCTAAATCAATCGTTCTAACGCTGTGCGGTTACGCACGTAAATAGCGTGCGGAAGCGCAAATTTGCCAGCGATACGTTGATCGAATTCAGTCCTGCCGCTGGCGAGATGCGTTTGGTTTAACCAATCGATCGCACTTGTGCGGTGAACTCATTCCGAAACTTTTGCTTAAGGGCACTTTCGTATCTTGGAATTCTCGCTCCGGGGTCAGGGCTGGGAAGCAAGTGCAGGGTACGAAGCTTGGTCAGTAGCGGACCCCACCGTCGACATTCCGCTGGCACTTGTACGCAGTATTTTGATGTGGCTAACACACGGCTCGTCTTGGTCGTCTGCGCAGGCGTGATTCCGTTGGTGAGCGATGAAAATATCGCCCCGTTTCGAAACGTCCATTCGTTCAATTTCGCCCGGTTGGTGACCATTGAACAGAGTGCCGATCCACTTCAGTGTTTCGGCGTCCCAAATGCCCACCTCACCATCGTGGCTTCCCGTAATGATGTTGGATCCGTCGGGCGACATCGTGATCGCAAGTATTTCGCGAAGGTTCTGTTTGGTAGATACGTTGGCATTCCAGCGCTCGCTGCTGGCCAATGGTTTACCGTCCAAACTTAAGACGCGGATACGCCCATCTCGGCATCCGACATAAACGCGTTGTCGAGGATGATCAACGCAGTGCGAGCGGACATTCAGCATGCCGTCGGTAACGGTGGTTTGTTGAGGATCGGTCGCGTTGGAGGTCTGTACTCGGTGGCCAATCAATAACGCTTTGTCATTGTCGGTCAACGCGACCGTCTCAACACGCGTGTCGGTTCGGAACTCGCTAATGGATTCGGCATGAAGTAATTTGCCTGTCGTAGGGTCTACCGAGAGATCAATCCATTGCATGTCGTACTGGCCACGACAGACGCAAATCCGAGATCCTGATTCGCAAACCAGGATTTGATGCATCGCGATATTGTTGTCTCCGACAATCGGAATGAACGGTAGCTTTTGCCACACGTTGCAGACCTGGGAAGTTGCGGGCGCTGTTGAGGACCCCAAGACTACTTGACCGTTGTCGAGGCCAAGGACAGCCCAGTTCCCATTTGGCTCGACAGTCACGGTACAGACCTCGATACCATCGGGGTCTCGTAAAAGTGTTCGCTCACCTGAATTCAAGTTGAATCGTTCAACCGATCCGTCAAGGTGTCCGAGGATAAGTGCTGTTCCGTCGGGGGTAAGGTCAACGACCGATGCGCCCTTTTGAATTGATATTTCTTGGCGAGATCGAACAGGCTTGCTAGGATTCCAGGTGACGATCGATCCGTTCTCTGCACCGCTGATAATATTGCCGGCCCTATTCATTGCAATCGCCGTTACCGATGCGTCATGGCAAAGGTGCTGTACCGATGGTCGGATTGGCATTTTCGGGTCTGTCGTCTCGGTGATTGTTGCCAAATCCCAAAGCAGGACAGCGCCGCCAAGAGTGCCTGCAACGACGGCGGTTCCGTCATCCGAAAAACGCAGACTTCGCAGATCGGAATGCTCGCCCAATAACGTGTACTCGACAAGCTCATTCTCGGTTTGGTGGACAAGTGCAGTATGACTGTCGGAAGACGCGACTGCCGCAAACCAAGTTCCGTCGGGCGAGCAAGCAAGACGCCGGATGTTCGGCGATCCTACTTCTGCCAACAACTTTGTTGAATGCGGTGCTGTCACGCTTCCTAAAACGAGATGGTTTGATTCCGGCGAATGCAAGAGAAGGTCATCAGGTGTAAAGGCGAGATCTTCGTTTCGGCGATCCGACGTCACCAGAGAAACCTGCGACGGATCGGAGAGGTTAAAAACATGGATAGGTTCGTACCTTGTTCCTACGGCTATTTGGCTGCCATCGGGCGAGAAAGCGAGCGATTCGATTGTCGTTACAAAACCGGAAAGACCATTCTTGTAAGCGACGGGTTGGGGCGTTTCGAGATTTAACGGTCGGAGTGATCCGTCGGACGGTGATATCGGAATAAACTCGACGACACCGCTACCAAACCACCACGATGCATTTTCTAGCGTCATCCCAACGGCGATCCAGCGAGCGTCTGGCGAGACAGCTAGAGCACGAATTTCGGCGCCTTGCGTTAAGGCCGTTTCATGAACCAATTCGCCAGTGTCTCGGTAAACGCGAACCAGGTTTGACTCCGCGGCGATGGCGAACAAATTGGTTCCGGGAATCGACGCGATTTCCGTGATGCTGCCGTTGAAACTCGCCGCCTCGCGTCTGCCATCAAACGCAATCGATCGTAGCAATTGCATGTCATATCGGGCGGGTGCCTCGCTTCCTCGGTAGCCGTCGATTTGACGAATTAGTGACCGTGCGGTCGCTGAATCGTGGTTGCTGATTGCCGCGAACGCATCTTGCATGTCAGATCGAAATGCAATTTCGATGGCTTTGCTTTTACTCTGCGATGCAGCATCGAGAGCCTTCGAAAGGGCGATGCTATGTTGACGCAATTGTTGGTTGTTCCAACCGAACAACAGGATCCCAGCGACGATCAAACAGACCAGAGTCGCAGCGAGACTTGAAACGACCGGTTCGCCTCGCAAGCCCCGCCATATTCGCTCTGACCGCGAACGCGGGCGTGCCAAGACTTCGCGACCGTCACGGAAACGTAGCAAATCATTCGCCATTTCCTGTGCTGACAAGTATCGCTTGGACGGATCTTTTTCTAACGCCTTCAAATAGATTGCATGCAGATCCGTCGGAATTGTGAGTTCGGATTCTTCAATCCGATCAATCGGTGTTACGCAGATCTCGTGGAAGAGTTTTGCAGTTGAATCCGATCGGTACGGCATTTTTCCGGCTAGCATCCGGTACAGCAACAGGCCAAGTGCGTAGATGTCTCCGCTGCATGCATTTGCGTTCTGGTCGCCTCGGATCTGTTCAGGTGACATGTACAGAATCGTTCCGGCCAACCGGTTGTTGCGTTGTTGACTAGCTTCCTTGTCGATATCCAGGACCAAGCCGAAATCGGTGAGTCGAGGCGTGAAGGGCAGCAGATCGTCAGCCGCGCGCTCCGGCGACAGCAGCACGTTGCTGGGTTTGATGTCTCGGTGAACAAGCCCGCGACCGTGCGCGTACGCAATCGCCTTGCTAAGTTTCAAAGTGATTTCGGCTGCCCAAGACGGTCTCATCGATGAACCGTCTTCGATCAAGTAATCCGCTAACGTTGGCCCGTCGCAAAACTCGGATACGAGGTAGACACCGGTTTCGTCCGTGAGCACTTCGAATAGCGGAACCAAGTTGGGATGATTCAGTTTGGCGGCAGCCCGCGCTTCATTCAATCGATAGTCATCATCGGCCGTTTGAAGTCCCGGTCTCAATGCGACTGCTTTCACGGCAACATCACGCTGGAGAACCGTATCAAAGGCGCGGTGGACGGCGCCGAAACTGCCTTCGCCCACCAGTTCGCCAATCGCAAACCGGCCGACAGTCGCTGGCACGGTTAGCGGCAATTGCTTGCCGTCGGTTTCGTTGATTGAACGCGTGCTGCCCGGACGGATGGTTCGCTCGAGCAGTTTAAGAATCGAAGCGACGCGAGACTTGTTGACCTTCTTGAGCCATGACTCATCGCCCTGGTGACGCAATAAGTCCTCAATGCTCGCAGAGGTCGTCTCGTCGTTGTCCCTTAACGCGTTAGCAAGCGACGAACTGAGTTTATACCAAGATGATGGTTCACGAGGTGTCTGGCTCATCTGATCGGCTTTCGTATAACCGCCACAATCGGCCACTGGTTAGCCATCCACTGTTGGTCATCGTTTCGCCCTGTGGTTTGCGATTTCCAAGTGTTCATGCATCGATTGTAGTCAATGCGACTTTACGGTGCACGATGGAGTGGCTGTGGATTTTACTTGTCTGCGATGCTAGTTTTGGGCTTTTTATGGAAATGGCGTCTCTTTGCGATACGTCTGGTTTCCTGGTTGGTCGACCGAAGTGCGTTGCGATTGTGGCAACCCGTTCGATCGGAATGGGCGGCACAGGCGGTTTGCTTGGCCGGCAGTTGCAGTCGGGTGATCTGACTTGCCGATGAGATGTTTGTTCACCCAATCCATCTCCCTGGTTTGGGACTCGCTCTTGATCGATTGATCCGATGATGCCGCCGCGGTTTTCCTCCACGTGACCGCGTGCACCAGTGCAACGTCGACATCTCAACAATCGCTGAGTCGGTCCCAGCGATTCTTGCGTGGCGATTAATCCATGAGTCATTTCGAAACCGCCGTCAATCCTGAAGACGCCGAGCTAAAAGAAGCCGTTTCCAATACACGGCGCAAGACCCCGACAACATCTCGGTCGGCGCAATCGCCCTTGGAAACTTATCTCCGAGAAATCAACGAAACGGCGTTGTTGACCGCCGCTGACGAACAGGAGCTCGCCGGGCGAATCGCTCAAGGCGACGTGATGGCACGCGACCGAATGGTTCGCGCAAACCTCCGGTTGGTCGTCAACATTGCTCGTGGCTACACCGGCAAAGGGCTAGGCCTGCAAGACTTGATCGAAGAAGGCAATCTCGGGTTGCTTCGCGCTGTCGAAGGCTTCGACCCAAGTGTGGGAACGCGTTTTAGTACCTATGCAAGTTACTGGATTAAACAGTCCATCAAACGCGCTCTGATCAACAGTTCCAAAACAATTCGCATTCCTGCTTACATGGTCGAATTGCTTAGCAAGTGGCGACGCGCAACCGCTCGGTTGAACGAAGAGCTCGGTCGCACGCCAACCAACGAAGAAGTGGCACGAATGTTGGGCCTGCCGAAAAAGAAGTTGCCAATCATTCGCAAAGCAATCCGCATCAGTAACAGCACCCCGCAAAGTGATCAGTCCGAATCGGGGTGGTCGCTGGGCGAAATGGTGATGGACGACCGAGTCAAGGCTCCCGACGAAGAGATGCTCGACCACGACATCCTGCGTCACGCGATGAGTTTGCTAGGTGACTTGGAAGATCGCGAGGCGACGGTTTTGAAACTTCGCTTCGGCTTGGACGGCGACGAGCCAAAAACACTGAAAGAGATCGGCGCCGAAATGGGACTGACCCGCGAGCGGGTTCGACAAATCGAGACCGAAGCATTGCGGCGTCTGGCTGACGGTTTGACCGATCCACGCGATCGCTAGTCAAAAACTGGGTTGATTCACGCCAGCCCGCCTGGCAATTAGAATGGAGGGAAGTTGTTCGTCCCAACTTCCTTCCTATGAATCTCACCAAATTGCCATGCGAATCTCGCTCAACTCTCTCGCAGCGTTTCTGCTGCTTACCAGTCTCGCAATGTTTGTTTGTGAGTCACCCCCTGCGAAAGCTGACGATCCCGCCAAAGCAGATCCCGCAAAGAAAGAAAAGTCTGCGGCGCCTGTTTCAATCTTCAAGGATAAAAACCTAGAAGCAGCGGTTCGCGCCGAAGTCTACGCGAAGCGAAATTCCAGCGATCCGATCGTGGCGAGCGATGTGGCCAACATTTCGCGAGTGGTCGGTAAAGGCAAAGAAATCGCCGATCTTTCGGGGCTAGAGCACTGCAAGGCTCTGATGTTGATCGACTTCGAGAATAACCAAATCAAAGATTTGACGCCGATCGCCGAACTGAAACGGTTGCAGTCGGTAACACTAGCCGGCAACAAAATTCGCGACATCAAGCCACTCCAAGGATTGGTGGCGATGCAATTGTTAGATTTGTCAAAGAACCAGATTGACGATCTGGCGCCGATCAAGGAAATGTCTAATCTGCGAACACTGTATGTCGCGAATAACCAGTTGAAGTCGATCGAGTCGCTTTCGTCACTAACGAAGGTTTGGTCACTCGATCTTTCGCAGAATCAGATCAGTAACCTGTCGCCGATCCGCAAGTTTGGTTGGTTAACGACGCTGGATATCACCGGAAACGAAGTTGAATCGCTTGAATCGCTTACCGAACTTCACGAGTTGGACATATTGATGATGTCGCGCAACAAGGTCAAAGACCTTTCGCCGTTGGTGAAAATGTGCCGGAAAGATGCCGAGGGCGATCGCCGTTTCGCGCCGTACTTGGACGTTTATCTAGGTGAAAACCCGATCGACGAAAAAGCCAAGACGCAGCAGGTCAACAAGCTGCAATCGTTTGGCGTTGACGTGTACGACCAGTGACTTTGCCGCGTTCGTCAATCAATGTATAAAAATGAAGCGAAGGCGGTCAAACGTACGGGCGTGGTGGCACAATTCACCAAGATGAATCGCCATTATCGACCTTCGCGAAGGCGATAGCCCAAAAGATCATCGAGATCAGGTTCGGCTTCAATTGCCTTGACCGTTCGTTCAATGTCGTACACGACTCGACGGAATTCAAGTTTCTCGTCATCGTAGATGACGTAGCAACTTCTTGAATCGCCGTCACGTGGTTGTCCCACACTGCCTACGTTGACCAGCAATCGCTGAGTCTTGTCGGCGACAGAGTATCCGAAACCCGTGTCGATGGGGCGGATGAATCGCAGATCGCTGGTGAAGACGCCTGGGACGTGAGTGTGTCCTTGGAAACACAGGTGAGTGACCAGCGAGAACAGCTTTTCCATCTTCTTGATGTTTTGCGTGTCTTCGGGAAAGACGTATTCGTTGGTTGGGCTGCGTGGCGATCCGTGAACGAACATGGTGTCGCCTTCGTCGACCAATCGCGGCAACGAGCACAGATATTTCATCCGCCGCTGGCTGGCTTCGGGGCCGTCTTGACCGCATTCGATCTGCGAACGAGTCCAAAAGATGGCTTGTTCGGCGGCGATATTGAATCCTTCCGGATCGAATAACGCGCTGCTGTCGTGGTTACCCAAGACGCAGAAATCAAATTCCATGACCTGATCGAGGCATTCGCATGGCGACGGGCCGTAACCGATCACATCACCTAAACAAACGATGCGATCCACATTTTCGCCGCGAACGTCTTCCATAACGGCTTCGAGTGCGGCTAAGTTTCCGTGGATATCACTTAGGATGGCGGTTCTTGTCACATCAACGTCCGTGCTTCAGGCGATCGCCCAGCGCGTCGGACAGATCAGGAATGTTGTAAATCTTGTTGGCCGTTTTGTCACGATCGTAATCGACGCGGCGATACGTCAGTGAATTTTCATCGGTGTCTAAAATGACGTAACACGACTTGTTATTGTCATCGCGTGGTTGACCGACGCTGCCAACGTTGGCTAGCACCTTTTCGCGACCAAGTTTGTAGTGATGGTCGCATTCATCAGGGGAAATGAATTCGCATTCTGTGGTAAATACACCGGGAAGGTGTGTGTGCCCCATGAAGCAAAACTGGGAAACCTTGCCGAATAAGATTTCCATTTTTCGAGTGTCAAAGACGTATTCAGGGAATACGTACTCGTTGGTGGGGTCACGCGGGGAACCGTGGACGAATTTGAACTCGCCTTCATCGACTTGGCGTGGAAGTTCGCCAAGGAAGTCCCATCGCTTGTTGATTTGCGCCGACGAGCCAGGGCCGTTATCAAGTTGGTCGCGAGTCCAATAAATCGCCTGAAGTGCCATCGGATTGAACCCATCTGGATCAAACAGGGCCGCTTGATCGTGATTCCCTAGAATCGTGGCTTTGCAGTGCCGAATGACCAAATCAAGGCACTCGCAAGGATTAGGACCATAGCCGATGATATCGCCCAAGCAATAAATTTCGTCAACCGACATGACATCAATGTCCGCCAGCACCGCCTCGAGAGCTTCGAGGTTTCCATGGATGTCGCTGATCAACGCTCGCTTCACCGGTGAATTCCTGGGGCTTCGATGGGGTTTGGTTTGGCCGAGTCGGGCAAAACGTAATTGTAGAGTTAATCAAAAATGACCGGCAATCCCACAGACATGGATTCCTTTGCGACCAACTTGGACGTTAAGCATAGCCTGCAATTGGCAATCGAGACGACATCAAGAGCGGGGTCGGTGGCGCTTTTTTCCAATGATTGCCCCGTTCGATCCGTCTCACTCGACCCAACGCGTCGATCTGCCGCAACGATTACAACCGTGATCGAATCAGTTATTTCCGATTTGCGGGGACCTGTTTCCGGATCGCGGGGTTCAGAACAGCGGATTCAACTCATATCGATTGCCGCTGGTCCTGGATCGTTCACCGGACTTCGAATTGGCGTGACGACGGCAAAGACGTTGAGTTATGCCCTGCACGTCCGCCTTGTCGCGGTCGATTCGTTGGCTGCGATCGCGGCTGCCCAGTTCGACGCGAATCCTTCGATTGACGAGATTCTGGTCGCTTTGGATGCCTATCGAGGACAAGTTTTTGAAGGCCGTTTCCAACGCGCAACCTTGTTGCCGCCGATCGACTCGGATTTGTCGGGATGGTCAGCACTGCCGGACGACGTGCGAGTTCGGCCGATGGCAGAGTTCCAAGGGGACCTCAATCGTGACGTTAGTTTTCAATCCGGGACACTTTCGATCGCCGGTGACGCCAAGCCATTTGGTGCCCTGGCCGATCGACGCATGGAGCCTGCCTGTGACGCGATCGGCGTCGGACTGCTGGGGCTGCTAGCCGCAGCCAAAGGCGATTTCGTCAGCCCGATGGAATTGGTGCCTCGGTATTTGAAGGCAAGTTCAGCAGAAGAAAAGGCAGCGGAAACCGGTTGATGCTGGTGCTTCGTTCATCGTCGACAAGATCCATTACCGCCAGCGTTCGTATTCAGACCTGCGCTCTTGCGACGACTCGGTGGAAGTGCAGATAGACTTCGCGATTGACGACTCGGCGCACGCCTTCGACCAAGCATGCGGGCTCGTTTTCTCGGCCGCCCTTTTCGATGATCGTTTCGAGCGATGTACCTGGTGCGACCGAGAAGGTTCGTTGGTTGATCGTTTGGTTGCCTGCGTCGAGTTCGGGAATGATGAAGTGGCACGTGGCGCCAAAGGTCAGCATCCGAGCGGCGAAGGCATCATGGTAGGGACGAAATCCTGGGAACCCAGGCAGCAATCCGTGGTGCAGGTTGATGATCCGCCCCCCCGCGTACTGCCAACAAGTCGATGGCGGCAAGACGCGCATGTACCGGGCCAGCACGATGTAGTCGACGTCGAACTCGTCGAGTGCGACCACCATTTGTGAATCATCAGCACTGCCTTGGGCATCACCAATCATTCGGAACGGGATGTCAAACTCGGCGGCCAGTGGTGCCAGCTTTTTTCGGTTGCTGATCAGCACCGCTGCTTCGGCATCGATCGTTCCGTCGGCGATCGCTTCTAAAACGGCGCGCGGTGTGTGTTCGACATACGTTCCACAGACCGCGACGCGAGGTTTCTTGCCGGGGTGTCGTTGGCTGCCCCAGACTCGGATCGCAAGTTTGGTGTGGTCGCCGATTTGCCGCATCGCGTCGACCAGCGGTTCGTACTCGTTCGGTGGAATGTCGATCCGACAAATCATCGCGAACAGTTGTTCTTCGTCGTGGTCATACATCTGGATTTCCGCGATCCGTGCCCCCCGTCCTGTGACGTGGTGAATGATCGGATCGGCCAATCCAACGTTGTCGGGACCGAGGGCGGTAATGACGACTTCCACAGTATTGCGAACTCCCAAACAATGACGCTGGCCGCATCGGGTGATCGGCCATCTGGACACAGTATTCTATGGAACGTCGTTTTTGCCGACCCCGGGATGTCGCGTTTGGGGGGAGTTCTCGTGGCGCTGCTGCCCGTCGACCAGAGTTATAGGGGCAGAATCGGGCTGAATTGGCACGGGGCTTGATCCGGTTTGTGGCTTTGTTACCGTTTCCCTACTGCCGCCCATTATTCTAGGCAATTTGTGGTTCTACGCAATTTATGTCTTGGGCAATTAGCGGTCATCGATCACTCTGCCAGCCGTTTTGGAATCTAACAGCATGTCAACCATCTCGCCTCCGACCAAACGCCGACGCAGCGACTATCCGAAATCCGAGAACTTGTGTGAACACTGCACGGCCAAGTGCTGTCACTACTTTGCGTTGGCAATCGATGAACCCGACGTTCGTCGCGATTACGATTTCATGCGTTGGTACTTGCTGCACGACCGGGCTAGCTTGTTTGTTGACGACACGACTTGGTACTTGCTGGTCCACACGACGTGTAAGCACTTGCGAGACGATTACATGTGCGGCATTTACGAAACTCGCCCACAGATTTGTCGCGACTACACGACGGCGGAATGTGAGTTCGAAGACGATTGGTGTTACGAAAAATATTTCGAGAGCCCCGAACAAATCGACGAATACGCCGACGCGCTCTTCGGTCCTCAGTTTCCCGAGGCCGATCGTAAACCCGAACACTCGCTAAGAAGCCGAAAGCCGTCGGGATTGCCGATTGCTTAAGCAGCACGCACTGTTCCAGTGTTCCGTCATCCGTTCGATCCTTTGCCAGGTTGTTTTCTGGCCTACTGCCGAGTCCCCCATCCCATGTCGCTGATTCAACCTCGTACCTTAAAAGGCTTTCGCGACTACTTGCCCGCTGTGATGATTCCTCGCGAGCAGATGATGCAGACGGCGCGGACGGTATTCCGGTCGTTTGGGTTTGCGCCGATCGATACGCCGGTGCTCGAGTACTTAGAGATTCTGTCGGGCAAGGGAAGCGACGAAACCGATCGGCAAATTTACCGATTCCAAGACAACGGCGGACGTGACGTCGGCATGCGGTTTGACTTGACCGTACCACTCGCTCGGTTTGCAGCCCAGCACATCGGCACGCTGGGAACTCCATTCAAACGTTATCACATCGCGCCAGTATGGCGGGGCGAGAATCCGCAGGCGGGACGTTACCGCGAATTCGTGCAATGCGATTTTGACACCATCGGCACGACATCCGTTTTGGCCGACATCGAGGCTGTTGCGGTTATCAATCAACTACTTGAGGCGATCGGGTTCGACCGGTTCACGATCAGCATCAACAACCGCACCATTTTGTCTGGATTGTTGGATCAACACGGTCTGGCCGATAAGACCGTGCCGGTGCTGCGTAGCCTGGACAAACTGACCAAGATTGGGCGCGAAAAAACGCACGAAGAAATGTGCCGCGTCGCAGAAATCAGCAGTGAACAAGCTGATGCTGTCTTAGCGCTGGCAAGTTGCGATGGTGAGGCCGAGGAAGTCTTGGCTCAATTGCCGGCCATCACATCTGGCAACGCGACTGCTGCGGCGGGAATTGAGCGATTGACTGAAATTTATCGCGGTGCGTTGGCGTCGGGTGTGCCGGCGCGACGTTTGAAGTTGGACGTCTCGATTGCCCGCGGCTTGGATTATTACACGGGTGTGATCTTCGAAACGACGCTCGATGACTTGCCCGAGATCGGCAGCATCTGCAGCGGCGGTCGCTATGACAACTTGGCCGGTCTGTACACGAAACAGCATTTGCCGGGCATTGGCGCTTCGCTGGGATTGGACCGATTGTTGGCCGCGATGGAGCAACTGAATCTGTTGCCCGATGCGTCAACGCCAGCGCCGGTCTTGATCGCCTATTTTGACGAAACGCACCGTGACGATTACTTGAAAATGGCTGCCAATTTGCGTTTGGCCGGCATTGGGACCGAGGTCTATCCCGAACCCAAGAAACTTGGCGCTCAATTGAAATACGCCGACAGTCGTGGTTTTACCGCTGCGATTGTTGCCGGAGGAAACGAATGGGCCGAGTCGCGTTGCCAAGTCAAAACGCTGGCCACCAAACAGGGCGCTGACGTCGCCTACACACACGACAACCCGGATGCTTTGGTTGCGGCAGTGCAGGCGATCCTGCAAGTCTGAGTGATCAATCTGGCCGGCCTGTAAGTCTTCATTCGGCTGCCAAACGCAGGGCGTATGCGTCTAACGCAGTCGATTTCAACGCAGTCGATTTCAACGCAGTCGATTTCTTAGTGGCTTGATGATTTGGCGTGGTACGAACTTGGCCAATTGTTCGTCGTCGTCGCTGAGTGCCGCGATCTGTTTCAGCAGCGAGCTGCTGATGTGTGCGAACCGTTCGGCGGCCATCAGGAACAGCGTCTCGATGCCGGGATCGAGTTGATGGTTGGCCATCATCATTGTGAACTCGCCCGCGATGTCCGTCAGCGGCCGGATGCCACGAATCATCACGTGGGCGTCGACGCTGCGAACAAAGTCAACGGCCAAGCCCTGGAAAGTCTCGACCTGAACGTTCGGCAACTCGGCCGTCACTTCGCGGACCAATTCGACTCGTTCCGTCGGCGCAAACAGCGAGGTCTTCTCTGCATTGGTGCCAATGCCGATCACCAATTGGTCAAATAGCGGCGCAGCCCGCCGGATGATATGCAGGTGTCCCAAGGTGATCGGGTCGAACGAGCCGGTGTAGACGGCGATGCGCGGATCAGGCATCACAATGGGCCAAACAAAGGAGTGGATCGAGCTGGTTAGCAGAACGAGCGAGCGACTTCGACCAAACGGGCAATATCGTCGTCGTTATTGTAAGCATGAACGCTGGCTCGTACGCCCTTGCCTCGGCAACTGGTGACGACATTTTTTTGGAGTCCCCGTTCGCGAAACGTTGATGGATCGATGCCGGGGACCGAGAAATTCAGGATACCGCTGCGTTGATGGGTGAGCGTTGGCAATTCGGTGGTCGCACCAAGAGATCTCAATTGCGAGTCCAAGCTTTTGATGAGTTCGACGACCTGGTTCTGGATCGCATCGTTTCCATGGACGCGGCGGATCTGCAGAAAAATTTCCATGCTGGCCGCTAGCGCCGTACCGCCGACCATGTTGGCCGAACCGGGCTCGAAACGCGTTGCGTCGTCCCGAAGTGCGAACGTGGGAGCGTTGAAATTGGCAGAGTTCTTGACGCTGCCCCATCCCACGTTGGTGCATCGAAGCAGTTCCAAGTGCTGGCGACGGATCATCGCAACGCCAGCTCCCTCCGGACCAAGCAACCATTTGTGACCGTCGGCGGCCAAAAAATCGACCGGAGTTTGGGCGAGATCAAGCGGGAACACTCCTAGTCCTTGGATCGCATCCAAAAACACCAACACGCCCTTTTCGTGGGCTCGTCGGACTAGATCGTCGATATCAAGACGGAATCCGCTGGAGTAGCCGACCCAACTAACCGCGATGATTCGAGTCGAATCGTCGATGGCGTCGATCAGGTCATCGACGTGGACTTCGCCGCACCCATTGGTCGCACTTCGCCGAGGAATCATACGTACTTCGACGCCCTTGGATTGCTGGTTCATCCACGGAAACAGGTTGCTGGGGAATTCGCCGTCCGGCAGGATCACGTTGTCGCCAGACTGCCAGGGAAACCCTTCGGCGACGATGTTGATACCGGTCGTGGTGTTGGGAATCAGGCAGATTTCGGCCAAGGCGCAGTTCAACAGCACGGCCGTTGCGTCGCGCAGTCGGCCCAGGCTGGCCGACCACTGCGGCCAAACGGTGTCACCCTGGCACGCAGCTTGATCGCCCCACCGCTTGATGGCTTCGGTGGCTGGACCGCTCAGCGGAGCAACCGCGGCGTGGTCAAAGTACGCCCATTGGTCCGTGATTGGCATTTGTTCACGCCACCAGCCCCAAGGGTCGTTTTGCAATTTTTCCGCGTCTGCTGTAAACCCAGCCGCCGCGCTGGGTGTTATCCTAGCCGCCTTGGAATGATCGGCTGAAGAAATCGCCGAGCTGTTTTTACCCGTCGCCATCAAGAAATCCCGTAAAAAGACGCGTCAAGTTCCGAGCAATCGTCACATCCAGACGCTACTCTTTGCCGGTTTACTTTAGCGGGCCTTGATAGGCTTGGGAAACGCAGCGAATTGCAACTATACTGCGACCCACCCATGAATTCGGCACCCTGATGACTAATCTCCTGATCTCTGACTTTCGACGAGGAATTTGATGCCCAAGGCTCTTTGTCTTATCAGCCTTGTGGCGTCCATTCTGATTGTCGTGCTGTTCCTTGCCGACGCCGCGATGGGGTTCGCCGGTATGCAAGATGTTGCGCCGATGCGTTCGGCCAGCCTGTTGATGGACATCGTGTTCGTCGTGCTCGGCTCAGCGATGATTTTCATGAGCTGGAAAACGTATCGCGAACAGCGGTAGCCGGCCAACGGGTGTCTGCTTTTCTTGGTGTTATCGCCTCGGTGTCATTAGCCTCGGGCCATTTCCTTCGCCTGTTTTGCAACGGCCAGAAACCGATCTCGCGTCTTCGAGTTGAGCATCTGCTTGTCAACTTGTTTCAGATGCTTGATTGCCGCGATTGGATCGGCTGGGCTGGCGGATAAGTACAGGCTGGCGACTCGGGTTCGCCACTCAGGCGCATTTGCGGGGTAAACATCACTGCCAATCTTCAGCAATGCGATGGCGGCTTTGGTGTGGTGGTTGCGGATCAGTCCAGCAGCCAGACGGGCAAGCGAAGCTGGCAGCAGCACAAACTGTCGATCGACTTTACGTTCGGCCGCAAATAAGGCAATCGCTCCTGCGTAATCTTCTTGCGCCATCAACGCGTCGATTTCCTGTCGCGTTTGTGCGACCGGATCAACCAAGACGGTTCCGTCGTCAAAGTCAGGCAAGCTTAAGTCATGATCGAACAGATTGACTTTCACCGCCGTCCGAGCGCCGGCGAATGCAACCGGATCACCCGGTATCAAATCGGGCGTGTCTGGCGAAGGCGTCGTAGTCGCCATAACGTTGGACTGAATTTGATGCGGCATTTTTGGAATCACCGCCTGTGGTGGCCCCTTCGGTTTTAACGATTGCAAATGCTTGGCCCGCTCTTCCCTTTCGCGTTTGGCGATCGCCTTGGCTTTGTAAGGCTTGCCGCCCCAGATCGAAATCAAGTCGTAGCCTTCGCAGTCGACCCACCCCCAAACCAACATGCCCGCGCCGCACGCGGCACCTACGATAAAACCGTTCAGGTGCAATGCTTCGCTGCTGAGCGGCATTCCCATCAACCAAAACATGAACATCTCTTTGGCGACAAACATCGCGCACACTGTCGAGATCGCCCATTCGCGAATCCCGCCGTCGGGCGCTGGCATGAACAGCCCCCAGCGAAAGTAGACGTCGAAGTTGTTGCTTGGCGCCCAGATCACGCACACCGCTAACAATCCAAAGATGACGGCGGACGCACCTAGGGATCCAAACCCCTCTTGCATCAGATCTTTGCGCCACTGACTTTTCAGTTCTTTCTTGACGTCTTCATCAAGCGGGCTGTCGGGGGAATCAAACATCGCGACCATCTCGGCCGCATCGCTGCCGGTGTCGAACGGCAACATCATCGTCTGTTGAGTGAATCCTTGGACGGTTCCGATCGCCATGTATAAAGCCAACATGCGTGCCCAGCCAATCTTGCCTTCAACGACCAAGCCGAATGGGAACAGAAACAGCATGTTTCCGATCAGGTGGAACCAACCCATGTGCAGGAAGTTGTGCGTCACCATCTGGATTGGATGGTAGCCATCGCCAAACGCCAAGATCCAAGGCGTCACGTCAACGCCGGTCATAAAGATCGCCCAGTGGACCACCACGTTGATCACTACCATCACCGACGTCACGATCGGATAGTGGTACAACGGCGCGTCGGTGCCGTAGATGAAGAACATAGAGATGCGTTCCAAACGGGTGGTCGGAGTTGGCAGGATTCCAGCATAACGTGCCCGATGGGTGATCTCTAGGTTCTATGCTCATTCGGTTCTGAGGCTGCCGGTGTCGCAAACTCAGGTTAAGTGGGCTCGAGTACTGTGTCTCGTTAGGTTGCATTTTGCTGCAATTCGATCATTGCCCAAGTCATTTTCTAGGGAGCGACTGTCTCCCTCAGTCAGGCTGTTTCGTTTGCAAATGGCGGAATATTAGTTATGTCAGTTTCAATCCTCCCGATCTAATCGTTGCAGTCGATACCGGCAGGACAACTATCTCGCGTTTTAGTAGCCAGTTGCGCTGTCAAGTTGATTCGTGGCATATTGTTTCCATAGGACGAATTTTCTTTCCATCAGCCAACAGACGTATTTTATTTTCAATGGGGCACGGCAACCTATCCCTATCGATTGATCAGATCTCAGTTGGCGCGACATGCAGTCAGCCGATTGTGTCGGATGCTGGTGTGTTGCTGGTGGCGGCCAACACGCGAATTACCCAGCAGGTGATTACCGGCCTGCGTGAGCGGCAAATTGAATCGATCTCGGTTGATCCGCGTGATCTGGGGGTGCTTAGTCGCGAAGCCAAGCCCGCGCAAACACCAAAACACGATCGAACGAAGCCAGATGGCCATTGGGATCCTCTGCGTCCGGTCAAAGATCAATTGGTGGATCGGCATGGTGAACGTCTTAGCGCCCAGCGTAGTGCGCAACTTGACTTGAACGTTTCGACGGCAAAGAAAGCGATGGACAAGTTTGAAACGTTGTTGTTGACGGAACCCATTCGGTCAGTTGCTGACTTTGCCGAACTATTTGAATCCTACATCGACTTGATGGTCGACGACCTTGATCAAACCGTCGGAGCGATGGCGTTGAAGATGGCCGTGGACGAGGCGTCAGAGCGTTCTTTGAAGATTGCTGTTTTGGGGATGTCGGTAGCCTGCGAACTTGGGCTATGCGGAACCCAAGTTCTCGAAGTCGGCATGGTCGGGTTGCTGCACGACGCCGGTCTACGTGTGATGGACCCCGAGCTGCTTAAACCGCTCGAATTGCTGACCGAACAACAGCGGTGGGAATACCAAAAACATCCTTTGGTGTCTGGCAAGTTTGTCGCTGGCGTCACGGGAGTTCCTCCCAATGTGAAGATGGCTATCGAGCAGGTTCACGAGCAATTCAACGGCTCAGGTTTTCCACGAGGCGTCAAAGCACAACGCATTCACTTGTACGCCAGAATTCTGAATGTCGTGGATGCCTACTTGCAATTGATCTCAGCAAACTCCCTGCGCTCAGGCATTCTGCAACATGATGCGCTCGGCTTGCTGCTGTATCAGGCCAGTCGTGGGCTGTTTGATCCTCAGGTCATTCGAGCTTTCTTGAATGTCGAGTCGCTGTTTCCGTTGGGCAGTCATGTTGAACTTAGCACTGGGCAGCTTGCCAAGGTGATTCGTCGTCCGAAGGTCGGATTCGCTTTGCCCGTGGTCGAAACGAGCGAAGGTGAACGCGTCGATCTTGAAAGCTCGAAAACCCAAGTGGTGCGTCCCATGTCCGTCGGCAACGAGGAACCGACTCGCCTTACCCAAGAAATGATGGAATCGTGCGACTGGAATCCGGCCAGTGCTTCGATCCTGGTGTGATTTGATGGTTTGATTGGGCGTGAATCAGGGTTGAAAATCGGGCTGAACCGATGTTGCGAAAGACCGTATAATCGAGGTGTTGTTCACCTTGGTTCTTTCCGTTTCGGGTTACTTTTGGATGCGTTGGATTCTATTCTGCTTTGTCGCATTCGTGGCGATTTTGATTGACACAGTCGTCGTGCCGGTTGAGTCGTGTGGTGCAGCCGAACAGAGTGGGCTTAGTGACTCCCTGGCGTACAATCGAGCGATTGATCTCTATCGAGGCGGCCAACTCATTGACGCCGCCGCTTTGTTTCAATCGGTCGCCGCGTCTAGCGATTCGGCTCTTGCTGCCAAGGCCCGTTACAACCTGGGCAATTCTTACTATCGTCAAGCGGTCCAGGCGATCGAATCGCAGGACCCCAAGGCAAAATCAACCGCGATCGACATGCTGCGATCGGCAATCGCCCATTACCGCAGCGGCCTGCGGCTTGATCCAGCCGATGATGATGGTCGGGCGAATATCGAGTCTGCTGCGAAGCTAATCCAGCAGCTCGAGCAGCCGGATCCGCAAGAATCGGAATCACAGCAGTCGGACGAAACATCGTCCGAACAAGATTCTCAGAACCAAGGATCCGAGAACCAAGGATCCGAGAACCAAGATTCTGAGGGTGAGCCGTCGCCGGGTGACGAGACTGACCAGGGGCCGAAAGAGCCTCAGGATCTGGACAGCTCCGATCCTGCTGAAGAGTCTCCGGAACCGTCTGAGCAAAAAGAGAACGGCGAGGAATCTCAGGACAGCCAGCCGCCTGAGGAATCTGAGAAACAGGAAGGCGAATCTGCTGACCAGTCTGAGGGGAGTCCAGGCGGGGCTGAGCAAGATGAACCATCATCGGGGGAACCATCACCCGGCCAAAACGAAGGGCCTGGCCAGGATCCTGGTGATCCGAATGAAACGGACGGCGGTTCGCCATCCAAGCAAGAGGAGATGCCCGAGCAAGATCAGGCGGGCAACGAAGGGCAACAGGACGGCAAGGATCAGGGTGAGCCAGATCAGGGCGAGACAGAACAGGGGAAAACCGATGATAAAAGCGAAGCAAGTGCAGGCGAACTGACCGAGTCCGACCCCAGTGAATCGTCCGACGATGAATCGGAAAGCGGCGACGTGGCTGCAGTTCCGGCCGAGCAGTCGGGTGAGATGACACCACAGGAAGCTCGGAAAATGCTGCAGGCGATTCGCGATCGAGACATGATTCGGCGACTTCGGCAAAAAGCCGCGGCTCGCGATCAGCGAGTAATTGTCGACCGAGATTGGTGAAGTTGAATTGAGCCTTTGACCCGCAATCGTCTGACTCACCTTCGTGGAGGACCCCCTCAAGTGAATCTGTGCCGACAATCCCATTTAACTCTCTCGCTGCTAGCCATTTCGTCGATCGCGTTGTTTCTGACGGGATGGCCCGCCGCTAGCGCCGCCGATGTTGCGATCGCGATTTCGTCGAAACAGGCTTACGTTGGAATGCCTGTTACTTTGCAGATCCGCGTTGACGACGCGTCTGGGACCGTTCAGCCCGAGATTCCTGATGTTGACGGTTTGTCGATTGTTTCGGTCGGTCGGCCGCAAATCAGTTCGCAGATCGTGACCTTCAACGGCCGCCAGCAAACCAATCGAACATCGATGATTTACCAGTATGAAGTGACGGCCGAGCGAGCTGGTGAATTCGTGATCCCGCCGATCAAAATCACCGGTGGCGGAGCCGCAACGATCACCGAAGCGGTGCGTTTTACGGCCGAGAAAAGCGAAACGGGCGATACGATGTTCGTCGAAATTGTCGGTGAAAAAGACAAGGTCTTTGTCGGTCAGTCACTCAACGTGACGCTGAAGATTTGGGTTCTCCCTTATCACGATGAAGAGAAAAATCTAACGCTTGGTGAATCTGAAATGTGGCGTTCGATTTCTAAGCAAACCAATTGGGGGCCGTTTGAAAAGTCGCTTGAAAAACTTGCCGGTAATCGTCAGAGACCGGGTGGGCGAGAAGTCATTCGTACGGATTCAAAAGGCAAATCTCGCAATTACTTTCTTTACGAAATTGACGCCACGATCTATCCCACGCACGCTGGAAAAATCAGCGCGGACGACGTCCGGATCGTTCTGAACTATCCGGTTTCGATTGGTCGCCGTCGCGATCCGTTCGCGTCGATGTTCGAAGCGATGGATTCGCAGTTTGGGCGATCAGCGTTTCAAGACGATTTTTTTCGTGGCTTCACGTCTGGATTGGCGGTCACCTCGGTGCGTCCGGTCGTGGCGGAAGCAACGGCACAATCGATCGAAGTCGTTGCCATTCCTAGCGAAGGACGGCCTGACGATTACGTCGGCGCGGTGGGGCAATACTCGATCGATGCCGAAGCGTCGGATACGAATGTCAAGGTTGGTGATCCAATCACTTTGACGCTGACTATCAACGGGACCGGCCCGATGGACCTGGTGAGAGCGCCGCCGCTTGCGAGTCAGTCTACGCTGACTGAAAAATTCAAGGTTGCCGAGGATGATCTTGCCGGATTTGTCCAAGGGCAACGTAAACTGTTTCAAACCACGATTCGTCCCAAGTCGGAGGACGTGTCGAAGATACCGCCGATAGCATTTACATTTTTTGACCCTGAAACCGGCAAGTTTGTGACGGTTGCCTCCGATCCGATTTCCATCGACGTGCAACCAGGTGACATGCTGGCACTCGACTCAGTCGTCGCAAACCGTGCGGCGACGGTTCGTTCGGACGAAACGAAGACTTCCAGCGGCGGACTCGGAATGGCGTGGCTCGCGTCGGCAAGGTCTTACCAAACGGTCTTTGACGGATCCGACGTGCTGGTCAATCGGGATCGGGCCAGTGTTTTTAGCCGCGGCGTGATGGTCGCATGTGTGCTGCCGCCTGTGTTGTTTCTGGGCGTGTGTTTGTTGGTTTCGCGAAATCGCTTTTGGGCGTTGTTGCCACCCAATCGCCGGTTTGAGCGAGCGGTCGCGGCAGCCGGTTCACGTGTTGAAGTTAAGGCAGCATTGTCACGGCTGATTGCTTCGCGTTTGGGAGCCGTCAACGAGCAGGGCAACGACGATTTCATCATCGGGCTGCTACGGCGCAGCGGCCAGTACGAGTTGGCGATTCGCGCCGAGCGATTGTTCGCGTCGTCTGAATCGGTGACTGGCAGCGAATCGGAAAAGGATCTGGAATCGTTCAAGAATGAGTCGCGGTCGATCGCATCGCAGCTAAAGGCGCAAACGCATGTGCGAGCTCGGAATTTGAAGTCAACCAAGGCGACGGCATCGATCGTCATTGCTTTGATGGTCTCGATGGCGTGTGGTGTGCACGCAGTCGCTGAGCAATCGACGATGACCGCGGCACAGCGGGAAGCGATGCTTTCCAATGCCATGGAAATCTATCGTACGGCCACCCAAGAGTCCTCGGCGGATTCCGCAGCAGATTTGTCAAAGCAATCGTTTGCCGAAGCGGCACAGATGTTTCAGGCGATTGCAGATTCGGGCGTCGTGAATGATCGGCTGTTTTTTAATCTGGGCAATGCGGCGTTTCAGTCAGACCAGCCTGGGAGGGCGATTGCAGCGTATCGAAAGGCGCTGCGCATCGATCCCGAGAGCGCGATGTATCACGATCAGCTTCGTTTCGCCGAGTCGGAGGCAAACATCAAGCCAGATGGCGAACGGGCGAAGTGGTTCAACGATGCTGTGCTTCGGTTGGTTCCGCCGGCCGGGATGAAAGTGGCGGCGCTGGGGATTTGGTCGATGGGATGGGCCGTTGCCGCGGCGACGTTGTTGTTTCGCGGATCGACGGGATGGAAGCGTTGGGGGCGTGGCATCGCGGCTGTTTTGGTACTAGCGTCAGTCGTTGCCGGTGCATCGTACGCGTTTCGAGTGTTGCCGCTAGTAAGCGACAGCACCGCTGTAATTGTCGCTAGTGAGGTTGCCATTCACGAGGGTGATGGGCAGGAATTTGCGGTGGTCGAACAGCTCGAAGGCGCCGAAGGCGAAGTGGCAGAAGTTGTTTCGCGTCGTGGTGGCTGGACACAGATTCGTCGGTCAAACGGTGTTGAAGGATGGGTAGCAAACCGAACGATTGAACTGATTTAGTTGTCGTTGCTGGAAAGACGTTTGGAAAATCGGTTTCAGCAAAACAAAAAAACGGCGATGTGAAAATCACATCGCCGTTTCCGTTTGAAGTTAGCGGTTGTTCGAACCGAGACTACTTAGCCGCTTCTAGGTCGGATTTGCGTTTCGCTTCGATGATTTCTTCTTGGATGTTCGCTGGGACCTGATTGTAAGTCGCCAGTTCCATCGTGAACGTTCCTTGACCTTGCGTCATGCTTCGTAGGTCAGTCGCGTAGCCGAACGTTTCGGCCAACGGTACTTCTGCCTTGATGATGCAGTTGCCGTCAAGAACGTCGGTGCTGGTCATCAAACCACGTCGCTTGATCACGTCACCAACGACTGGTCCTTGGAATGTTTCCGGGCATTCGATTTCGATGTTCATAATCGGCTCGAGCAACTTCGGTGCGGCTTGCTTGAAGTACTCGCGGAAGCAACCTTGAGCGGCTGTATAGAAGGCCTTTTCGGACGAGTCAACGTCGTGGTAGCTACCGTCTTCCAAGTCGATTCGAGTTCCCACGACTGGGTAACCAGCCACGGGGCCTTTGCCCAAGCTATCGCGGAATCCCTTTTCAACAGGTGCGATGTATTGCTTTGGAATACGGCCACCGGTGACGTGATCTTCGAATTCGAAGCTGTCTTCGCTGTCCGACGCGATCGGGCAAAGCTTGCCCTTGATGTGAGCGAATTGGCCCGAACCGCCGGATTGCTTCTTGTGCTTGTAATCGAACGCAACTTCCTTGGTGGGGCTTTCGCGGTAGCTAACCTTGGGGGCACCTACTTCGATGTCAACGCCATACTCTCGACGAATTCGTTCGACATAGACGTCCAAGTGCAGCTCGCCCATTCCGCTGATCAGGATTTCCTTCGTTTCTTCGTCGCTGAAAACGCGGAAAGTAGGGTCTTCCTTGCGGAAGCGAAGTAGCGCCTTGCTCATCTTGTCGGCATCGCCGCGGTTCTTCGGGCTGACCGAAACCTTGATGACCGCGTCCGGAATGAACATCGATTCCAGAGTACAGAAATCGCGTTCCTGGGCGTAGGTGTCACCACTGGCCGAGTCGATACCCATGACCGCGACGATATCGCCAGCCGAAGCCGAGTCAATTTCGTCACGCTTGTCGCTGTGCATTCGGACGATGCGGCTGAACCGTTCACTCTTGCCGGTCCGTTGGTTGACGTAAGTGTCGCCCTTCTTGATCGTGCCTTGATAGATACGCATAAAGGTCAGTTGACCGAACGGATCTTCGACGATCTTGAACGCCATTCCAACGAATGGGCGAGTTGCATCGGGCAGCAATTCGATTCGGCGTTCTTCGTCTTTCGGGTCACGGCCTTTGATTTCGCGATCGAGCGGGCTAGGCAGATAGCGAGTCACGGCGTCGAGCAACGGTTGAACACCCTTGTTCTTGAACGCGGTGCCCATGAAGACAGGCGTTGCGCCCGCAGTGGCAGCGTCGCGAACGGTGGCGTAGATCATTTCTTTCGAGATTTCTTCTTCGCTCAGAAGTTTCTCCATCATCACGTCGCTATACATCGAAAGCGATTCAAGCATCTCACCGCGTTTTTCATTGGCTTCGTCAACCAGGTCTTCTGGGATCGGCACTGTCTTGACGACTTCGCCTTCTTCACCTTCGTGCAAATAGGCGACCATTTCGATCAGGTCGACAACTCCCTTGAAGTTCTCTTCCGCGCCGATTGGAATCTGCATCATGAACGCATCGGCGCCCAGTTTGTCGCGAAGCATTTGGACGACGCGGTACGGGTTCGCACCGGTGCGGTCCATCTTGTTGATGAACGCGAGGCGAGGAATGCCGTAACGCTTCATTTGACGATCGACGGTGATCGATTGGCTTTGAACACCACCGACGCTGCACAAAACCAAAACCGCCGCATCGAGGACGCGAAGCGAACGTTCTACTTCGACGGTAAAGTCCACGTGGCCAGGGGTGTCGATCAGGTTGATGTTGTGGCCTTTCCACTGGACCGAAGTCGCGGCACTGGTGATCGTGATCCCACGCTCTTTTTCCAGTTCCATATGGTCCATCGTGGCACCATCGCCGCCGCCTTTGACCTCTTCGATCTTGTGAATTCGCCCGGTGTAAAAAAGGATCCGCTCGCTGAGGGTCGTTTTACCCGAGTCGATGTGAGCACTGATCCCGATGTTTCTTGTTTTCGCCAGACTCATAACTTTTTACCTAAACGTACGTGCGATTTGCCAATTCACTTGGGGACACGGGCAACATTCCCGTATCAGGATTTGAAATGCCCAAGAAATCGGTCTTCGCACGCTCAGTCTTTTTTATTTGAACGCTTGTCCGGTCGGATTCTAGATCGCAATCGATCGATCCAAAACCGGGCACGCAAAGGGGACGGCCGCGTGGATAACTTGTTTCAGACACCGGTCTCGTTGCCAACGTTCAGTTGAACGTCAACCGCGGATTTCCGGCCCTGTCGAAACGATTGGGGAATATGGCAAAGGTTTTGCGAAAGAGGAAGGGCAAATCTTGGTCCAAATCCCCTTGCGGCAAACTTTCTTCGTCGGCATACTCTTGAACCCGCAACTTTCATCGCGGGTTCCGTGTCGTTTTGATGCGGAATAGGCGAGCCGGCGATCATCTTTTCAAAGCATAAGAGTCGTCGGCCGATCAGTCCGTTCGCCCCATTAGATCTAGAAGTACCCGATGGCACCACGCCCAATGAGCACGC
This sequence comes from Rubripirellula reticaptiva, assembly GCF_007860175.1. Classification (NCBI taxonomy): domain Bacteria; kingdom Pseudomonadati; phylum Planctomycetota; class Planctomycetia; order Pirellulales; family Pirellulaceae; genus Rubripirellula; species Rubripirellula reticaptiva. The sequence continues at coordinate 258,148 of NZ_SJPX01000003.1, read as the reverse complement.
GTAGTCGTGCTCGCAAACGCAGCCGAGTCCGCTCGCGAACCAAAAAGAAAGATCCGATCTTTGTCGATGGTCAGCGCCCGCGTCCTATGTATGTCGATTACAAGGACGTTGAACTGCTAAAGAAGATGATCAACCGGCAAGGCCGCCTTGTCGGTCGTCGCAAGAGCGGCTGCACCGCAGCTAGCCAGCACGCCGTTAGCGCCGCAGTTAAGCGGGCCCGCTTCATGGCTCTGTTGCCGTTCGTCGGCGAGTAGAGCAGGTCGCGAAGTGAGGCAGGTCGCAGGGAACGGGTCACATTCGTCAGGGATCTAAGTGATCGGTTGTCTTAAGAATCTGAAACCTGTTGCCTAAAATCTGAAGCGTATTTGTGTTTACTGTCCAACGCCGCGTCGAGTTTCGAGATACCGACGCGGCCGGAATTGTCCATTTTTCGGCGTTTTTCCCGATGATGGAGTCGGCCGAGCATGAAATGCTCAGATCGATGGGGATCTCCGTATTTCCAAAATCAGCACCCAACGAGCATCCGTTGAGCTGGCCTCGTGTCTCAGCAAGCTGCGACTATTTGTCTGCTGCTCAGTTTGAGGATCTGTTGAGGATCGATGTACATGTTGCCCAAATTGGCAATAGCAGCGTTACCTATCGATTCAAGTTCACCCGGGACGAAGTTGTTGTCGCCGAAGGCAGTCTGACCGTGGTTTGCTGTCTTTTGACGCCCAAAGGCCTCTCCAAAACGCCGATTCCGGCTGAACTGCGAGAACTGTTCCAAAAGCACCTTTGAAAGCAAACCCTTTCTGGTCAGGCTGCGTAACAGGCACATTGAACTTTTTAGATCTCCCTGTGCGCCAAAGAATGGTTTCCACGATGCACCTTGTCCCCTCGTTGTGTTTGACCGACTCGATGCAATTTGCCGATTCGATGATATTGGCCCAAGGTGCGAATTGGTTGCCCGCTTGGCTGACCCCTCTCTATGTGATCGCCATCGCGATCTTGATTGGTGCGGCTGCTGCAATTTTGCTGTACGGACTGCTCTCGCTGCTGTCGTTCATCCCGGTTTTGGGCCGTCTGGCTGATTCGCCAAAGCGGGCGATCATCGCTTCCTTGGTGATTGGCGGGCTGTTTTCGGGTGTGCTTTGTTCGCAATATGTGCCGAATTCGGGCGAGGATGACTTCGCTTATGCATTAATTTTGCCGCTGACGACAATCGGAATGTTGTTTGGATTCGGGATCATTTACGGGATGTGGCACCGGACTCGATCCGAGTGGTTCGAAATCCTTGGCGAGGGTGTTGTCCCATATCTGCTGGGTGTCGCAGGGCTATTTGTGGTGATTGGTTTGGCGTCGGCGCCGCTGGTGACTGAACCGATGGCGTTTTTTGATTCCATTCCGGCGGTGAACTTGGTAGGCGATGGAGTCGAAGAGTTGACAGTCGTCGTGCCCGGTGTCGGTGACGCAGATCCTGATACGTCACCGTTCCACCAAGCCAGCATTGAATACAGCCTACGAAACATGTCTGTTTTGCAAATTCGCAGCGACAAGACGGTTCTGATTGCCGACTCGGCCGATACGAGTGCGTTTTCAAAAGTTCCGCACCGCGTCAACGCCGACGAAGAGCAGTTCTTTCGGTCCGAGAATCGTGATGTTCCGCCGATTCCCGGTGATCCTTCGCGACTGCACATTCAAAACCGCGAGATCAACCCGGCCACCGTGGTCTTCTCGATCACGAGTACTCCGCCGATTCCTGAAGCCAAGTCGATTGTTGCAATCGCGTTTTCATTCTTGCTGTCGATCACTGCAATCATGACATTTCGTCAAGCGGCACCTCGAGTCTGGGCGTTGGCGTTGTCGACGGCTAAGAACGAAATGGCCCAGCCGCTGTACTTGTTGCTGATGACGCTGGGCATCGTTGGCGTTGTCTTTTTTGGGTTCTACCCATTCAATACGTTGGGCGACGACATCCGATTGCTCAAGGATAGCGGCGTGACCTTGATCATGGTGCTAGGAATGTTGCAAGCGGTTTGGAGTGCGGGAACGACGGTCAGTGACGAGATCGAAGGTCGTACCGCATTGACCGTTCTTAGCAAGCCTGTCAGTCGTCGCTCGTTCATCCTGGGTAAATACGCTGGTATCATGTTGTCGGTGTTGGTGTTGTTCGCGATTATCGGTGCGGTACTGCTGATCGTGATCAGTTACAAGCCGATTTATGACGCTCGCGAAACGTCTCGAGCCGCCACGGTTTGGCAAAATGGTTTCGAAGAAATCATCACCACGATCCCAATTCTTGGTTTGTATTTCATGGAAACCATGGCGATTGGTGCGATCGCGGTCGCACTTGCGACTCGGTTGCCGCTGCTTGCTAACTTCATTACCTGCTTTGTGGTCTACGTGATCGGAAACTTGACCTCGCCGCTGGTTGCCTCGACTAAGGGAAATAACGAATTGGTTGGGTTTGTCGGTAAATTGATCGCGGTGGTCGTGCCGAATTTGAATATTTTCAACGTTCAAGCGGCCGTCGACGCTGGAAATGCGATACCGCTGATCTACTTGGCGGGGGCTTTTAATTATCTTGTATGCTTCGCAATTGCCATTTGGATGCTTGCGATGTTATTGTTCGAGGACCGTGACTTGGCTTAATCGCCGGTTTGGTTGGATCCGACTTGGGACCTCGTTTTTATATTCCCTGAACCCTCTTTTGGGAGTTCGACGAGGTTGAGTCGATTAAGCACGCTATCGCAGCCCCGAAGTGAACCGCAAGCCGGCGGAGCTCTGCTGTCCTATTTATGGGCCGCTCTTGCTGGCCTGCTGGTGCCGGCACTGGTCGTCATGGTCGGCGTCATAGCCGTGCTGTTAAATTCCAGCGACGGGCTGAGTGGCTCCGGCGTTCGGTTGGGCTCACATCTCCACGTTCCGATCAGTCCGGCGCTATCTCAGCAGGCACCGTTGATCCAATTGACGGAGCTGGTCGGTCTGACGTTCCTAGTCGCAACGATCTTTTCGGTTGCCGTTTGGCTGCACCGCCGGGCGGCTGACCGGCGGGCCTGTCGAGTCGTCAAATCGCTTCACGACCGCGTCCTAAAGCAAAGTCTGCGTCGGGCTGAACTCGAAGGTGCGGCGGCACAGCATATCCGCGCGCAACAACTGATAGGCCATCAGCTTCCGCTGGTTCAAAAAGGGTTGTCGCTGTGGTATCGCGCGATCCCACGCAGCATCTTGATGTTAATTGGTTGTGTGACGTTGGCGGTATGCGTAAACGTTTGGCTTGCACTGTTAGCAGTTGTCAGCGGTGTTCTGCTTTGGCAGTTTTCGCGTCGATTGCGCCGCAATGATGAAGCCGATCTGAATCACTGGGAAGTCCCACGCACCCGCCGGCGGATGGCCGAACTGGTTGGGCAAGCGCCGTTGCTAGCGCGGTTGCAATCACAGGGGTTAGCTGATCACGCGTTCCATGCTGAATTGGAAACTCTGTATCGTCGCCTTCACAACGAAGATGCCCGGTTAGGACGGATTTGGCCGCTGTTGTTCTTTGCGGTGTCAGCGTCGATTGCTGTGCTGATCTTGGGACTGGGGGTCAACCTATTCGGAGTGGATAACGGTTTAAGTTTGCCGGCGGCGTTGGTGATCGGGCTTTCGCTTTGCGGAGCAGTTGCTGCGGCAGGCCGCTTGATCGGGTTGGCCGGCCAGTTGGGCGAATATGGTGACGCTAGTGATGCGGTTTACCATTACTTGCACCGGAGTAATGAGATCGCGCCGAGCGAGCAACGCGTCGGGCTAGCCGGGCTGCGAGACAGCGTTGAAATTCAGGACGTCACGCTTGGCGATTCCAGCGGGAATCCAATTCTCAGCCATCTTAGCTTGACGTTGGCGCCGGGTTCGTTCGTGTCAATTCTGGGTACCGACGGTGTCTCGACTCGGGCGCTGACTGAGCTGTTGATGGGATTCGGAATGCCAAGTGAAGGACGCGTTGCGATCGATGGCATTCAACTGCGTGACATCCATCCGCAAGCGCTGGCGCGTAACGTGATGTGGATCGAACCGGATGGGCCAATTTGGGAAGGTACGATCATCGAAAATTTGCGCGGTGACGATGAATCAATTAACAACAGTGACTTGGTCGCGGTGCTTGAAAAAGTTGACGTTTACGAACGTCTTCAGCGATTGCCTGACGGCCTGAACACAATCATCACACCTGGCGATTCGATGCTCGGAGTCGAAACGACCTACGCGATCGGTGTTGCCCGCGCAATGCTTCACAATCCGCCGATCGTGCTGACTTCGGAGCCTGCCCCGCCCGCAGAACACCTCAGTAGTGATCCGTGCTTGGCGGCGCTGAAAGAGCTAAGCGAAAAAGGTTCATTGGTGGTCGTCTTACCCAAGCGACTTCAAACCCTGCGCTCGGCCGACCGTGTTGTGTTGCTAAACGGGCCGCGTTTAGTTGGCGAAGGCAAGCATGCCGAATTGTTGGCCGACAGCGACTTGTATCGCCACATTAACTACTTGCTATTCAATCCTTACCGGCATCAAAAGTCGTAAGTCTTTCCTTCCTGCTCCCCCCCCGTTCCAGGTTCAATCGCATGACACGAATGTTCACAGTTACTTGTCTGTTTCTTTTGGCAGCCCACGGAGATGCGTTCGCTGGCAAGAATGTTGCGATCGAGCCGAAGACCGGTGAGGTCGGATCGCCCTCGGTCAGCGAAACGTTCGATAGTGCCCTGGCGAGTCCGAGCACAGGCGTGAAGGGCGAGTGGAAAGTGGTCGATTCAGCGTTGGTTGGCAAAGAGCTGTCCTCCGATAAGCATGCTGCAGTGCTGAATTACCAGATGAAGAATCGCAACTCGGTGGTTCGGTTTTCGTTCAAGCTCGACGACAGTACTCGGGGATTCATGTTCAGCTTGAACCACGCGAAAGGACACCTGTTTCGAGTCTCGGTGACTCCATCGGAGGTGTCAATCAACTTGGATAAAGACAAGAAGGATCCAAAGTCCAAGGCGATGAAGTTGGCGACTGCCAAGGCTGGTTTCGAGCAGGGAAAATGGTACACGATGCAAGTTGAAATGAAGGGCGATCGCGTCGTCGCGCAGACTGACAACGGTGCTTTGCTTGATGTTGTTCATCCCCAACTTGATGTCGACAAGCCGAACTATCGCTTCGTCATGAAAGGTGATTCACTATCGATCGATGATCTGCAGATTTGGACCTTGAACTGAATCTGCGTGAATGAACACTGCCGTGTGATTTCGGCTTGAGGTTTTCGTAGCGGCGATCACAGATGCGAAACATCGACTTGGTCGCAACCAGTCGATGAGTGCAGTTCTCAGGGCGTTCGGTGGAATCAGTTTTTTGATTCGTTGGTAGCGTCTTTTGCGGTGGCCCACCGGAAACCTTGGGCGACCATCTGTTGCCATTGGTCCGTCGAGATCGTTTCGTTGTGATGTCCCAGCGTCGTTCCGAAGACTCGCACTCCCTTGTACGTATTGGTCCAAACGACGGGTTCGTTGTTGCCGGTTTCATCGCTGTGTGCGGTGGCCAGCACATCGGTATTCGGCCAAACGTTTTCGATAATGTACAGCTCGCCATTGGGGGTCGCCCACGAATCGCCAAGTCCCGTGGTGATCGGATTCCGCTTTCCTGCATCAGTTGGGACGACGGTCAGGCTGCGCTTCACTTTTTCATGACGGCGACTGGTTACACCAAGTAGCGATCGCCAAGAATCGGCTGTCGGTGCGGCACGGTACGAGTGCATCGAGCAGTGGATTACCAAGGCCGGCACTTTGTGTTGCACATGCGCATCGACAATGCTCTGCACAAACAGTCCGTCTTCGACCGCACCATAGCATTCATTGTGAACGACGACGTCATAAGACTTGATCCAATCGGGTTGATTGTAAATGTCAGCTTTGGTTTCTCGCTTGTCGTCGTAGTCGACGATGGTCCAATCGATAGGTCCCAACTGTTTCGTTAGTCCCTCGCTGATCAGTTGTTTTTGGTTTTCGTAGTCGTGACAGCATCCGCCAGTCACCATCAACGCACGCAACAGACGGCCAGCGGTTTGGTTTGCTGGTTCATCGCCGCGGCTAATGCGTCCATGGACCATTGTCAGAATCAGGGCGAGCAAAAGCAGTCTTGGTGAGCCAGTCATGGAGCGTTCCGAAGGTGTGGTGGGATTTGTTGTAAATTGAAAAAGCGAAATCGTCAAAACGGGAGATTCGTGTAGATTTTACCATCCATTGGCGGCGGATTCTGAGGGCGTGTGGCGATTTCGGCATGGAAGCTGCGTTGCTTATTGGCTGTCTTTCGTATCTGCCATGTTGACTGAGTTCGCCATGTTTATCCGATTATTTGCCCTCTTTGTGATCGTTCCGCTGGTCGAACTGTACCTGCTGTTGCGATTATCAGAAGCGACCTCATGGGGGACGACGCTGGCGATCGTCATCGTGACCGGATTCATTGGGTCCGTGTTGGCCCGCCGCGAAGGCGTCATGGCTTGGCGTCGGTTCGGCGCTGCGATGGCCGAGGGCCGGATGCCAAGCAAGGAAATCCAAGACGGACTGATGATCGTGTTCGCTGCCGCGCTTTTGTTGACGCCGGGACTGATCACCGACTTTGTCGGGTTTTCGCTGTTGGTCCCGATGGGACGAAATTTCTTTCGTCGGCTGGTGCTGGCTCGCTACGGCGGTTCGTTCCACGTCCAAGTCAACGGCCAAACAGTCCAGGGATCCGCAACGCATGCTCAGCATCGCGGTCCGGTAGTGCCAGGCGATGGAGGACCAGATCACGCGGCGTCAGAAACGCCGCTGAATCGTCAGCCACGGGTCGATACGATTGATGCAGCCGCGGTAAAGCATCGGACTTAACTTTGCTGCGTACCTGCGAGTTTGTCGCCGCTAGGGGGCGTCTGCCACAAACGACTAGGCGACTAGGCGACTTCGATGATGGCTTTGATCACGCCGGTCTCGGGCTTGGTGAAGGATTCAAAATCGTTAAGCACTCCTTCAAAGCTTGTGCGATGTGTGATCCATGGATCCGTGTTGATGGTTCCGTCCTCGATCAAGCCAATGATCCGTGTGAAGTCGGCTGGCATCGCGTTCCGAGACGCTTTGATCGTCGCCTCGGGGCGATGCATTACTGGATGGCGGAATGTTAATTCGTCCGTCGTGATCCCCACGTAAACCAGCGTTCCGGTTGGCGCCAAGTACTGAAACGCACCCGACATCGAATGCTTGTTGCCGGTAGCGTCTGTGATGACCTGATACATGTCACCGCCAGTGATCTCCTTCATTCGATCAAGCTCGCTGTCGTCGCCTTTGAACAGAACGGTGTTCTTGATGCCGTAGTTCTGCTCGACAAACTTCAGCCGATCAGGGTTCATGTCCATCACGCTAATGGTTGCGTCAGTCAGTCGAGCGAACTCAAGTGTCGACAAACCGATAGGGCCCATCCCGATGATCAGCGCGTGATCGCCGCCCGCGGGAGCACCACGGTCATTTGCATGGCAACCGATCGCGAGCGTTTCGACCAACGCCAACTGGTCGTAGTTAAGTTTGGTTGATGGATGCAGTTTGTCTGCGCGGACCAAGAATGACTCACAGAGGCCGCCGTCGCACATCACGCCGATCACCTTTAAGTTTTGGCAGCAGTTGATCGCACCACGACGGCAGGGATAGCACGTTCCACAGTTCATGTATGGTTCAATGCTGCAGGCATCTCCTGACTTGACGTTTTCTACGCCTTCGCCAACCGAGACGACTTCGACGCCGAGTTCGTGGCCCGGAATCCGCGGGAAGTCAAAAAACGGAAACTTGCCCAAATAGCAACTGACGTCGGTGCCGCACACGCCCATGCGGTGAGTCTTTACCAAGGCCATTCCCGGGCCCGGCGCCGATGGCGTGTCGATTTCAATGGCTTTAAGTGTCTTGACGTCAGAGATCTGAATAGCACGCATCGAGGAACCCGATTTGGAAGGTGAGAAAGGTTGTTCGTTTGTTAAATCTTAAGGTTCGGCTGATTACGAAAGGCCGTAAGCACGAACCGCATTGCCTGCGAAGATTGCTGCTCGTTGGTCGGTGGAAAGCTCGCTGGCCAGCGTTTGCACGGTCTCGAGCCATCGCTTGTGGTCGGTCTTCAACAGGCACACTGGCCAGTCGCTGCCAAACATCAAGCGGTCAGCACCGAAGGCTTCCAGGGCAACATCCCAGTACGGGCGGATGGTTTCAATCGACCACTCCGCGGCTCGGATTTCGGTGACGACGCCCGAGAACTTACAGGTCACGTGATCGCGTTTGGCAAGGTCACGTAGATGCGTTGCCCAGGTTTCGTCAAACTCGTCCGGATTGATTGTTGGCTTGGCGATATGATCGAGCACCAGCGACAGGTTCGGGTGACGGTCCGCAAACTCGATCGTTGCTGGCAATTGCTTGGCGAAGATTAGCACGTCATAGACGAGACCGCGTGCCGCCAGTTTGCTTACGCCTCGGTTAAAGTCATCGCCCATGATGAATCGGACGTCTGGTTCGCCCTGGACTACGTGCCGGATGCCCTTGAGTAACGGATTGCCTTCGAAACGGTCGAGGGCCTCGTCGACATCCGGTGCAGCTAGGGGAACCCATCCAACGACACCGTGGATGAGAGACTGGCCGGACGCGATGTGCAGCAGGTCTTCAGTTTCTTCGATTGTCTGACGTGCCTGGACGGTCACGAATCCATCGACTCCGCTGGCTGCGGCGACCTGTTCCAGTTCTGCCGATAGAAAGTCTTTTTGGATCACCGACATCGAGCCATCGATCCAGCCGTATTCTTTGGTCGTGTATTTCCAAAGATGGTGGTGTGCGTCAATCAACATGAACAAAACTTCGCAAGCAAATGGTAGGAAACAGAATCGTGCATCAGAGCCATAAAAAGCCGTTGCAATCAAGCGATCAATAATCGTGCGATATTGATGTAAATTACGATTCCCATAATGTCAACAATCCCGGCCACGAACGGGTTGCTCATCATCGCCGGGTCCAGGCCCAGTCGTTTGAAAGCGATCGGTAGTGTTGCGCCGCACAAGCATCCGCAGACGATCACTAGCAACAACGTCGAAGGAATGACACAGGCATCGCGAATCGATGGCGCAATGAACAACGCAACGCTGAAACCGATCATCGCTAGAAAACTGCCAAGACCTAGCGACACGATGATCTCGCGCCGAAGCACGACGGGCCAATCGCGAAAACGAACTTCACCGCTGGTCATCGCGGTGATTACCAGGGTCGCCGATTGGCTTCCCGAATTACCGCCTGCACTGATGATCAACGGAATGAACCAGACCAACCAAGCATACTTTTCGAGGTCGGCTTCGTAGTGCCGAAGCGCGAATGCTGTTAGCAGAGCTGCGAAAAACAAAATCGTTAGCCACAGGCCGCGTTTCCAACACAGCGTCCATAGCCCGACTCGCAAAAAGTTGTCTTCCAGCGGTTCGACCGCCGCGATTCGCTGAGCGTCTTCGGCCAGTTCTTCTCGGACGACGTCGATCACGTCATCGTGCGTGATGATGCCCAGCAATTGACGGCCAGTGTCCACGACGGGGATCGCTAGCAAGTTATAACGTTCGACTTTTTCAGCAACCGTTTCTTGGTCATCGCTCACCAGTACGGCGACCACGTCCGATTCCATGATCTCGCCAAGCGTTAAGCCTGGATGTTTTAGCGACGATACCAATTGCCGAGTCGACACGATCCCGCATAGCAAATTGTTGGTATCAACAACGTACAAGTAGTAGATCGTTTCCAGTTCGCTCGATTGTCGTCCCAGTTGGTCAAGCGCATCTTTGACGGTCATATGCTCTTCGAGCATCGCCACTTCGCTGGTCATCAGCGCGCCGGCGGTACCGTCTTGATAGGATTGCAGTCGCTGGATGTCGCGACGAACACCAATCGGCAACAGCGGCAAGACAAGTGCGACTCGATCGCTCGTCAGGTCTTGGATCAAGTCGACTCGGTCGTCGGCCGGCATCTGCTCGATCAGCTCTGCGGCCTCACGCGGTTCGTGAGTCTCCAGCATGGCGACTTGTCGCTCGTGCTCGAAGTAGCCGAAGATTTCTGCACGTCGATTCGCAGGTGCGAACTGTAAGACCTGCCAAACTTCTTCGTTGGCGAGTCCTTCCATGAACTCGGCTGTCCGTCCAGCATTCAGAGTTTGGCAAAACTCTTCCAGTTCCGCACGATTCGACGAAGCCAACATCTCTCGAAGTTCGGGCAGAAAGAGAGTGTTGAACATGCGCGAACCTTTGATGCAGACGGTGGACTAGTTGCTGACTCGTTCGACGTATTCGCCCGTGCGAGTGTCAACTTTAATGACGTTACCTTCCTTGATGAAGCCAGGCACCTGGAATTCAGCGCCCGTTTCAACCTTCGCAGGCTTGGTGACGTTGGTGGCTGTGTCTCCCTTCGTGCCCGGCTGAGTTTCGGTGACGGTAAGGTCAATTTGGGTAGGTGGCTCGACAATGATTGCGTTGCCGTTGTAGAGCGTCATCGAGCAGACCATACCGTCAAGCAGGTACTTCCAAATTTCACCCGCAACATCAGGCGTCACTTCGTACTGTTCGAACGTCGTTTGGTTCATGAAGACATAGTCGACACCTTGACGGTACAGGAACGATACGGCGGTGGTTTCGACGTCGGCTGATTCCAGAGAGTCACCACCCTTGTAGGTGCGATCAAGGCTGGTGCCGCGAACCAGATTCTTCAGGCGGCACTTGTACATGGCGTTGCCTTTTCCTGGTTTGACGAACGTCATTTCCGTCATCAAGTAGGGCTCGCCGTCGATTTGGACCTTGAGACCTTTTTTGAAGTCACTTGTGTTATAAGTAGCCATTGTTTTTGCTGGCTCCGTTCAAGAGGGAGTCGAAGAGTGGGTAATGTGCGGGGATTTTTGTTGAGTCGAATCACTCAAGACGACCGTTTGGCAGCCAATTCGCCGGGCGATGGTCTTCCAACCAGTCCGGGTAATCGTGTCTCGGCGATCCCTTCGGTCGAAATTCTAGCGACATCCCCCGGTCTTGTCCCGATGGGTTGCAACTCGGCCAAGGATGATCTCGCCGACGTCGTGTCGTGGCAAGTGGCAATGAAACGCGCAATTCGGTCGTCGGCGCAACTTCGTGAGGCCCTTGATCTGCCCGCTGCGAATTCCCCGGACGGAGAGTCGGATTTTCCGACCTTTGTACCACTCGAATTTCTCCGCCGAATGCGCCATCGCGATCCCAATGACCCCCTGCTAATGCAAGTCATGCCGATCTCGGCGGAAGATGACCTTGATCGGCCTGGGTTTTCATCCGATCCGGTTGGCGACATGCAGGCGCTTGTTGCGGGCGGGTTGCTGCACAAGTACGGTGGACGGGCGCTGGTCGTAACGACGGGGGCTTGCGGAGTCCATTGTCGTTACTGCTTTCGGCGTCAGTTTCCCTATTCCGATGCCGGCTCGCAAAATGACAACTATCGTCCGGCAATCGAGTATTTGAAAAAGTCCATTAGTGTTGACGAAGTCATCCTAAGTGGTGGTGATCCGCTTACGCTTACTGATGCGAAACTGGATGCCTTGATATCGAAAATCGAGTCGATCCCGCACGTCCAACGGATTCGCTTTCACTCTCGCATGCCTGTTGTCATTCCCCAGCGAGTCACCGACGCTTTGGTTGATCGGCTGCGGCAAAGTCGTTTGACGGCTTGGTTTGTCATCCACGCCAATCACGCTGCGGAGATCGATTACGCCGTGGTCGCGGCGACTAACAAGTTGATTGACGCGGGCATTCCGGTCTTGAATCAAGCCGTGCTGTTGCGAGGTGTAAATGACAATGTTGAAACACTTGCTCAGCTTTGCACCCGCTTGGTTGATCACCGAATCAGCCCATATTACTTGCACCAACTTGATCGTGTTCAAGGTGCGGCCCATTTCGAAGTATCTGAATCGACTGGACGCGACCTGATCGATCAGTTGACGAAACGTTTGCCGGGTTATGCCGTTCCGACCTATGTTGTCGAACAAGCCGGCGAGGCGTCGAAGACTCGGTTATCTTAGGCAGCATTCGTTTTGAACATTGCTGACGAATATCCCGACCAAAGCCAGCGGAACGCTGATGTACGTTTTCGAGAATCCTGTTCTGCAACGCGAACTGTTGGTCAATTTGCGAACCAACCGTGCGTTTCTATTGCTGGCGGTTTACCAGTTGCTGTTGGCCGGAGTTGTTCTGATCGCTTGGCCGACCGATCAACGCCTTGATTTGACGACCAACCCACCGAGTGCCAAGAAGCTGGTCAACATTTTCTTTTTGGGTCAATACGTGATCGCGTCGCTGATGGCGCCAAGCTTTGCTGCGGGCACGATCACGGGCGAAAAAGAACGGCGCACGTACGAAATGTTATTAGCCAGCCCGCTGCGTCCGGGGGCGATTGTGTTCGGCAAGATGGTGGCTTCGCTAACTCACCTGGGCATGCTGATTCTGGCGTCGTTGCCGATCATCGTGCTGTGTTTGCCGCTGGGCGGCGTTAGCGTCTACGAAGTGTTGGCGGCGTATTTGGGATTGATCGTCTCCGTCATTCTGTTCGGCGCGATCGGTGTTTTTTGTAGCAGCTATTTTTCGCGGACCAGCAGTTCGCTGGTAGTCAGTTATTTGTTGATCTTGCCGCTGGTGATGGGAGCGGTCCTGTTTTGGTGGTCGCTCGAAGGCAATGGCGAATTGCGTTTGAAGTTGGCAGTCTTGGTCGTTCCGGCATTTGTGCTGTCGGCGGTGATTTTGATGTGTGCGTCTGCTGCCGGTCGGATGCTGTACCCGCCGGATGTGGGCAGCGAAGGCAAAGATGTGATCGACTTGGAAAAGGAATCCGAACAAGCGGTCGGTCTGGTGATCCAGCCGGACCAGTTTCCGGACCGGTTGTTTGCGCCGCCAAAGAAACAAGAGTTGATGGCGGACGGAACCAACCCTGTCTACGACAAAGAAATGCACAGCGAGATCTTCAGTCAAGGGACGCTGATGTTAAGGCTGGTGATTCAAATCAGCATGCTTTTGGCGATCCCGTTGATGGGCGTGTTTCTGTTTTGGATGATGGATCGATGCGCTTGGTTTTCGGTCTACGTGATCGTGTTCAATATGTTGGTCGGTCCCGTTTTTCTGGCCGGCAGCATGACAAGCGAACGAGAACGCGAGACGCTTGACCTGTTGCTAACGACATCGCTGACGCCATGGCAAATTCTGTGGGGTAAGTTTGTCGTCGGTTTCCGGATCTCGGCCGTTCTGACGGGCTTCTTGCTGTGGCCGTTACTACTGGGCACGGCGCTGAACACTAGTTTTTGGTCCAACTGGGCGGCCGTGATCGCCATGTTCGCGATTGTCTTGGCGGTTTGTTTGGTCAATGCGGTGGTGGCGTTAACGAGTTCGTTGTTCGCCAAGAAAACATCCATCGCGTTGCTCAGCACTTACGTCATCTTGCTACTGCTGTATGTCGCGCCGCCAACGATCACAACTCTGATGGAGATCCTGGACTTTGCACCGGAACAGATCATGTCGGCTCAGTGGATGGGCGTGACGAGTCCGTTTTCCGCACTGTTTTCGATTCCGCTCGACGAAAATCTAAAACGTAATCCAGACGGTGATCCCGCCAATCTTGGCAACTTAAAGGTTGTGTTGGGCTACTTTGCCTTCAGCATTGTGTTGATCGCTGCCGCGACTGCTGCAATGGTGGCACGTTTGCGAGCCCGCCGCGGACTGTCCGAATAGAACGCGGTCAACCTAGCTTTGCCGTTTTATTGCGCCGTTTAACCGCGCAGGCCGGCTAGTTCACCGTTGCTGTCGCCGAAGCTCTCTTGCGGGATTCCATGTTGCCGTAGCATCGACAGGTACAGATTGCAAAGCGGAACCATTCCGTCGGCAGCCAAGTGGCGACCGGTTTTCAATGAACCGCCACCACGACCAGCCAACACGATTGGCAAGTTGTCGGGGTCGTGTCGGTTGCCGTCGGAAAAGCTCGACCCGAACATGATCATGCTGTTGTCTAGTAAGGTGCCCTCGCCCTCTTTGATCGCTTTCATCTTTTCCAGCATCCGTGCAAACTTCTCGACGTGCCAGCGATTGATCTTCTGGTACTGAGCGATCTTGCTGTCGTTGTTTTCGTGATGAGACAGTTCATGGTGTCCGCCTTTCACGCCATCGATGAATGAGAAGTTGCGGGACGAAACGTCGTTAGCAAACATAAAGGACGCGACACGAGTCGAGTCGGTTTGGAACGCCAACACCATCAAATCCAGCATTACGTCGATGTGTTCTGGAAACTCGGTCGGCATTCCTGGATCAATTCCAGCGACACGTTTCTCTTCGGGCGATGGTTCCCAGGAACGCGCTGCATTGCGACTAGAAAATTCGATTCTTCGTTCAACCGCGCGAACGGCATCCAAGTACTCGTCCATCTTGAATTGGTCATCGCGTCCCAGTTTCCCGCGAATGCGTTTGGCATCGTCCAGCACATAGTCCAGCAAGTTCGTGTGCGATTCAGCCTCGCGGTTGTCGGTGTCCGATTTCTTGCCGAACAGACGCTGATAGACGGTGTGCGGATTGATCTCTTTTGCGATTGGCCGGGTCGCGGTTTGCCATGAAATGTGCGACCCGTAAAGCCGCGTGAATCCAACATTGCTGTCGATGCCGCTGATGACTGGTTCGGTTCCCAGTTCCAGGGATGGAATCGGCGTTTGGTTACCAATATGTTTGGCAATCAATTGATCAACCGAAACACCGCCGCTGCTGATGTCCTTGCCGGTGGTTTTCACGACAGGCATTCCGGTCAAAAAGTTGGCCGTCTTTGCATAGTGGCCATCGCCGTTATGGCTGTTCAGTTTGTCGAGTCCCGAAAGCACTAAAATGTCATCTCGCACTTTCGCAAGCGGTTCAAGTGAAGGAGAAAGCTTGAAGTCGCTGCCGGTCGTCTGTGGAACCCAGTCTTTTTCCCAAACGCCATTGGGAAAGTACAAGAATGCGGTGCGAAGCGGTGCCGAAGTTTCATCGGCAGACTTTTCTTTTGCGTGAAGAGATCCCATCAACGGCATCCCTAACATCACACTGCTGCCTTGCAAGAAATGTCGTCGTGACAAGATGGGACGTCGTTGGCCTGGTTGCATCGGATTCATATTGGCACTCGCGATTGGGTTCACGGCTGAACGTCAGATTCGGCTGCTGATTCAGCGGCTTTGAAAAAACGATGTTGAAACGGATAGCTAGTTACGATTGTCTCAAGCACATAGGACGCCCGGTGGTCGTTGGCGGCCAATGCCTTTCGGCAATCCTGAATGACGCAGTCGTCGAAGCTCGAAAGTGCTCGCCCAAGGGCAAATCCAACTATCTTTTTGACAAAATGAGTCTCAAAGTCCGATGACCTTGTCATCAGGATTTGTTTCAACTGTTCCGGACCGTCGAATGATTCGCCGCTTGGAAGTTTTCCTGTTGCATTGATGTCCGCCTCACCATCCTTGTCCCGCCATCGACCTAGTCCGTCGAAGTTTTCTAGGCCGAAGCCTAGTGGATCCATTCGGTCGTGGCATGATGCACAGACAGGGCTCTGGCGATGCAGTTCCAGTCGCTCGCGTAGTGTCATCGGTCGTTCGGCGACGACAGCGTCGAGTGCGGGAACACCCGGTGGTGGTGGCGGAACACGGTCACCAAGCACTTCTTCCAACATCCATCGTCCTCGCAGAACCGGACTGGTCCGCCGCGGATACGACGACGACATCAGCACCGCGCCCAACGTGATCACGCCGCCTCGACGTCGATCGTTTGTCTTGACTCGCTGCCACGACGAGTCGTCGGGCAAGTTGACGCCGTAGTGTGAAGCAAGACGCCCGTTGATTTCAATCGAGTCGCTGTCGATGACTTCTAAAAGCGAACGATCTTCACTGAACAGCCTCCAAACCATTCGGATGGCTTCTTCGCGTAGATCACCAGCAAGTTGTTCGTTGAACTCTGGATAGACTTCATCGTCGGGACGGACGGCGGTCATGAAATTTGCCAATCCGAGCCACTGCAGGCCAAAGTTCTCGCCGATCGCACGAGCTTTCGGATCGGCCAGCATGCGACGCGTTTGTGCGATCACCTGTTCGTCGGTGTCAAGTTCGCCTGCGTCGGCGGCGTCTAGCAACTCGTCATCCGGAATGGACGACCAAATAAGCAGCGCCATTCGGGTCGCCAATTGATGGGGGGTAAGACGCTGGACCCCACCTTTGGCAGTCTCGGTTTCAACGACAAACAAAAAGTTCGGGGAGATCAGTACTGCCTTCAAAGATTGACCAACGGCCGTGTCAAATTCTGCGTCTCTCGACTTTGCGTGATCGTAGAGAGCAAGCAAGCGTTCAAGTTCTTCGGAGCCGATCGGTCGGCGCCAGGCACGTCTGGCAAACGTCGACACGATCGTACTTGCTGCGTTACGATCCAACGTGCTGTTTTTGTCAGTCGGGGCGAACAGTCGTTCACGCGCGGCGAGTTGATCGGGTGAGCGACCTTCACTGGCATTCTGGGCTGGTGCCAACAAGATCGAGTCGATCATTTGTGAAGCGAGCGACAAGTACTGCTCAATATGGATCGTTGACGTGAACAATGAATCCCCCGCCGTGTCGAAGCCTTCGCCGCCGGATCCATCCGAAGGAATCGACGATGGATCACGGATTGCGATGCCAATCAGGTCACGCATCGCATTGACGTATTCCGTCCGAGTCAAACGCCGACTCATCACATAACCGCGGTACCACGCTTTCGTTTCGTCGGTTGCAATTTGGTTGCACAAATCTTGTCCCGGTTTCGCGTCCAGCCAGCGATGCAAAATCGATTTTTGATGGTCGTTGAGTCCAGGGCTTCCACTGGGTGGCATTTCGTTTAGACGAAGTCGTTTGCCAACCGAATCCCAAACATCCGACTTTTTGGCAAGCCTCGTGGATTTGGCGAAGCGGTCGAGGTCAAATCCACCGTCCGCCTCGTCCCCACGATGACATTCAGCACAACGTTCTCGCAAAATCGGCAAAACGTCGCTTTGGTAGGTCGATTCCCAGGCTGCAATCGCTGCGTCTTTTTCATCAGCACACGCAGTGCCTGCGCCGACATTCATCGCAGCAGCGCAAAACGCAACGGGGATCATGCAAGAGGCCGCGAGGCGAAGAATCCACATCGGAGAACTGTGGGATTTTTAGGTGGGAAGGCTAGGTGGGAAGACCAAGTCTACTGGAACCGAAACACCAAGTCCATTGATTGATTTTGAAGAGGATTCCTGCAACGAATTTCAATTGATCGTCGCGCTGGTGGAATCGAAGTCCCATCGGGGGGCAATGGCGGGGTCCCGATCTTCGTTGCAGCCCAACAAACGAACCGCGCATGAAAAAACCCGCGAGAAGGCTCCCGCGGGTTTCTAAGTCTTGCGTTGATGTAGCAGGCTGATCAGTCAGGAACGGCAACGTTTTCTCGGGTATCGCGAGTACCAAGTGCACCCCAAAGTCCATAGGGGCTTTGGCCACCTGGTGGAGTCGTTGAGGTGTTCACTGGCCAAGCGGGTGAGTTCGCGTTTTTATCACCGGCTTCGATCGAATCGGTGATGAACTTCACTGCTCCGTCACCCATCAAGACGTGGGCACCACCTTGGTGGCGGCTACCGACGGTAAACATTCCATCGGATCCGTCACCCGAATAAGCACAACTGACTTTGTTGGGTGC
This sequence comes from Rubripirellula reticaptiva, assembly GCF_007860175.1. Taxonomy (NCBI): domain Bacteria; kingdom Pseudomonadati; phylum Planctomycetota; class Planctomycetia; order Pirellulales; family Pirellulaceae; genus Rubripirellula; species Rubripirellula reticaptiva. The sequence goes on along the minus strand of NZ_SJPX01000003.1, from coordinate 240,441 downwards.
CATGATTGTTGTGACACTTGTCATTACAGGACGACCATCGGTCCATCGCATTCCCTTGTTCTGGGACGAACCCCAATTGTTGGTATTCGTACCTTGCACGTGGAAGCTCGGGCGAAGCGGGTCGATCGTGCTTTCACAGTTCGATGGCGTGATGAAAAAGGATGCATCGTTGCCTCGATTGACTACCGTCGAATTGACTTCAAGGGTGCCGTTGTCTGTTAGGATTTCGCCACACGCAATGGTGTTGCTAAGCCCGTCCAGTATGTCCCGAAATGACGTTTGGTACCGCGTTTGGAAGAACCCTCGATTGTAGGATCCGCGACGTGGTGTACACCAACCCAATTCAAGTCCGTTTTGATCAATGCATGAGTGATTGTTACTAGCGATTCCGTCACCAATGCAAGCGGCGTAGTTGGTGAAGCCTTCAAAGTTCGCCGGTGGTTGATTGGGATCGCTTGGGCACCGGTAGGTACCGATTTGCGTAACCCACGGCGTGTAGTTTCGGTCCCACGGCACAGGGCCCATCGCTGGGAATACCGGGCTCTTCGCGGAGCCGTTGTGATTCACTGCGCGGGGATTAGCGATCATTTCCCAAATCGCTTGCTGTTCGATGAACGGCGTCAATCCGATCAGAAAACTCTGAAGGTTGCGATTACCTGGGTTTTCGTAAGTACCGCCGCTCTGTTTGGGAAGCTTCTTGAACGCCGAATGGTAGTTGTGCAGTCCAAGTCCAAGTTGCTTGAAGTTGTTACTGCAACTCATTCGTCGCGCCGCTTCACGAGCCGCTTGGACAGCGGGTAAGAGCAGGCCGACCAGCACGCCAATGATGGCGATGACGACCAGCAACTCGACTAGCGTAAAGCCAGTCCGAGCCTTTCTAAAGTTCTTCATTAAACACCTTCCAAATAAGACAAAAGCAAAAAATTCGATCCGCGCAAAAACACGGGCGAACAAAAACACGCTGTTATTTACAGACGCAAAACGACTACTCGCTTCGCATTTGAGCTTTATAGTCGGCTTCCATCGCGTCCATCGTTTCTTGCGAATGGACGACACTGTCATCAACGCCGGTTGACGTGGCGGTGGTGTCTGCTCCGACTCCACAACCGATGACGAATGGTAGAATTAGTACCGTTATGGCTGCGAGCTTGATGAAATTGAACATAAGATAAGAAATCCACGGGAATGTTGAGATAGAACGGCTGTGAAGTCACTCCGCCTTTGGTGCAGCCAACTTACACAGTTGGACAGTTGAATCCCCGCAAGCCAGAATGGCAATGAGGTTTTGCGCATATTGGGTGTGTTATTTTACGGTAGCGGACGATCTTTCGCCTTAAAGCATTCGGCAATTCGCGATCGAAGGACGTTATTCGATTCCCTCGACAACGATATGCGCGGTGTTGGTCGCAACATTCGTGACCGTCTGGCGGTGTCCGCTAGGCCAATCGATAGTGACTCGCTTAGCAACATCAGCATCACCGAGACCGAATGTCAGACACCGCTCATTGGAACATTGGTATCCATCACCGGCAAGCAACTGGCGTGTTCTCGACTGTTCACCGAATTCGATCGATACATGTGCACCGATGGCGTCTCGGTGTGAATGCCTCGCAACGAGATAGAACGTCACCGAGTTTCCCACCATCGTGTCAGTCGCCGAGCCTATCGATTCACTTGTGTTGATCAATAGGGCAACCGGATCAAACAAATGCGTCACTAGCAGATCGGTTTGTTGATCGCGATTCGCATCGACTCGAACGAGCGCCCGGCCCAGTCGTTTGGTGTCGAAGTAGGGCCCCAGTGTCGACGAGTTTACTTCGGTGAACCGGCCGTCATTTTGTCGGTGATAAAGCATCATTTGCATTCGATAGGCTTTGTCATTGTGCGTGAAATCGTCGACGTTGCCATTGGCGACCGCGAGTTCGAGCTGACCATCGTTGTCTGCATCGATCCACTGTGTGCCATATCCAAGCATCGAAAGCGTCGGCGTCACCATGTCCGCGGCCGTTGTGCGATCAGCCCAGATCCCAGGGCTGACTTGGTCGTAAAGCGTGTTGTAGTCGTCGGTGAAGTGACTGACATAAAAGTCGACGTCACCGTCGTTGTCGTAGTCATCTGCTGCGATGCCCATCGATGCTTGGGACAGCGATCTTGCGTTGAAGGCCAAGCCACGAATCGCTGCCTGTTCAATCATCCGAAATGGTGCCGAGCCTTCTGAGTCGGTCACTTCGGCTGGCGGTGTTTGTGCCGACCACAACTGATTGGCTGTCATGTCGTTGGCAATGTAAGCGTCCATCCCCGGTTGGTTGTCCAGTTCACCGACGACGATCCCCAGCCCACGTCCTGGGGACTGTTCGTCAAGCCAATCCTCGGTCGCATCAATAAACGTGCCGTCGCCGACGCCTCGCCAAACGCGATCTGGCTCTGCCGCAAAGACCAGCGGCCCACACGAACGATGTTCTTGGCCGCCATCAAGTAAGCACTTTTGGGTTAGCACTTCATCGCCTGCGATGTAATTGACTTCGTACAAATCGGCGATGGCATCGTTGTTGAAATCCGTCAAGGCGACGGATGTTGTCCACTGAGCCCCGCTTAAACCTGACTCGGTCGTGACGTCAGTGAAGGTTCCGTCGCCATTGTTCCTCAACAAGCGGTTGGTGCCAAAGTTTCCAACATACAAGTCGGCAAAACCATCGCTGTCGTAGTCACCTACCGAAACGCCTTGCGCGAAGCCTTGGTCACCGGTTCCGGAGTTTTTCGTCACGTCGGCGAATCGTCCGTCCAAATTTCGGTGCAAACGATTGGGGCTGGAATTCGATTGCTTCGGCACACCGTCGCTTGATGTCAAATAGAAATCGGGCCAGCCGTCGCGATCAAAGTCGATGACACCCGCACCGCCGGCACCGGATTGATAAATACACAAACCAGCTTCGGTTCCATCGCCTTTGTCGATTTTGCAAACATGATCAAGTCCCTGCATTGCAGCTTCGTCGACAAAGTGAAACTGCTTGCCGCTCGATTCTGCATCGCCGCTTGTCAGGCGGTCCGTTTCATCGGTCCACTCTGGCAATGGCAAGTTCGATACATCGATTGATCGTGTGACCATCAATTCACTTGACTGCCACGGCGTTTTTCCCGTCATCGTCGCCCGAATCTGTGCAAATACTTCGTTGGCGCTGTCGTCCGGATCTTGGGTCATGACTACTGCGATGCGAGCCCACGTGGCGGCTTCCCATGTTCGCCCGAGCTTTTGCATCGACTTGGCGATGCGAACGGAAGCCCGCTGGGAATGGTTGCGCCACGAAAACAGACCTTCCACATCGTCACGCATTGCGGTGACCAGTCCGGCCGCCGCGTTGACGCGCTGCGAATCATTGATACGTCCGAGTTCAGTTAGGCAAGCGGCAAGTTGAGTTAACGCTTCGCCGTCGTTTGGGTTCCGTTCGGCTGCGTGCCAAAATGCGTTCGCCGCCGCAGCCATGTCTCCTTGCTTTTTTGCCCACTGGCCAGCCGCCAACCAATAGCATGGCTCGGTTTCGATGCCGCTGGGCAGTTTCTTGGACCATGCTTGAATCCCCAGACGGTCGTCCAACTCGACGAGCGCGCGACCGTAGTACGCCCACGCCTCGATAAAGTCAGGATATTGCTCGCAGACCTCGTTGAGATCCGCGACGATGTCTGCCCACTTTCCTTCGTAGGCACGCGACCGAGCAAGCGAGTACTTCGGACGCGAATCAGCGGGGTAGTGTTTCAGCGCATATTCGCAGATCGCCTTGTCGGTTTGTGGCCGAGTCAGGTCCGTCAGCATGATCAGTTCGTTCACGCCCGCCATTTGGTGCTGGACCAAGTACTGCAGGTGTTCCGCGGCGCGATATTCTAGCCCAAGAGAACCTTGCAGTCCCGCAAGGTCCGCGCGTCGGGCTGCATCATCCGGAAATGTTTCGACAAGTGATTCGAGCACCTGCAGCGCTTCGAATGGACGGCCCAGCGTCACCCATTGCCGGCCGACCTTGTCGAGCAACTGTGCCGTTGGCTGGGGCGACATTTCAATCGCTCGCTGGTAGTACGCGATGGCTTGGTCGTGTGCTGACCGAGCGGACGCCGAATCGCCCGCACGCTCGAGAGCAACCGCGTCGAGGTCGTCGTTTAGATTTTGGGTGCGATGATCTTGGTCGATTTGGCCGCCGCTTGGCGTATCAGATAACTGGGATCCGGGTGCGGCTGGCCGACACCCCAAAAATGCACAAAACAACAACAGCCAAGCGGCGTGAGTTCGTGTTGTTTCTGTGGAACATCTCAAACACTGTTTCACGCCAGAAGACGCATTTCGCAAATCAAAAATGTTTCGGATCATTACGGTCTTTGGTCGATGGTCTAGCAGGTGGAGGCCCCCTACCCTAGCAAACCAGATCTAAAGCTGGGAAAACCACGGATCAGATCCTGACCAAATGTTTGCCAAACGCTGTGCCAAGATCCGGCAATGCTGGTGTCTAAGGCGTCGAGCCAAAACGGCAAAGCCGCGCGTGATCTCATTGACGATTGGTGCGAGGGTCGGTTTGTCTGCGTTGCTATTATTTTGTGAGTTTGTTGATCGCGTTGCCAAGATGCTGATACGCTGGGCGAATCGAACCCAAACGTACCTGTTCGTTCTGGCGGACGGACGCCACACTTCAAGAAATTCACAACGACATTGTTGCCTGTCCTCGCTGGAGCTTGCATTGCGTTCGGCGTGGGTTGCGGATTCTTCGCAAGTCTTGGGATGGAAAACGCCAACCGTCAAGACAGCTTTGCCGTCCCGATTCCTCCGTCGGAAAGGTGCCTCCTACGCACGGTGAACGGTAGCATCCACTGCGCCGAGGGCAAAATTGACGCGATCCAAATCGAAGCAACCTACGCGGCATGCGGTCATTGAAGCTCGCGACAACATCAATGAAATCATGATTGGCCACGTCGTCAATCAGGGAACTGCCGACATTCGTGCGGAAATCCCAAACGGAATTCCGGGAGTCGTGATCGTTGCGGTCACGATGCCGCCATCGCTTAGTTTAGATTTGCAAACAACCAATGGCGCTGTCGGCGTAGAAGACATTCGGGGCGACGTACTGGCTCAAACAGGGCGTTTGCACCGTAAATCATGCTGCAAACACGACTTTTGCTAAGCAGTCACCAACCCAGACAAATTTGAGACGTTTGTTTTTCACTCCACATTTGGCTGTCTTTTCATCCCTGAGGAGACGCAACGCCGTCCTAAAAAGCGTGCGGAAGTTCTCATCGGCGTGACCTTTTCCGTTGCGACTCTGAACTTGGCCGGATGTCAAATCGAGTTGCCAGTGAAGGCTGTTCTCGATTCCCTGGTGGTCGCGGACTGCTGAGTCGAATCTTGTCCCCAAGACGTACTGGCTAAGAATGTGGTAGCGAACTTCGACGCTATCGCCGCTTCGTGTCATTGATTGATATGCCGATCGCTTTGAGTCCTCGCCAACCAGACGCGTCAGGCAAGTCCCTGGAGGCTTTGCAGACGAATTCGTAATGGTGATCCTCGCGTCCGTGTGTCTTTTCCTGGTTTTGGAATCGACGTACTTCAATCTCTGCGAAATCATATTCCAAGTGCTTCAAGAAAAACGAATGCAGTCCTTCTTGCAGAGTGAGTTGATTGCCTTTGACGGCCAAGCAGTAGTGGGCCTTCTCGGCGACGATCCGATCGGCGATCTCGGTTCGATAGCCCATGGCGTCGATCGTGACCAGAGCACCAGCAACCTCAATCATTTCAAGCAATTTCGGGATGGCAGTGATTTCATTGCTCTTTGCATCGAACACCGTTTGACCGAGACCGATATGGTTCTCCGAGGCCCAAGCACTGACCATAGGAATGCCCGCCTTGCCGTTTTTTGTGATCATCGCTTCGACGCAACGTCTTGCCGTCGATCGCGATGACTTGGCCGTCGGTGATATCTTGCCGCTTGGTCGACCATGTGAGCAAGCTGCTTTCGAATTCTTTCGGCTTGATGTGCTTCAGGATCGAATGGAGTCGGTCGTGCGACGGAGCTCTCGAGCTCATATTTAGAAACCTCCCAAACAACCCTTCTTCGTGTCGCAATCGCCCTGGCCTCACTGCTGTGAACCCGCCGGCCCATGCTGCAATTTATCGCGAGCGAAAATTTTGGAACTACTAGAATTTGTTCTGTCTCTTACACTAGGCTGGTGTCACGAGGCCTCTCAGCTCACTGGCAATTATGATCCACTTTTCGATGACTTTGAACGGAGATTCCAGTTGCGGCCAAGCGGGGCAGGAGCAACCAGTGAGATGAACGCCATTGAAATTCGTCCGATTTTTGTTTTCGTGTTGGTTGCAATTTTGGCGGGCGGCGGCTGCGGCAACCAACACGACAATAATGGAAACGATCAGAGCCGCAATGTTTCTCTTGAAATGGAGCCTGCGGCCACGTCCGTCGATCCAGTTGTTGCTCTTCGGCGTTTGATGAATGATCATGCTGCTCAAGGTGAATACGAGAAGGCGGCTGATGTTGCTTTGGCTCTGGCCGAATCAGCAGTGGCAGACCCGGTATCGGAACTTCAGCTCGCCTTTAACTGGCACATGCACGCCGCTAACGTGGTTGAAGCAGAGCAGGACATGATGCGCGCGATCGCAATCGCACCCGATGACCCTCGCGGCCATCGCGGGATGGCGGAGTTGTTGAATGCCCAGGGACGCCGTTTCGAGGCGAGACGTCACACGTTGGAAATCGCCAAGTTAAACGTGATTACCCAGCGAGAACTCTTGAGCCTGATCGATACATCCGGTCCGTTCGAGTTGGTGTCGTTCCGGACCATACTTGATCCTACGACAACAAACGTCTTCGACTTGTGCAAGGCGCGCTACGAGTACGTGGGCGGCGAAAATTTGGCGCTGGCCATTGCGACGTTGGATCGCTTACATTTCGCTGGCCCCTTATCCCCAGCGATTGAAGCATTTAGGGGGCAGTTGCTTGCCGAAACTCGCGATTCTGATCGGTTTCAAATGTGGCTCGCTGAGGTGCCTGATGGCGCACCTGAGTACCCTGAATACTGGTCTGCGGTTGGTCTTTGGCTAGTTCATCTGGGGCGCGACCAAGAAGCAATTCATGCTTTTGGAGAAGTCTTGCTGCGTGACCCAACCGCTCGTTCGGCTTTGCGTTCAATTTTGTCTGCACTCACTCGAATTGGCGACAGCGAAAAGCTCAGTGTGGTTCAAGAGACTTTGGCGGCACTCGATCGAATATTTCGAATAGCATCGATGGCGAATTCTGATCATGCAGTGGAAATCGGAAATCAACTTCAAAAACTAGGACGCCCGTGGGAAGCGAACGGTTGGTATCGAATTGCTTTTGAACAGGGCAACTCACCTTACAGCCGGTTTCAGGAATTGCAGCAGCGACAAGAAAAGATTCGCATTTGGGAAACCAAGGCCGGGGCAGCAAATATCGGTCTCGCCAGGGTAAATACGATGTTGGGGTTTGACTTTCGTGATTATCCCAAACCGAACTTGAATTCACTTGCGATATCAAACGATGCTGTCGAACGTAATTCGTTTTTGCATCCATTGCTCTTTCATGACATCGCCCCCAAGGTTGGTTTAACGTCAAGTTTTGCTAGTGGGTATTCCGTCAACAGCGGCAACTTTCTGCTGCATCAAGCCAATGGCGGGGGGATCGCCGCTTTGGACTTTGATCTGGATGGACGTTGCGACTTGTACATGGCTCAGTCGGATGGCGACCCGAATAAACACAAAAGCTCAGTCGCCAACGAGCTCTACCGGCATCTACCCGAAGCTCGTTTTGATGAGGTTGGCGGCGCGTCTTTAACGGCGGATCAAGGATTTGGACAGGGGGTCTGCGCCGCCGATGTCAATCAAGACGGATTCCCAGATCTATTGGTCGCCAATATCGGCTCCAACGTTCTGTACATCAATCAAGGCGATGGGACATTTCGTGAGCGTTCGGATTTACTGATGGACCCTGCTGATGAAAAATGGACATCAAGTATTGCGGTGGCGGATCTGAGCGGTGATGGTCTGCCCGAAATCATCGAAGTCAATTACGTCGACGATCCTTTGATTTTTCAACGACCATGTCGTGGCAAGTCACTTGACTGTACGCCGCAGCGATTCAGAGCAGCGACTGACCGGATTCGTCGTAGTCTCGGTGATGGAAGGTTTCGTAGTTGGAGTGGTGCGGACCAAATCGATAAATTGCCCAACTACGGATTCGGTATCGTCGTCACCGACTTTGACGGTAAAGATGGCAATGATATTTTTGTTGCGAATGATGGGGACTTGAATCATTTCTGGAAGAGCGTGTCGGCCATTGCAGGAACGATCGATGATTTCGAATTGACTGAAGTCGCTGGATTGGTGGGGTGCAGCGTCGGCGCGAAAGGGCTTAGCCAGGGCTGCATGGGGACCACGACGGGCGACTTTGATCGCAATGGATTTTTGGATGTTGCGATCACTAACTTTTACAACGAACCGATGAACCTATTCTTGCAAGAACCATCCGGGCTGTTTATCGACCAGTCGTATAATTACGGGCTTGTGGATCCGTCTAAAGATGTTCTTGGATTTGGTATTCAAGCGGACGACTTCGACAATGACGGATGGTTGGACCTAGCAATCTTGAATGGGCACATCTATGACGCTCGATATGCCGATATTCCATTTCAAATGGCAGCGCAGTTGGTTCGCGGCGGATCTAGCGGTTTCCTAACGCAGGATCCGCTTATCGGAGGTCCCTATTGGCAACGTCGGCAGCTTGGTCGGACGCTTGCCAAATTCGATTGGAATCGTGACGGCCGAATCGACCTAGTAGCAAATCACTTGGATCAGCCGACTGCTATCCTGCAAAATGACACGATAGCGGAAAACTGGATGCAACTCGAACTCGTGGGGGTTCAGAGCGAGCGGGATGCGATTGGTGCGCGCGTTGTAATTCGGGTCGGCGAAGAAGAATGGACGCTTTGGCAAACAGCAGGCGACGGCTACATGTGCACGAACGAATCAATGCTTCACGTTGGGATAGGAAGTGCAATTGCCGTCGATCAAATCGAAATCACTTGGCCGTCCGGCAGTTTCCAGATCCATGAATCGCTGCTTGCTAATCATCGCTATTTATTTGTCGAAGGGCAAAAAATTCCAACGCCAAGGCGACTGCCTCACGATTAGTAACGGCCGAACTAGATCATCGTGTAGTGTTTGCTTTGCGCATGATTAAACGGGCAAGCTTGTCGGCCGAGACGCAGTTGTCGACGGTCACGATGTGGTGGGGGGCGAACCCGTCCGATGCAGCTGTGGGTGACTGATCCTGGATCGCTGGGACTGGATCGCTGGGACTGGATCGCTGAACTCAGTCTCTGGTCCGGACACTTGCGCCCTCGGTTGGCAGTACGGCATGAGCGTATCAGGTCAGTTGGGCGAGGGGGGCAAGCGGAGTGATTTTTTGGTCCGTGGGGTGATTGATCGGGGGAACGTGGTTCGTTTTCGATGGGGGCACCCCGTCGGTTGCCCGAGCCGTGACATTGGACGACAATGGGCGACTTCAATCAGAGTCAATTTTCTAGGGATTTTTTCGATGACCAACCCTGAACCCAATGAAGCACGGTCCCAAACGGCTTCGGACGGCGTGCCCGCTTTCCACGAGCAAGCAAATTCCGAGCAAGCTGGCACGCCCGAGCCCGCACCGCCAACGAAAGAAGAGTTGCAGTTGGCTTTGAAGGCCTTTCGTAAACGAATGAAGTTGATGCAGTTGGACGAAGAGTCGCGACTTGGTCACGGGCCGATGTCTTCGGGGCAACGTTCGGCGATCGCCGCGATCCGGCCACCAGACCAATTTCCGCGAGCCGTTTGGCGCGAACTGGCTAACACAGGCAAACTGCGCCACACCGGCAACGGATTGTATTCACTTGGGCAAGATTCACATTGAATCGAGTCGCAATCCGATTTCGGCGTAACTGGACGTAGCATCGCAATCCGTTGAAGGCGAATCGAATGAGCATGACGAAGGCTGAGGTTCTGGCGCTGTTAAAGAATAACCGTGACGAGCGGGGCACCACCTATTGGCAACGGCAGGCTTCGACTTTGAAGAGCTATGGGATCGGTTTGACGGTACTGCGAAAGCTAGCCAAGCAGATCGGCCGAGACCACAAGTTGGCTCGGCAGCTTTGGAAGAGTGATTGCTACGACGCCAAAGTGATTGCGTTATTGATCGACGATCCCAAGCAAATCACTCGCAAACAAGTTGAAGAGCAGGTAGATCAGCTAGCCGACGGTATGTTATTGCATGTCTTCGCTTCTTGCGGTTCGACGGTTGCCAAGGCTCCGTTTGCTTTTCAGATTGCCGATGATTGGATGAGCAGCGACGATTCTGTTCGCCGGCGTTGTGGCTACTCGTTGCTGTACGAATTGTCCAAAAAGAACCCCAAGGGAATGGACGACGAGTACCTAATGAAGCGGATCGAAAAGATCGTCGATTCGATTGTTGGCGAAGAGATGTGGGTTCGCGAAGCAATGGCGACGGCGTTGATGGGGATCGGTAAGCGAAATAGAAAGCTAAACATCACTGCCATCCGAGCCGCCAAAAAGATTGGTCCGATCGACGTCGATTATGGCAATGATAATACCTGTGAACCGCTCGACGTGTTGAAGCACCTGACGAGCGACACGATGAAAAAGAGGTTTGCAACGTGAGGCGCTCGCCGCTTGGTCTAAATTGATGGCACTTCCGCCGAATCGGCGGGTGATTTTTGTGAGGATTGCTTGGGCGGTGGAGGGGGCGAGACGCTTGTTCGGGCTCGGCAAAAGGGGGGGCCACCCCTGTTCACATCGCCGTGCTTCCATAGTTATTTCATGGTACGGCACGCGAGTCGCCGTACCAAATTAGACCGTGGAAGCCGCTTCACGGATCGCGTCCTCGATAACTGGTTCCGGCACACTGGAAGCGATCGGAGTAGATGTCGAATCGACGCTAAGCCCGCTTATCCGAAGTCCAGTAGCGACATCAGCAAACATCGTGAAGCGTCCCGACATATCGGACCTGCTAGAAACCTGGACGCCGATCCATGACCAAGCACAAAGCAACTTGCTTGCTATCGCCAGTAAATCTACTGCCGCGGAAACTCGGAGCATAAGCGTGCAGGTGTAGCCGCACCGACCGGTCGATGCGGCAGCGCGAAATCAAGCGTCAATCTCTTCGTTGGTCAATCCTAGGAATCAGATGGTTCCGTTGATGTACTTGCATGACGAAGAGCGTCCGTCAACGAGCGTCCAGTGACAATTTTGATTCAATGCATGCTATCGGCAATCGCGGAAGCAACCGTGTTCGTAAGCACTATCTCAATAGCGACGATTGGGCCATGTCTGCGATTGTTGCGATTGCCAATACGTTCAGCTCCGTGTCAAAGATATTCTATTCCTAACAAACGCGATACTCTCGCAGCGGTTTCTCGATGATGGCGTCAATCATTCAGTCTCGCCAGATTTCACCTTAAAGATCATGCAGCCGTAGCTACACATTTACTGATGGCTTTTCTTGACGCATCTGAGTGCTCTGACATTACCGATGGGGCTGGCGTGGTGGTTCCCCGAAGTAGGCCTTGAGGCTGATTGCGTTGCTGCTGAACTTGCAAGAACGTCCATAGTGTCGCAACTCTGATCCGTTTGCTTGGATCCGTTTCGACTTCGGATTGCTCGGCTGACACTTCCAAGCAATCGTTGATTGCTCGGCTGACACTTCCAAGCAATCTTTGATTGCTTGGATTTAGTGGACAGCCGTCAAACGCCGTTACGAAGAGGTGCAATCGGAAAGTTTTTGGTATCAACTGATACGGACCAACTGTTTGCCTAGGTTGTCGCCTTCGAATAGTCCGATGAACGCTGCGGGGGCGTTCTCTAGACCTTCGGTAATCGTTTCCTCCCAGACAACCTGCTTGGATTCGATCAGCGATGCCATTTCTCGAACGAATTCATCTTGGGCATCCATGTGGTCGCGGACGATAAATCCTTCCATACGAATTCGTTTGGCAATAATCTTAAAAAGGTTTCGTGGTGCTGCAGGCGGATCGGTAGCGTTGTAGGTTGCGATCATGCCGCATTCAACGCAGACTCCGAAGTCATTCATCACGTCGAGGGCGGCTGCGAGGTGATCGCTGCCGACATTGTCGAAGTAAACATCAACGCCGTCTGGAGCATGCTGCTTGAGTGCTGCGGTGAGGCCATCAGTTCTTTTGTAATTGATGACTGCGTCGATGCCAGTTTTGTCTTTCAGCCACTTGATTTTTTCGGCTTTGCCGGCGCTGCCGATGACGCGGCAATTTTTGGCCTTGGCAAGTTGGCAGACGATTGAACCAACAGCGCCCGATGCTGCGGAGACGAAGACGGTACTGCCAGATTGCAGTTTGGCGATTTTATTAAGGCCGACCCAAGCGGTCATGCCTGTCATGCCAAGAGCGCCGAGATAGGTTTGCACGGGTGCGACGTTCGGATCAACTACCGTAATGCCGTCACCGCTCGACTTCCAATAGTCCCGCCAGCCTAAATTACCTAGTACGTAATCGCCTTCGTTAAAATCATTGTTTCTCGTTTCGACGATCTTCCCGATGCAGCCACCTTCGAGCGGCCGGTCGATTTTGAAGGCGGGAACGTAACTCTCACCTTCTTTCATTCGACCACGCATGTATGGGTCGACAGACATCCATTCGTTCTTGACAAGAAACTCTCCGTCGGTGATCGGCGCGATTTCGGTTGTGGTCGCCTTGAAGTTGATTTCCTGCGGTACGCCTTCAGGTCGTGACGCGAGAACGATTTGCCTAGAAACGGTGGCATTTGATAATTTGGTAGTCATTTTTCAATTCTGTGATAGGTGTGCTGACAAGGTTTGCGGGCAGCGAAACTCGCCAAGAATTTCGCTGTGCAGCCTGACTCGATTAACGTCATGGCGACTTTTAATGCGAGGTGCCAAGGTGGATCAGTTTCTTATTAACGAATTCAAGGATTCCTAGGTGGGATAGTTCCCGTCCATAGCCGGATTTTTTAATGCCTCCGAATGGTAGTTCGGCTTGGGACTTTGTTGGTCGGTTGACGAACATCATCCCGGTTTCGACTTTTTCGGCAACGCGGCGGCCTCGTTCAGTGTCGGCGGTGAAGACGCTACCGCCGAGACCGTAGGACGATTGATTGGCCAATTTGATCGCAGCGGCTTCGTCTTTGACGATGTAAATCGTCGCGACAGGACCGAATAGTTCTTGATCAAAGATTGGGTTGTCTGGGGTCACGCCTGATAAGATCGTGGGGTTGAAATAAGCACCTTCGCGATCCGGCCGATCCCCGCCAAGCAACACGACTGCACCGGCGTTGATGGAAGATTGCACCTTCTCGAGTAAATCCACGGCGGCTTCCTCGGATGAAAGTGGTGCGAGCGTTGTTCCCTCGTCCATCGGATCGCCCATTTTCAATTCCGACATTTGCTGTTTGAATCCCGCGATGAAGGATTCTGCAACAGCTTCGACGACGATGAATCGTTTCGATGCAACACACGACTGACCGGCGTTGACCGTACGGCCTTTGACGGCTTGCTCGATCGTGTGATCCAGGTCGGCATCTTCGAGGACAATAAACGGATCGTTGCCACCGAGTTCAAGGACACTCCGTTTCAGATTCTTTCCGGCGAGCGCCGCGACGGCTGCTCCGGCCGGCTCGCTTCCCGTCAGCGAGACGCCTTGAACACGTTGGTCTGATACGATCGCTTCAACGAACTCGGATGGGATAAATAGGTTTGTGTAGACGCCTTTAGGTAGGCCGCATTCGGTGAACAGTTCCTCGATGGCTTTTGCACATTGCGGTACATTGCTGGCGTGTTTCACCATCACTGTGTTGCCAGCCATAATGTTCGGAGCGGCGAAACGTACGACTTGATAGAACGGAAAGTTCCAGGGCATGACACCCATCAAAACTCCGAGTGGTTCATAGTGGATGTAGGCGTTCGCATCTTCAACTTCTACCTTTTGATCGGCAAGAAACTGCTCGGCACCGTTCGCATAGAATTCCGCAATATTCGCACAATATTCGATTTCGTACTGGCTTTCGGAGATGCGTTTGCCCATGTCGAGCGTGATCGTTCGAGCGAACTCATCGGCATCCGCTCTGAGAAGTTTTGCGAACTTTAGCAGACAATTTTTTCGGTGCGAGAAAGTCGTCTTGCGCCAGTCTTTGTAGGCTTCGTGAGCTGTGCCAATCGCTTCGATGACCGCGTCTTTTGTTTGGGGCTCGAATTGTTGCAGTTTTTCGTTCGTAGCGGGATTGATGCTGGTGATTGTCATAGGACAGGTCTCGTTGGGAATGGGAACGTGGTGACAAGCTACTAACTTGTTATGGAAACAGTCGACAGGCTTGCAGCTTGAGCCGACCGTGTGCGGTCAGACCCCATGCAGCTTGGCGACCAATTTTCGGGTTGCGAAGCGTGGCAGAAAGCTTGTCGATGTCATCATCAGACGGTTCTTCCAGCTGGGAATGACGATGTCCCTGTTGTTGACATAGCCTTCGTACCCGGCCTTGGCCCGCGTTGTTGACGAGTGTGTCGACTTGGATGGATCGTTCGCGCAGTTGGCGACATCGCTCATCTATTGCGTCGGGCCTGGCGAGATCTTTTGGAATGACGATTGCATTGACGCCGTGTTTCTGTCGAACTTGGTCGGCCAATTCATAGAGTTTGTCTTCGCTTCGTGCAACAAGCACCAAACCGTCGCCACCCTTGGCAAACCGTTTCGCGAGTTCCCAGCCGATACCGGACGAGGCTCCTGTAACGAGTGTGGTAGGCATGGTGTCTTTCTGCGGAGTGGAGTTTTGTTTTGACATCGCATAGACAGCGACGCGATTAGCGTGCCAAAGAGTGACGTCGTGGCAAAAGTGGCATGCGACTTGCGTTTTGATTGAAACATGAAAACTGCAAGTAAACGATTCTTTCAGCAGCGGTACCTTCAGCTAGTCCGGTTTCTCCGTGGACGCGAACCGACAGTTCTCCTGGGGTTATTGGTCGTTGTGCTGGTGGCCTGGGGGTTTATCGAGTTGACGGATGAAGTGATTGAAGGAAGCACTGACTCGTTCGATCGCTGGGCGGTGCGGAGTTTGCGGGATGCAAATGACCTTGCGAATCCAATCGGACCGACTTGGTTGGAGGAGGCAGGACGAGATTTAACGGCTCTTGGTGGCATAGCGGTCATGTTGATCGCAATTGCATCAACAGCCGGTTTTTTGGCTATCAATCGAGCGTACCGAACAATGGCTGTGCTGCTGGTTTCCACGCTTAGCGGGATAGGAGCAAGTTTGTTGATGAAGTCACTATTCGCTCGACCTCGCCCCGACTTCGTACCGCATCTTTCGCATGTTTATACGAGTAGCTTTCCGAGTGGACATTCGATGATGGCGGCAGTTGTTTATCTAACGCTGGCGGTACTGATCTCGCCGATACTGAGACATTTCTGGTTGCGGTTCTACGTGATCGCGGTGGCGGTCGGATTGACCGTGCTGGTCGGAATTAGCCGCGTCTACATGGGCGTTCACTATCCGACCGATGTGTTGGCCGGTTGGTCAGCCGGTTTGGTTTGGGCGATCACGTGCTGGTTGATAGCGAAGGGTGTCAATCCGAAGCGGGAAAGCATGTAGTCGCCCGATTGGTGGCGTAGAGGCAAAAGTAAAACGCCGGGAGTGGATGACTACGCATTTGGTCCTGGCATGGGATTTGCGTCCTACGAGGTTCGCATCTGCAACTCTTTAGCATGGCATCACTCAACGGGTGTCAAACTCCTACCTGTCTCACGCGCCGATGGATTTCCTCAAGCAATCCTTTTCTGAATTCTCCAAAGATCGCTGTACGACGCTTGCCGCGGCACTTGCATATTACACCGCGTTCGCCTTGCCGCCGTTATTGTACTTGCTGTTGACGGTGCTGACGTTTGGATTGTCGGTGGCTTATGAAAGCGACAGCGCGAAGGAGAAGGCGCAAGCGGTCTTGGAAAAGCAAGCGACCGAGATGCTCGGTAACGACGCCGCTGCAAAAGGAGTCACAACGATCTTGGAACACAATCGTGAGTCCGGTGGTACTTGGTGGAAGGCGTTGCTGAGTTTCGCAGGGATCATTGTCGCAGCAACCGGAGTCGTCGGCGCTCTGCAGGATTCATTGAATCGAGTTTGGCAGGTAAAACCCGATCCGAAAGCATCGGGATTTTTTATAATTCTTTACAAGCGGGTGATGTCGCTTGCGATGATTTTAGGTCTTGGTTTCTTGCTGCTTGTTTCGATCGTGGTTTCTTCAGTTCTGTCTAGTGCCGGAAAGCAACTCGGTGAAGCCGTCGGTATCAGTAACGGGGTTGCGGGCACGATCAACTACTTGGTTCAGGCGGCGGTGGTTTTCATCGTTTTTGCAGCGATCTTCAGGTTCATGCCAGATGCCAAGGTCAAGTTGCGAGATGTAATCGTGGGGGCAGCGATCACGACCGCTTTGTTCCTCACAGGGCGATTTGCCATGCAAGTCTATTTTTCGTACAGCGAACCAGGGGCGCAATTGGGTGCCGCTGCGGCTTCCTTAGCGGTGATTCTGGTTTGGGTGTACTACTCTGCGATAATCGTGCTGCTCGGTGCTGAGGCGACTCAGGTTTATGCGGTTCGTTATGGCCATGGAATTCAGCCGGAAGACAACGCAGTTCGGGTTGTTGAAGAGGTCCGCCGTACAGAAATTGGCTGACTGAGGCATCGTCGCCGGCCGTTTTCGGCGGGGGTGCACGCGGAAGGCAAGCACAGCAATTCGGTTGCACCTTTTTTCAAACCCGTTGGCGATTCGTAAAGGTGTCTATTGCCGTAGAGAAGCCTGTCGCTATCGCATTTGCTACGAGAACGTTGTTCGTTATCCGCGTGCCTTGGAATCGCCCAGCAGATGCAGAAACGAATTGCACGAGTTCACGCGATTGATCGGAGCGCGTTCCTAATCGTCGCTACCTTCCCGATGCAAATGGAGTGGTGGGGCTGTGTCCGGATACTGATTGAGCAACAGGGTTGTTCCAAAAGCTGATTCGCCTGAACTTTCTACTGTTGGCGATTGAAAAGATTCGGAGATTCGGTGATGCACTTGTCGAAATTGTTAGTCATCCATTACAAGGCGAAAATTGACGATGCAATTGGGCGGTCGGACAACGAAACCTTCGACGTCTCGCAAGATTTGCCCAGTTCGAAAAACGACAACTGGTTTTCCAACTACGACCTCCTTGGTTACTGGTAGTTTAGCGACGGCAACGCCGACGGAGCCTGGGATTACACCGCTTCGTATTACGACTACGACGGTGACGGTGTATACGATTCGAACTCCGAGAACGTCGACACCGTCAATGATCGTGTGTACGACGACTTCAATCGCTTCCGTTTTTCCCTTACCAATGCGGAACAGGACAAGAGGAATAAATGAAGTCTCAGAACGACCGGGAGACACGCACCTCACAGGTCATTTTGCACCAAGGCACCGTTAGAGCAGTTGCGATGAACAGTACACCTCATGGCACGATGCCTCGCCTGGCACAATACGTCAGCGTTGAAGGCACTGCATTCAATGCTGGCGAAAGTTTCCAATTGCTGGATTGCAATACAACTCGGAATCGCAACAAATAGTCGATCAACCGCAGTTGTCGCGAATTTAGAGGTATGGTGGAAGATAATGACGGTAAAGGTTCGTGGCAACACGCATCGACTTGTGAATATCAACACCAACGAAGGGATAAAGTTACTGGTGGACATAGGACCATAGGACAAGCTCAAGCTTGATGTTCAGAAACGCAACAAGTTGACCGCAACGGGACCAGTCGTAAATGAATTGGGCCACTCGATGTTGATCGCGAGAATAGTCAACGCCGGCGATGGATCTCCCCAAATTCATGTCAGAGACGTTGTAGCTGTTGTACACCGTCTATTCAGCAAGTCGCCCCTCATCCACAAACGGCGAGCTTGTCGGCTGGGTGCAACTTATGCGTGGGCATGCTGTTCAACGTTGATAATCACCCGCGCGCCTAGCCGTAAGGGACCTTTGTTCCCGCTCAGGTTTTTATGGCACAGGGTTTGCGTTATCGAGAATGTATTCCTGATTGCAACCTCCGGCGTGAGCAAGGTGACCCTGTGAACCGAGTACGAAAAGTTTCCAGGAAGATACATGATTGGATTCGCAAATGTCTGGAGTTCACAAAGCATGTTGTTGGGCCAGGCCGGTCTAAGCTATTCGTTGTTGAGTTTCTTGGTGGACCACTCGATGGGCACTTCGAAACCATTAGCCGCAACCGTTCGGCATCCATGCCAGTCTGGATTGACATTCCGATTTCACGCGCTCAATTTGATTTGATTGAGGGAGTGAATCCGAGAAATTGCAAGCCGCCAACAAGCGTTGCGATCTATGATCTCGTGCGGGTCGGTTCTAAGTGGCGTTTTCGGTTTCGGAAGCAGATTCCAGCACGCCGCTTACATGACAAAGACCGGTCGAGAGCGTAAGCGCAAGTTGCCAGCTTGTGATCCCGATACCGTAGCTGATCTCAGCCGACACGCTGGCAGCTTGTGACCATGGAGTGTTCATGAAAGCTCTCTTCATCACGTGGGTCTCCCATGTTCGCGAAAGTTACTGGTTTGTTCCGTCACTGATGGCGATTGGTGCCATCGTGCTTTCGTTCGTGACGACAGGAATTGACAGTCACTTCGGCGCGGGCTGGTTAGAGAAGATCAGTTGGCTTTACGCGAACAAACCCGATGGTGCTCGCGCTGTTCTATCGACGGTCGCTGGCTCGATGATCACGGTTGCAGGCGTCACGTTCTCGATGACGATTCTGTCGATTTCGTACACCACATCACAAGTTGGGCCGCGATTGCTCAACAACTTCATGCGCGATACCGGCAACCAGGTCACACTGGGTGTCTTTATTTCGACGTTCCTGTATTGCTTGATGGTTTTGCGAACCGTTCGTAACGGGGGAGGTGGCGGAGGCACGGGAGAAATGGCTGCTTTTGTTCCTCACATCGCGATCATCGTCGGGATTTTGATGGCAATCGCGAGTGTTGGAGTGTTGATCTATTTCATTCACCATATTCCAGAGAGCATCCATATTTCCAACATTGTCGCGGGAATTGGAAGAGATTTGAATCGACGGATTGATCATCAGTTTCCGTCCAGAGTCGGTGAGCCGAACGAAAAGAAGTCGCTGCAACAGGTCGAGTCAGGCCTGCCTGCTTCGTTCTACGAATCTGCGAAAGCAATCAAATCCGAGCACTCTGGTTACGTTGAATTCGCCGACACCGATGGCTTGATGCGGATTGCCGTCGAGAACGATTTGACGATACGGATGCGGTTTCGCGCGGGCGACTTTATCACGCCGGGGAACGTTCTGATGTTGGCTTCACCAAAGTCCAATGTCAGCGATGAAGTTGCTAACCAAATGCTCGCCACGTTCGTATCAGGAGCACAGCGAACTGCGAAGCAGAACTTGCGATTCGTTTTCAATCAACTGATTGAAGTCGCCATGCGAGCTTTATCTCCTGGCGTGAACGACCCATTCACTGCGACCAACTGCATGGATTGGATGCGATCAGCGTTGGAAAATCTCGCCGAGCGAGAATTGCCGGATGCGTACCGATACGATGACGATCAAAACCTTCGACTCGTTGCTGAGCCGGAACAGTTTGCTGATTTCGTATCACTTGTCTTCGATCGACTTCGCCCTTATGTGTCGGCTGATCGGAACGCGTCGATTCATATGATGGAGATGATTGCCAAGGTGTCGTTATCCGCTTCGAATGAAGCTTACCGACGATTGTTAGTCAGGCAAGCTGGTGCGTTAAGGCGGGAGTGTAAGCAGGTACTCAACGACCGACGTGGTATCGAGCTGCTATCTGATCGGCATCGTTCGATCATCTGGCTGTTACGCGATCCCGAGTATCGCAGGCAAGTGTTGGATACGGGGAACTGGATCGGTGGAAGAGCGTAACTGGCTATCCCCTTCCAATCGTCGGAAGCGCGTGGTGACGTTGTCGTGTGCGTTTTCGACGTGTCGCTCACTCCGACGTTCGGCATCCCTTTTGCTGCGGATATGACGAAACAGAATGTTTCCTATCTTCCTAAGCGAGATCAGCGATGTCCATCACTGCCCACGACCTAACACCAAGCCGCCTCAAACAAGGTGACCTAAAACAACTCGCCGAGACAACAGCGAATCCGTGCGTTTCGATTCTCATGCGAACGCACCGTTCCGGCGCCGCAACTCAGCAAGATGCGATTCGCTTCAAAAATCTCTTGGGTGAGGCAAGGCAGAAACTAAAGGAAGCCGGAAACGATTGCTCGATCCTGGCTCTCGTTGAGTCGTTAACGACCAACTCGGATTTCTGGCAGTATCAAGTCGAAGGACTAGCCCTGTTTCTAACGTCCGAGAATTGTCGTCTCATCAAATTGCAGAGATCAGTCGACGAACACGTCAGCGTCAGCGACTCGTTTTTCCTGCTACCGCTCGTTAGTCAGCAAAATGCTGGCGACAGCTATTTCGTGTTGGCGTTGACATGGGACGAAGCAAAGTTGTTCCGTTCCGCCGGCGATGTGTTGAAACTGGTCGAAACACAATCTCTGCCGGCCAAGTATCACGATCTCGTCTTGCCTCGCGACCCTGAAGAGAACTTGCAGAACACGAGTCACCGTAGTGTTGGCAACAACGGAGGCCCTTCGAAGGCGATGTTTCACGGCCATGGCGAAGGCGAAGGCAAGATCCAAGCAGATCGTGATCGATATCTATCGCTCGTCGGCGATGAAGTTTCCGAAGCGATCTACAACACCGGCACAGCGTTGGTGGTTGTTGCAACGGCCGAAGTCGCCGGACATTTTGAAGCGGCAACGGGCTTGACCGCCGATGTGAAAATCGAGGGTAGCCCTTCTCGGTGGAGCGACGACGAGATGCGAAATCGAGTCAACGAAGCGGTCGCCGAGCAGATTAACGCGGGTGGCATCGATTACGCCGAGCGATTCGGGACGGCGCTCGCACAATCCAAAGGCTCAAAGGACATCGAAGAAATCGTCACCGCTGCGAAACTCGGACGTGTTGAGTCAGTGATGGTCTGCTGCAGCAACGCTGACTTGGACCAAGTTAACGTGATCGTCGGCGAGACGCTGCGTCAAGGTGGAGACGTATTCAGTTGTGAAGCGGAGCACATGCCCGACGATGCAGCAGTCGCAGCAATCTTCCGCTACTAAAACAACTGTAGTGCTTGGCTCCCCGCGTGCGCTACCCAAAGCCACGCGCCGGAGGCGTGTGGCAACACCGAATTTCGAGACTCTATCTAGGAAGCAATCCAATGCAACGTCAACGAACCCTCGTCTACTTCTTCGCTTATGTCGCCTTTGCGATAGCCGCGATGATAAGTGTCCGAGCCGACGAAAGAAAACAGGCCGACGCCTTAGTTCGCTACGCCGAGACGCCCAAAATTAGCGATTGGGCGCTGGCTGGCGTTATCTGGAGCGACGCCAGTCTCGCTAAGAAACTCGCGTCCGAAGCTGCAAAACGCAGTGAATCGCCCGAGCAGAAAGAACAGCTTCATGCAATTGCCAAAACGTCAAGCGAATTAGTCGACGCTCTTGAGATGTTCGGCTGGAAACAAATCAGACACACTTCTTCCAAAGCGAAACGCGAGTCTTCATTGAACCCGACGTCTGACCTAAGAAACGCCGGTGTCGCACTTGCAGATTCGATCGACCGCGCTGAAAACACAAGCACTTCGCCCGATGAGACAGCATTCGATCCTAATAAGACGATCGCCAGAAAGCCGTCACTCGATTGGAGCGTCAAGCGATTTGATACGGAAACGCAAGCAGGCCGTGACGATCCTGGACTAGATGACGAACAAACCGGCAACAATCTGCGTCTTAATGTTGATCAATACCGTGTAAATGACTACATCGACGAAACGCCGGCCGAAGCACTAAACCGCGCCGATGCAATTGAAGACGGTGTCGAAGGAGTAATCGCTGCTGCCGCTGGTCGACGCGGCATGGGGCGTCCTTCGGCTGAACACATCAGTAAACGGGAAGTTCACACGCGGTCGGCAACCCTGCCTTACGCAGAGGATTCGATCTATGACAGTGACGACTATGATCCTGATGTGGATTACGAAATTGACAATCCACTCGGGGGCAACTCAACCAATCCAGCCAGCGCCGACCTGGGTGATGGAGACGACGGCATTGACCCCGATTCCCCGGCTAAAGTGATCGACGGCGAGGACGAGCTGATCGCAGCGATGGCACGCGAGAACAAGTCGAATGCCAAGCAGTCCAAGCGGAACGTAGAAATGGATCGCTACACGTCGAAACTTTCAGGCAATCAGCAAGATGCAAATTGGGTGCAGTTCCAACTCAACGCAAACCAGGCTACTTGGTCAGAATTCACAACCGAAGAAAATGTCGTTGAGCGAACGCGGATGGCCGTGACAAAGCTGAAGTCACATGCAAGTGCGGCAATGGATGCCACCTCGAGTCCTCGGCTGATAGAGATTCTGCAAACGATATTGAAGTAGACGCGAAACGGAAGTCGTCGGGACTTTCGGGGGTTACCGGGCTCCGCGACGGTAACTCTGGAGGACCTTTGCCGCGGAGTCATTGCTCGTTCTCAGCAACCTTATTTAGCAAGCGGCGAAGCGTCGGTGAGATTACTCCCCTGTCTTTGATACATTTTTCATCACCAGGATGCATAGTTTGTTGAAGACTGTAGCGCGCTGATACGATGTCGCGAATCACCGAAAATGTGGCTTGCTTGTCGAGCGGTTTCTGCAACAAACCATCTCCGCCTAGCTTCTGGATGATTTTTAGTGTCTGGCCGTCGTGAAGGCTGGTCATCACTAAAACGGGCAATTTGCGGATACTCTCATCGTCGGCCTGGCGAATTTTTTCCAGCAGTTCGAGTCCGCACAATTCCGGCATCTCAAGGTCAGTGACCAGAAGCTCAGGTGGTTGTTCTTTAATCATTTCCCACGCGAGCCTACCATTCTGCGCCAACCGGCATTCGAACCCGCACTCACGCAGCCACTTTCCAATAGTCTCGCGAGAACGACGAACGTCGTCAGCAATCACACATCGTTTGGGCAGTGCAGAGTGAGGCATCAACAGCGTATTTTCGAAAAGGAAACGAAGGAGCGTTTTCCATGATGCAATCTCTGTGCCGAAATAGCTGACGCAAGCATGAACAGACTTTTACCTGGCACGCTGATTGCCTTACAGAACTGGCGATGAACAAGCAACTCACACTCAACCGAGTGACCAGCATGCGAGTCCTCGTCATCGCGGCGTTGCCGGCCATGCTGGTACTTGCAACCAAGGGACTGTTTGCGCCGATGGGAAGTTTTTCATGCTCGTGGTCGCCGGGCTGCTCTTCGGCGTGTTGGTTTATTTGCTCAGTTCGTGGCCAGCCGAGCATGCTCCGCTGTTCTATTGCTCCAGCTTTCTCGTCGTCGTGGCGACCATGTTGCTGTCGACCGGCGTCGGCTGCTTCTACCTTAGTTCGCAAGTGGTTCGCCGAACGGATTAGCTGTGGTCGCATTCACAATCCGCTGCGCAAACGGCAGGCTGTCGCAGAACCCTTGGGCGAGCGAGCATTTGCCGAGTGTTTCGGAAATGCAAGATAGAGTCACGCAATCGACCAGTTGGGTTTTCCCAGAGATGTTTCAGTGGCTGCAATGGGTTGGCTGAGGTGCGACCTGCACGCTGGTGGTTTTCTTTATTGGACTCTAGGCTGCTTATGAACCTGAACTCTATCGAACCGGGCTGGTCAAGTTAGTACCAAACGATCGGCGAGATCGGGCAGGTGAAGTATTGAACGAATTGAGATCGGAATTGGCCCTCTGGATCGTTGGACGTTCACTTTCGATTACGATCGACGGCGTTGCGACTGCCATCGCGATGTCGGCTCTAGGAATATTGCTACCGATTTCGCTCGGTATCCGGGCTGCATCGTTGACGTTCATCCCCGACGTCGGGCCGCTTTCGGATGCAGCGCTACAGATGTTGCTCGCGATTGATTTCCGCACGCAAACAGTTTCGTTTGTGCTGCTTGTACAACGGGAATCTGCAAGCGGTCGAAAGCTATCTGATAACACCGGTAGTGTCAACGACACGAAGTCTCTTTACCACCAATTTTAACCATTGCTGCGAAATAGGTGATGGACGTGTTCATAGGAATCTTCGACGTAAGGATGGCCGCACCATTGGTTGTGAACGAACAATTCCGCATAGCGGTACAACGTTATAAACCTGAGATCAAAGCTATATAAATTCAGGATATTGTTATCTTATTTTGTCTTGCTGCTTGCGTATGAAACAACGAGCCGATAACGCTTCTTGGTGAACCCGAGCAGGCTCAGAAAATCTCGAAGAAGCACGCTTGCAGGCGGCTGAAGTGATCGCGGAATCAAAAGAGGAGGCGGTTGGATCGTTGCTGGTGCAAAGGAAGAAGCGGAAGAAGAAATGAGAGAAGCAAAACGTGAAGCAAACGAAATGGTTGCCGATGCCAGAGAAGAGTTGATTGAGAAACTGGATGCTTCACGCCAGACGCAAAAGGTGAATTCGAATCCGATCGCTGTTGTGGAAGGTACAGCCCCGTAGATAGGCTGAGTGGAAAATCATGCCAGCAGGCGTGCGATGACCCTCAAGTCTTGACGTCTTAAGCCGATCGATAGGATGACGTTAATGTCGCAAATTAGGCGACACTACGTTCAAGTGTCTTGACCCTAACGCGAACAGGTCGCTACAGCGATTCCAGCTCCGCTAATGTACGTTTGTTAAAGCCCGCCGACAGATCGTCAACGATCGCGCGGCGATGGGGGGAACTCAACGAGTTTGCTGTTCGCCCCACGGCGGATTTTCAGTGCAACCGTTGCACGTAACGACGATTCCTCACGTCGCAAGGAAATCTACTTGCGAGTGACGTGATGACCACTATCGGTAGGTCATTTGCCACCGTTTCGCCTGGCGTTCTGCCTGCTATTGGCAGATGAACGTAACGTGCTTTGATGACGACGCTCGAGCGGATCGTCGGATTTTGAATCGCTCGCTTCGCCTGTGGGATCTGGAGTGGACTTCTTCACGACAGGGATGGGAAACGAAAGTCCGTGGACAGTTTGAATGTTTGGGGTATTCATTGGTTCGTAGCAAATAGTGGGTTTTTGTAGGCACAAGCTGCCAGCTTGTCGGCTACCTCGCGAAAGTAAATGTGTAAAGCCGAACGGTTTTAACCAATCGCACCAAGCGCGAGGAAATTGATTTTCCGCTCGGCTAATCGGGTCAATTTTTGGTTAGCAAGTCCTTCTTCGTTGAGGGTGAGCTGCAACGTTTCGGCGGCTTCGTGGCTACCGAGTTTCTCGGCGTAGGTCCGCGCGATCCCGTATCCAGCCATTTCGTAGTGCTCGATCCGTTGAGCAGACGCGATCAAAGCAGCATCGAGAACCTTTTGTTCGATATCGCTTTTGATAAGTCCTTCGCCTTCCTTGATAAGCCCCTCCATGGCGACGCATTTGTGGCCACCTGGCTCAAAGTCGAGCTGTTTAAAGATCGACTCGAGTCTCGAAATATGTGTCCTCGTCTCATCCAAATGAGCTGCGAAACAACTTTTTAAATCTGGATTACTCGCCGCCTCTTGCATCTTCGGAATCGCTTCGAGCAATTGTGTCTCGGCGCTATACAGATCCTTCAGCTCGTGAACGTAAAGTTTGCTAAGTGAGTCCAATTTCATGGCATGCTTTCTTCGTGTTGGGGAAACGGTTGGTTTGCATAACCAGGACGAAGCATATCGCGTGCCATCGACAAGAATCGCGACATGAAAGCTGTATCGTTTGCAACTCCATAGAAGAATTCGCCGAGATTTTCGGTGATTCGGTCGAAGCCGAAACTCTTCGCGAGGTTTGTCGCGAACTACGTGACCGATCTGCCACCAAACTGGATGCGTCTGTGCCTAACCCACGCAAGCGTGCGACCAACCGTTTTGACTGGCACGATTCTTTCGAGTCATATCTGTCGTGGCGCGGCGGATAAATACAAACTGCATCTATAAGAGCGCTACATCCTGAACTTGGTGTTTCCTCGCATGGCGGACGCGACGCCTTCGATGTTCCGAACGACCAGACACCGTTTCCGGCTTTTGCTTATCGTCCTGAGGACAGATCACTGGTCAAGCCAACGGTTATCGTGTTCCACGGTTTGGGCGGACATGGGAAGAGTGGTTGTATGCGTTCGGTGGCGGAAACGCTTCTTTACCAAGGCTTTCCAGTCATCCTTTGGCCTGACTGAGTTGCTGGCGGATCGGCGCGTCCCTGCCAGCGGTTTCATCATCTGGAGTACACTGAGAACTGCAAGTGCTTGGTGCGTCCGATCCATGGAAACCATTCAAGGTGGACCAAACACAGACTGAACGCAGCCACATTTTCATTGGGAGCAAACTGCTGGTGCAGTATCGTGCCGAAGCTGGCGATAACTTGGCGTTCTCGTCTGTTGTGAGTCTCTCTGCCCCGCTCGATGAGAGCATCGCATGAAAGAATTCGCGACGAGAGTGGAATCGACTGTTCGATCGGTACTTGTTGCACCATCGAGAAGGAGAGCGGCTTCGCCCCCACGCTCACCTGAATGGTAAGGAGCGAAACGCAATCGGAAATACGTCAAGCGTATGAAAACTTGACGATCAGTTCATGTGATGACGGATGGGCTGCGAAAGTGCGAAAGCATCTTTTCAAGACAACTTCACGATCCATGTCCTCGGTCAGATTGTCGAGCCGCATTGTTGTTTAACGCCGCCGATGATCTTGTTGTTGATGTACTTACAACGGGAGATTGAGATTTTGAAGGTCCGCTAATTGCGGTACTCGCACCATCCGGCGGTTGCGCACGCCTACTCGACAATGACGGCAGGCGCTTGTGTCAATGCAATCTCGTTCCTTTTTCAGTTTTCGGCTATGGCGAACTATCGCGGAACGTAGATTCGCGAGGCACCATGCGGAGGATGGTATCGAACGTTAATCAAGCTGTGCGGATGCTTTGCTCCAGCTTCCACGGTCAAGTCCAGCACGGCTTGCCATTGACGCCATGTATCGACTTCACCACGCAGGATCGCGACACCGTTTTCGACTGTCACCTCAATCTGATTGCTGGTGTCAAACAGGGCAAACTTAAGTTTTCGCTCCAAGTCTTCCTTTATCTTCTTGTCGCTCTTCTCCTTCCAGTTGTTCTCGACAGCCAGCGAGTTGTTGACATGAACCACGCCTGTCACACCACCAGCGAGCCAGCCAGCGATTTGTTTTTCGGTCTCGCTCTCGACGATGCCGTACAGACTGACGTGCGCACGCTGGCAATGGACTCGAACATCGCGGCGGTCGAGATACGCGCTCAATCGAACGGCTTCCTGTGTTTCTCGGATGATGTCGCTATCGCTAGGCGATCGGTCAGAAAACTCGATCTTCAGTTCGTTCGACACTTGCTGAACGCCGATCACGTCCATCGCCAATCGTTCCGATTTTTCCTTGATTCGTAGTCGTGTAACGGAACCGGTCAACGTGACAATGCCAGAATCAACACTGGCTGAAATCGCATCCGCTTCGCCGAAAACGACCGGATCCGCATGGAGTACTCGCAAAAGGGCATCGCTGATCTTTTCGTCCGTCACATCCGCGTAGCGTGATTTGCGACGCGTACCGTCAGCCGAACTTGGATCAACTTCAACTCTGCTTACATCAACTTTTTTGATGCCTCTAACCTCTGCAACTTCCTCTAGACGATCCTTCATCTCCGCCGTGCTGACTTTGCCGGACAACATTGCGATGTGATCCTGGACGTTCACTTCGACGTCGGCGTCGTCTAGATAAACCGATTGAACGAGCAATGCATTGACCTCTTCACGCAGTTGCTGATCGCTGCGAGGCGTCAACAAGTTGACCGTCATTTGATTCACGACATTCGTCACACCGCGAACGCCCGAGGCAGTGAACTCGGCAATTCGCTTTTCCGATAGCGAATCGACTTTGCCCGTCATCGCAACTTCACCTGCGGTCACGTCGACAACGATTTGTGGCTTGTCAACACTGTCAGTGATGTGCAGGACCTTCAGCACGTCTTTTCGAATCGCATCGTCGGGTCGATCCGATGTTCTCACTAGAATTTGGTTGAGGACGGCTTCCACACCAAGAGTCCGTTTGGCGATGCGCGAGGCGAGGTTCTTATCTTGCAAACTATCAACTTGCCCCGATAGAGTGACAAGGCCGCCGTTCATTTCGACCTTAAGCGAACCAACAGCCAGTCGTTCATCGCCCTCAAAGTCGGATTGGATTGCGGAAGCGACAATACTGGGTTCGATCGACGAGGATTCAAGATCATCCGCGATCAAAATACTGGTGCTCACCAGTAATGAAGAGAAAACGATGAGGACAAGGGAAACGTTGCGAAGCATTGGAATGGGCGCCTTGCTTTGGGGATTTCGGAGTTACATGCTCAACTGTTGTGCGCCGCAACTCGTATGCCATCGCCCAGTTTGGTTGCAGACACGAAAATTCCAGAGCAATTGAGTGAGGCTGCATCAACCACGCTGGCCTGCAATCAACCACAGTGGCGGCGTACGCCGCATTCCTTTTTCGCTATCGCGGTCATTGAAAATGAAATTGCAGGACACGTCAAAGACAATTGGCATGATTTACCGTCATCGCGAAGGTGAAGGTAATGTCGCCGAGCACGGTGAAACCGTGTTCTTAATCAGCAGCTTGCCACCGAAATTGAAACGCCTTAGCAAGTTCGTTCGTGATCACTGGAAGATTGAAAACAGTGAGCACTATCTCTTGGATGTAACTTTTCCCGAAGACGCCAGCCGAATTCGCGGTGGAACATCGCCGAGGTTTCAGCCGCAATTCGACGCATGGCACTGAATTTCTGCAACGCGACACTACTGTGAAAGACAATAGTGACGCGGCCGCTATCGAAGTCGCGCGAATTGATGCTTTCCAAAATCCAGTGCAGATAATTTGAAAGAGTAGTTTCGCTTGCGTGAGCTGGGCAAATTCAACGAGACGATCGACAGACGTTTTCCTTGAGAAACAGCAGCCGCGACAAAAAATGTTTTGGCCGAAGAGGGTTCGTGTTGGTCCGTGATCGAGCATCAGTGGAACGAATATTCGAACGTACAATTCGTCGTCAGAGTCGAGGGTACTTGTCCACCGCGTTGACCCGCCTTTTCATATCGTTAGGTAATCAGGGGTGCTGCATTGCTGCTTATGCGATTGGACCCGCTCTGCGATCTTGACCAAATAGTTGGCATAGAACCTGCACAGGTGGTTATTCCATAAACAACACTTTCTAGAACAGGAGAGCATTATGAGCAGCCAATCGCTCAAAGGAAAAAGAATTGCATTTCTCGCCACCGACGGCTTTGAGCAGGTGGAGCTGACGATGCCGTGGAACGCGATCAAGGACGCCGGTGCCGACGTCGTTTTAGTTTCGCCTAAAGAAGGCGATATTCAAGGCATGAATCATGACGAGAAGGCGGACACGTTCAACGTAGATCAGTTGGTTGGATCCGCGTCCGCGGAAAACTTCGATGGACTCGTATTGCCCGGTGGTGTTGCCAACCCCGACGCATTGCGGACGTGCGAAGACTCGGTGACGTTCGTGCGCGACTTTTTTAAGCAACATAAACCGGTTGCCGCTGTGTGTCACGGTCCTTGGACGCTGATCGAAGCAGATGTGGTCCGCGGGCGAAAAGTAACTTCGTGGCCGAGTCTTAAGACAGACCTCAGAAACGCTGGTGCCGAGTGGGTCGATGAAGAATGTGTCTGCGACGAAGGCTTGGTGACCAGTCGCAATCCAGGTGACCTCCCCGCTTTCTGCAAGAAGGCGATTGAAGAGTTTGCGGAAGGAAAGCACGCGGCGCAAACCGCATAGGGCACCTCCTTAGCCAGTGACTACAAGCTGCCGTCTTTGATCGCTACCAAGCCGAAAGGCTAGCGGCTTGTGGATAGGTTTCCCACCTGACGGTTTGGGCTACTGATGAATAATACTGCAGTCGCCGCTTCGCTAAAACGGACTCCATGCCCGGCTTGTGGCAGGTTGTCGATGACCGAGCGGTGGCGTGTCCGAGTTGTGGCGTGTCCGAGTTGTGGCGAGAAGATTTGTGTCAACTTGCTGAGTCGCAACTCCAGCAAAGCGTTCGCCGAAGTAGAGACGTATTGAAACTCGCCAGCGTTTTCGGTCGTTCCGGATCGTTGACAGTTTTGACGACGGATTGTTGATTTTTGCAACAACATAAAACAACATAAATAGAGAGCCATTCGATGGATAATCACTACCTGATTGCTGAATTTAAAAATCGCAGCGATTTTCAAACCGCAATTGAAGTTCTTGAAAAAGCCCACTTCAATCAAGAGGAAGTTTCCACGGTCGTGCATGCAGACGATGAAAGCTTGGCTGGGCTCAATGCTACAACAGTAAAGTCAGCTGCCTCGCCGTCACGGCAGGAAACCGCTGCCACGACGACTTTGGTGGGCGGGACATTGGGAGCCGCATTGGGAACGATGACAATGATGGGCCCAATGTTGGTTGCTGGGCCGTTGTTTGGTGTCGCGGCAGGTGTCGTCGGCGGGAGCGTGTTGGGTGCGGTGGAAAGCTGGGGCGTCGACCGCGACGTCGCTGGCGACTACGAAGCAAAAGTGCGGGATGGTGCGTTGCTGATTATCGTTTCTGGCGACTTGAATCGCGTTTCAGTCGCGAGTCGTTTATTGAAAACAGCAGGGCCGGCGTCGTTGGGAACTTTCCCGCTCTAACGTTCGGACGCAGTGAAATCGCCAAGAATTCCACTGATTTACGCGGGCGGAAGTGACTCTTGGTGAGTTTCGCTATCGAATGTACCGGCGACTACGACTTGAGAAAACGGAAGATGAAGCGAGAACTACGTGAACGGTTCCACGACGTGCGTGGGTCTGCCGAAGAACGCTTCGGTAGCGAGCCTGACCAGCGCAATGTAGGAATCGGAAAAACCGAAATCGTGCTCTCTTTTGCTATGGTGATCGGAGCGACTGTGCTCGCTCGTAACGCGTTGCAAGCGGTGTGGCGAACGGCGTTGGAGTGTGATTCGCCCATGAATCTAGCGTCTCTGGAAGTCGTTCGGAGGGATGTCCTGGTCTGGGGAGCCTTCTCCGGGGCTTTGTTGGGTGTGATGCGAAAGGCGTCGCGGCGTTCATTATCGAACGTGTGCAGTAATCTCGTTTCGCGGTATGGGGGGGCAGATGTCCGTTGAAGCGACCGAGTTGCAGGATCGCATTAGCCGTTGCGCTAAGTCGCTTACGGCACGTCTGCGAGAAATCCGTCGCTACCTGCATCAACGCCCCGAGTTGTCCGAGCGAGAGTATGCGACCACGGAATTCCTCGCCAATCTAATATCGGATTTAGGACTAACGCCGAATTTCGCAGGCGACCGACGCGGCGTCTGGGCGGATGTCGATGCGAAACGCGGTGAGCACCATATTCGAGTCGCAATCCGTGGCGATATTGACGCGTTGCCCATTCAAACTCAGTTGAGTACGACCTACGCCAGTGGCGTTGACAACGCTATGCACGCTTGCGGCCACGACGCGCATGCCACGATGGCTTGGGGAGCACTTGCAATTTTGAACGAGCTGATTGGTGAACAAATACTGCCGAGCGGCTTCGCGGCGCGAGTCATCTTTCAACCCGCGGAAGAAACCAGTACGGGTGGTCGACACATGATCCAGGCGGGAGCACTGGATGGCATCGGTGCCGCGATCGCATTGCATGTTGACCCGAGCCGACCGGTTGGCAGCTTTGGGTATCGTGATGGAGCGTTCACGGCGGGTTGCGATACTTTTCATCTAAGAGTGATCGGCCAGCCTGGGCATAGTGCTAGACCGCATTTGACGGGAGACACCATCGGAGCTGCATCTTCATGGGTGACCGACATCTATCGTCGGCTGCCACGAAACGAAGACGCTCGCGAAGCAGTTGTCGTGAACGTTGGACAGTTCACGGCCGGAAACGCACCGAACATCGTTCCTGGCGAAGTGCACCTTGGTGGCACTGTCCGAACGTTGTCTCGCGAAAGCGGTGAACGAGCTAGACAACAAATGAAGCGAATCACTGAGGCTCTCGAGCTAAGTCATCCCGTCGAAGCGATGTTAAATTTCTCCACTCACACGCCGCCCGTCTTCAACGATTCTGGCGTCAATCTCGCGTTTCGTCGAGCCGCAATTGCACTGGTCGGTGATTCCAACGTGCGAATCATTGAACAGCCGAGCATGGGAGCGGAGGATTTTTCCTTTTTCGCATCAGTGGTTCCGGCCGCGATGATGCGAATTGGTGTTACTGGAAGCGACGTCGGGGCACAGCCATTGCATACGCCAACGTTTGACATTGACGAATCGGTACTGGAACACGGTGCAGCGGTCCTTGCCCTCGCAGCAATCGAACTTTCGACGAAAGCAATCTTATGAGAAAGCCAATCCCATCGGTCGGCGTGGAAGAAGAGTACCAACTGGTCGATCCTGGTACGGGGCAACTGCTGCCAAACTGCAAAGAGGTGATGAGGAGACTCGGTGACGATACCAAAGCGGACATTCAACACGAATTGCATCTGACGCAGATCGAGATGGCCTCAGCCGTCTGCTATACACTCGATGAAGTTCGCGACAGTTTGAAGAGAGTTCGGCGTCAACTCGTCGAAGCTGCAAAGCAAACTGGGGCGGCATTGGTTGCAGCCGGTACCAACCCTTTAATCCTGCCTGATACCGAATCGTTCACACCAAAACAGCGATATCGTGCGATGCACGAGCGTTTTCAACAGGTAGCACGCGATATGTTGATCTTCGGATGCCATGTCCATGTGGAAATGCACGATCGCTCACTCAGGTTCCAGGTGATGAATCAAGCTCGCCGCTGGTTGCCTATCCTTCAAGCGCTGTCCGCAAATTCGCCATTTTGGGATGGTGAAGACACAGGCTATGCGAGTTACCGGCGTGAATTGTGGGCGCAGTGGCCGATGGCAGGACCGCCACCGCATTTCGATTCTCTTGAAGACTATGAGGCGTGTGTCGATGACTTGATTCGGTGTGGAGCGATCGAAGACGAGAGTTTTATCTATTGGGATATACGATTGCCAACCAAGGTTCCAACGATCGAGTTCCGTGGTGCGGACGTGATGCTTTCACTGGAGGAAACGGTCGGCTACACAGGTTTAGTGCGGGCGATCGTGATGCAGGCAACCAAGGAAGTTGAAGCTAATCAAATCAACAAGCCAATTCGTGCAAACGTCCTTACTTATGCGACATGGCACGCGGCGCGTTACGGCGTGAGCAAAGACATGGTCGATCCGTTAACCTGCGAGAAAAAGTCGACGGAAGAGTTGGTGGCGGAGCTTCTCGGTTATGTGCGGCAATCACTCGAAGAATCAGGCGACTTGGAGTGTGTGGCAGAGTATGTAAAGCGAGTGCTTGCGGGGGGAACAGGCGCCGATCGCCAACGGGCAGCCGTGGGCAGCGACGCGAACTTGATCGACGCCGTACAGCATGCCATCGTCGAGACGGCTCAGAATACGGTAGCGACAGTCGCCAAGAATTGCGGACATCGTTAACCGAAACGCATAACGAGTTTCATTACCTTGCAATGGACCTATCGCGTCAGTCCCTTCTCCGTAATGGTCAGTTCACTCGATTCTGTTAGTCGAACTTCGGAATCGCTATTCTCCAACTTTAGTGTCGTGGGAAAACAACGCTTCATCGTGATGACAGCTCTCGGTGGCAACTCGACTGAATCTTCGCTGTCGTTTGCGGTGATGAGCATCGTCCGAGCCTCATCCGACTCATTCGTCACCTTCAACTGAATTGCAGCCGATTTGGGGCGTTCGAACAATTGAACCGCATAGTAGGTTACGCCATCCGCACTCGCAACGGCGACACCCGTTTGGGTTACATAGTCTGCCA
Organism: Rubripirellula reticaptiva; assembly: GCF_007860175.1. Taxonomy (NCBI): domain Bacteria; kingdom Pseudomonadati; phylum Planctomycetota; class Planctomycetia; order Pirellulales; family Pirellulaceae; genus Rubripirellula; species Rubripirellula reticaptiva. Next base: position 206,411 of record NZ_SJPX01000003.1, on the reverse strand, counting down.
GCATGTTCTCGCGGTGCGGGGGCGAGTCGATCCAGCCCTGCACGAACGCTTCGATCAAACTCGCGGCAGTCACTTCACCGGTGTTTGTTCGATACGCAATGTTCTCGCGGACGACGCAGTATTTATATCCAGACGCCTTGGCTCGCTGAGCAGGAGTGCGGCCGTCAGCGTGGTGTCCATACTTTTCCCTCGTCGCCATAAAGCTAGCAAATTTGGATGCAGTTTCTGTGAGGTTTGCGTTCTCGTTTACGGATGGTAAACCGTCTTCTTTCCGGAATTCATTTGTTTGCAATACGATTGCCGTTTCTACTTCGGTAATCAACGGATCGTCCGATGTCTTATTCTGACCATTCGCGAAACCGATCATCGCGAGCAGGAACATTAGCGTTAGGAGTTGTCGCATGATGCTTGTCCGTATCGAAAAGAGAATGATGTACGTTTAGTTCGTTGCGACGGCGGCTGCTCAGGAAATCAATTTTCCTGAGCTAATTGGAGCAGTGTTTCCGAGCGGTTGGGTGATTGACGTACACGTGTCTTCGCTAACCAGGTCTCGGTCACACAGATTCTCGATCATCGTCTGAATTCGAATGGCTAAGGGAACGTGGTTTGGGCGCGTTCCCTCTGCGAGGTTAGCCTTCGCTTTTAAGAGTTCGATCGACAACGGTCTGTCCGTTTGGTTATTGAACCACATCACGTTTGTCGGATGCGACGAGTCCACTTCATGATACTTGAGACTTACTAAGTGCTTTCCTGTCTGACGAAGTCACCTCGCATCGTCAACCTGCACGAAGCTGGATCGCTCTGCATCGCCTCACCATCCCGAGTTCAGCTCGACACTGCTTCCACCGATTTCCGTAGCGATCTCGTCTGCTGCTGGACAACCTTAGATCCCCGCTTTATCGGCTCTAGCGAGCACCGATGAGGAAGATTAAGAATCTCGATCTTGATTGGCTTTCATTAAGTTGCTTTGTGCCCTAACCAAATCCGCGAAGAGCCGTGGTAAGCACAGCTCCTCGCGAAAATCTGGCATTCTTCGCAGCGAGCGAGACGCTATGACAAGAGATTACTCATCCTTGGGAAGTGTAATGTCCACGTCTGGAGTTTTGATTGTCCTCTTTTCCATGTCGACATCGACATCCGGCACCGTGACCGTGCTTTCTTCCATCTCGACATCTACCTCGGGTGCGTCGACGTCGTACGCGGGCAATTGCCCTGGATCGCCATTGACGTCGACGTCAACATTGGGCATTTCGCCTTCGCGAGTCTGCTCGACGTCACAACCAACCGCACAGAAAGCGAGTGCGGCAGCGAGTGAGCTATTGAGTAGTATCTTGAACATGTGATTTCCTGTGTTGGGTCCGGAGTAAGGCGGCGAACTCCGAATCGGTCTGTCTAGTTTCCAACCGCCAAGATGATGACTTTTGATAACGCAACCTGCGTGCCAAAAGTCGATACTCGATCGTGGCAACTCGCTTTCAGGGTTGATGAAGCGATACTTGGTAGATCGCCGAACAGGTCGGTGTGATTTCGATCAGCGTACCAAGATGGCCGGCAACGACACTCGCCAAAAGTTTAGGCACTAGGCACTAGGCACTAGGCACTAGGCGATGGAGCGTGGGTAGGTCGAAAATCTTGTCGACTTTCGATGCAAGCCTTACGGCGTCTGATCGAACAATATCTCTGATCCATCGACGCTCTCAAAGAATCGAGATTCGAGTTGGATTGGTCCGTCGGCGTGAAGGACCGATACATCGCCTGTCGTCTCGAACACCACTGCTTTGACTTGGTCGAAGTTCATTGCATTAGCCTCGCGAAGTTTTCCGAACAGATCGTGCTCGGTCATGTTGGCTCGTCGGAGGTTGTCGTGCAGGATTTCGGCCCCTGCCATCAACAGGAGTGGCTGATTGTCAATCGCTTTGCTGAACTTGCTGGATTGAACCCGTAGGATCGCTAACAACCATTGACCGCCGAACATACACGCAATCGCAAACAATCCCATGAACAGTGTTGGACTTGGGGATGAAATGGTTGCCCCGAATAGAGATCCGACGGAAATTGTCATTGCAAAGTCGGCCGCCGACATCTTTGAGAAGCTGCGTAGGCCAACAAATCGGGTGTAAAGCAAGATGCCGATGTAGACTACGATCGACGAAAGCAGAATCATCGCAAGCTGACTTAGCGATGCGGAAATCCATTTATCAAACATTCGATTTCGCCACGTTGAACTTGCGGAACCAACCCATCAGCATCATGTGAATGGCGTAGCACATCAGGCCGAAACCCGTGATGCCGATAAGAATCTTGCCGTAGCTTTGTGCCGCGATTGCTGCCAAGGCGTCGCTCATCCCTGCGACTTCGCCATCTGCGGTACCTCGAACTGCGGAAACCAGCATGAAGGCACCGACGATCGCAAATGCAACACTCCTTGTGCTGAGGCCCATCCGACCTGCATACAGGGCGATTACGCACGTCGTTTCTCTCATCGCTGACAAGTCGTACTTCGTCACGAACTTGGCCCGATAGGCCTTGTAGGCAAAATAAAATGATACCCCGATCGTGATAGCACCGGCAATTCCCAGCAACACCCGCCCCCACGACGAATCCAACAACGGGCTTGCCGCATTGCCTTGTGAGTTGCCGAATTCGGAACCGAAGCCCAACGCCAGCGATCCGGAAAAGAACCCCAATGCCAGATATGCCAAGCCGCTGAAAGCGTAGCCGATTCGCTTGCAGACCCCTTTCGCATCATATCCGGCTCCTTCAGTGTCCTTGCCAGCTTGGACCCATCGCCATGCGGTGTAACCGAGCAACCCGATCGCAACCAGCCCAAGCAGGACGCGGCCAAACGGCTGCTGTCCAATTTCTCGAATTGCATCGCGTGAACCAGAAAGTTCCCCACCGGCACCAATCGCTAACTTGAACGCGAGCATACCGATGATGAAATACACGACACCCTTCGCGATATGCCCCGCGCGTCCTAACGCTTTGATCCAGGGTGGGACTTCGGGCATCGAACGTGGTTCATATCCATGCCACGATCGGCTGTGGGGATCGCGGCGTGCTGTGGGTTGATTAATCGACATGGGCAAAAACCGTCGTGTGGTTGTGATGGACGAGCTGCAAGGGCAATAAACGCAAACGATGTGCCACCAGCCATCCCACGTAATTGCAAGTTGGCAGCTTTCATCTGCAAGTGTGCTACACGCACTCAGCGATTGGCTTGTCGTCTTGAACGAATTCGCAATCTTCACCAGGCTTGCAGGCCTCTTCACCGAGCACGACAGCGATGGGCAAGGTTGCCGGAAAGCTGCTGAAAACTACGCGTTGTACGATCAGCAATGGCACAGCCAGAAAGATGCCTGGCGAGCCCCAAAGGAATCCCCAAAATGCGACGGCGATCAACACAACGAGCGAACCAACCTTCAACGACTTGCCAACCACGGTTGGCGTGACGAATTGTCCTTCAACCGCGGTGGTCAACCAGAACGCGGCTGCAGTCGCCATTGCTCTTGGAAAGGAGTCAAACACACTGCCAGCGGCGACCAAAACAATCACGGTCCCGCCGATTGGGCCAATGTAGGGAATGAAGTTGAGCAGCGCAGCCATGACTCCCCACAGAATCGGTGTCGGCATGCCGACCAACCACATCACAATCGAAACCGCGACGCCAAGCCCAGCATTGATAAGCGTTACGTACCCAAGGTAGCTGCCAACGTTGTCTTGAACGTTACGAATCTTCACCAGAACTTCCTCGCGTTTTTGCTCATCGGGCAAGACGTTTAACGCGCGATTAAGGAGATCATCGCCGGATGAAAGCATAAAAAACGTTAGCACGGCGATCGCACTGATAAACGCAAGTAAATGTCCTGTCGTGTTCACCAGATAGGCGGGGTTGATGATGCTTGGCTTCTCAAGCTTCACTTCGACCGGCGGCCGCTCAGCACCAATTTGCTCGCCCGCTTCGCCTAGACTTTCCTCAGCTCGATCGATCGCAGTCAGAGGCTGGACAACGCTGTCGAAGTTATCCTTCAGCATTCCTACGCTTTCCGGTGCGGTGGTCATCCATGACTGTAATGGGTCGTACATGAGGGTCGCGATGACCGCGATGATGGAAAAGAATCCTGCGATGATGATTCCAGCAGCGATCGGCTGGCTCAGTCCGAAGCCGCATAGCCAAGCGGTGATAGGTCGTAGGGTCAGGTACGCTAATGCGGAAATGGTTAGCGGCACCAGCAAACTGCTGGCAATGTAGAACGCACCCAGAAGCAATACGATCGCAATCAAAATGACCCAAGGAGAGGTTGACTGATTTTCGGTCAACGGTGGCTGATCGAGCCGCACTCGATGCCGTGAGTAGTAGACGCCATCCTGCTGATCGAAGCGTCCGGCGTCACGTTCGGTGTCGATTCGGTTCATTTCCATGGTCGAATGGTTGTCGTTTGATGTTCTGCGGTTAGAAAAACTCGTTAAGAGTTTTGGGTTGTGATCGTCGTCACCCATCTACGAATGATGTCTCGGGACGAATGCGCAGGCGGCTAAATGCCGGACGCGGGCGCGGCGAACGAAAGAACGCAAAAGACGTTCCAGTCTTTAAGCAGTCGCGTTGCGTTCAAAGGCCTAAGCCGCGAATCGCTGATTCATGGCAGACCCGTCGCCTCTCCAAGATAGCTAGGGATGATCGAATCTCGATCGACGCGGAACAAATCGCATATCCAAACGAATTTGCACCGAAGGTGAAAAGCTCGCTCACGCTGCTTTCGCTCATTGCTGGGCTCGCCTATGCCGGATGCATCGGCAGCGTGTGAGACGAGCAGACCGGCGCCGAACGTGACGACTCGCAAGAGCATTCGGACGATGTCTGCGAACTTGCGGATGATCTCGATGAACGGGTCAACGACTGAGGCGACAAAGTAGTGGTTGCTCTAGGTCGCCAAGCCATTGATGGAAGAGAGGGCTGACGAAACTAGTAACGACATCGAAGAATTTTGTGAGTAAAACGCCAGATTGAAGAGCTTGATGATCACGACTCTATGAGAGAAGTCAAAAAGTCGGCTTCTACTATGTTCAGCCCAACCAACAATCTGTCGGCTGAAATCCCATCTACTGATTCCATGGTAAATCAGTAAAATTCGATAACGCCGCTAACAACAAATTTCGAAATTGCCGCCGCCCGCGTCCGGTGGTCGATCCTGGGAAAATACTCGCCGGAGCCGAGCACAACAATCAAAGTTTGACATGCCACCAGTCGAACTGATTGGGCCGCATTCCAGCAACAAAACTTTAAAAAATTCCCGGCGACGTCCACTATCGGATTTAGCGCGCACTTACTGTGCCGCAGCAAGATGGCTTGATGGAGGCCGCGAATCGTCGTGACGCAACAGAATGACTGTCGACGATTCAGATTCATCATTGTGGATCTCGAGTTCGCCACGGCGGATCGAGACTTCAAGGGGCGCTTCGATGCCAACTGCGACTCGGTTACCAGTGACTTTCGTGAGCGTGATAACGACGTCGTCACCGATGTGAATTTGCTGACCGGCTTTTCGTGAGAGTACCAACATGGTTCCATCCTTGCTTGGGGAGGTTGAGATGAACTTTCTCTGTGTAGCGGCAATCGCCGTGCCAAGACCGACACAATCGTTCGTGAAAAGTTGCAGCTTGCTATTTGCAAGCAAACGAACATCGATTGATTTAGGGGCAATCGTACCGGCATGAAGGCGGCGAAGTTTCGCGAGCGTGAATGCGTCAACTTTCGAGGGGAAGCAATGAATGAAAGTTCGCCAATGCCCAGATTTTCGTTGCTCTGCCGTGATTCAACCAACTTCCCGCCGTCCATTTTTCGCATCTTCCACGTCGGTGAAGATCTCGTTGGGATGATGGTCGCGGCCCTTTGAAAGCGCCGACTCTCCGTCGAAGGCTATCACCGCGAAAAACCGAGATCGTCGAGTGTTTTGCCAAGCGTCTTGCGTGGCGCTGTATCGTCAACGTCCAGGATGGTCGCGGAAGTGTCAAGGATTTGGCTGTTTTTGGGTCATCTCGATTCGGCCTCTGCGTCGTCTATTGACGGTTGAAAAAGCATATCACCACGCCGAATCTAACGTATCGAAAGTCCTTTAGGCTTACGGCAATTTCCAACAATTCCGATGGCGAGTTTCGCTACGAACAGCGACCGATCGTAGTGGTTGGCGAGCTCGGTGAGCTTTCTTCAACGTAAGTTTTTGGATGTCCGATTCGCTACACGACGGCAGGGATATTGTTCTCTCGCGTGCCCGGTTCACGGAGTCGACCAGATCTAACAGTGATGCCTCGCTGGAGTCAGCGTTGGTAGCGTTGCCGCAAGTTCCGATTTGTCGATTGTCCCGGTCTGTCCATCACTGAAAACGAGAAGCGACAAACATACGCGGCCATCGCACGAACGCGATCGTGACAATCCTCTGAATTTGCCATACCTTTGGTCGAACATAGAGGGTCGAACATCGAGCGGAATTTTTCATTGGCCGTGCTTAAGCATTCCGAAAGCTTTTCCTTGAAATCTTACGAGTCACTGGGCGAGAGTTTCAGAAATAGCCTCTCCTCCTTGTAATCCAAGGAATCCGCGTGGTGTGTTTCAGTCCCGTCGGTTTGCTCGGCGATCTATTTGCGCCGCAGGTTTGCAACGGGGAAACGATCCTGATTCACCGTTTTTTCGGGCCAATGTCGGTGTCTATCGATATGTCAAACGCATCTAAATTCAAATCGGTTCTCCAGTTTCGGTAACGGTCGGCCAACTCATTTCATTTTGACGCTCACTGATTCTGTATCGACAATGCGGTCGCGGTCTCAAGCTGCTGACCACAGCACTGGGAATTCGTCCAGCAATCTTTGTAGTTGCATCCCTTTTTCGCATGTATCGCCGCGTCGCATTTGAGGCCGCGATACATATCACCGATGTCAAGTCGTTCCATTTTTGGGGGTGGCCAGGAGTTCGGCCTCGTATGGCTCAGGGATAATTCGCAATGTCTTTGAATGCGGCATCAAAGTAGGCAAACCCCTTTCCGAGATTCGGCATTCATCGAGAAGAAAGTGGAGGGGCATCGCGGCGTAGCGGCAGGCTTGGCCGGCCTCTCTGTCTCTCGATGCACGTTTCACGATCAGAGTGACTCGCAGTCGTCCAGTTCGGACCGCTAGAGTCGTCGTTTTCACGGAAAAATTAAGCAGTAACGTGTTTGGCACACCAATCGCTCTTCCAAGACTATGTTCGCCGGGTGGTGTTGTTAGCCGCCGCGAGAAAAACCACGTAACGTTTGGAGATAGCCATGTTGGGCTGGGCCATTACATTTTTGATTATCGCACTGATCGCTGGTGTGCTAGGCTTCGGCGTCGTTGCCGGAACCGCCGCGTCGATCGCGAAGATTCTGTTCGTTGTGTTCCTGGTGCTGTTCATCATCGGATTGGTGATGGGTCGCCGCGGGCCCGTTGCCTGATCCAGAGGCACAGCACGCTTTCGTGATAGGAGTACTCGTGGTCATAAGTTGATAACTCGTGACTACGATGTGAGCTCTATTAAATTGCTCGAATTGAGGCTTTCGGTAGATCTAATTGTTAGCGATCCCCATCTCGAGTTTGTGAAGTTTGGTTGGCCGAGCCGATGCGAACAGCTTCACAAAAGGAGCATGGTAGAGTTCAAGGCGGCGAGCTGGGTACCGAGTGACAGAGTGCTTGCAGCGGAGTGCGATGCTGTGAAATGGACTCGCGATCTTTCTGCTCACGCTCGAGTGAAAGCGATTGCTTCTGGCTAGCAGTCGCACGCGTTAAGGTTGTCGATTACTTGTGGCTTGCGATAGCCGAGCGTTGTTCGAGTCGCTTATCTTGGGCGCCATTGCCGTTATCTCGACGGGCGCATCGCAAGCTTCTGTCCACGCGACTGATTGCAATGGACTTAGACTTGGGCCAAGCAGATGTGAACTCGCCAAATAACTCAGTTTCGACTTGTCATTGCGCGGCTCCATCCTCAGTAATAAGCGGGTCCTAATCTCGCTGTCCATTCGCAGGAGTGAAGAGCGATACCTCAAGGGCCTGAACGCGTTGTCACCTTTCCGCTGCACTTCTATGGCACGACAAGTGCTACTACTCCACGATCGTCAGCGCCGGATTGTCGAGCCGCTCGGCTCGTGTCTGGTGCCTCTTACATCATTAAGGGAAGCGATCATGTCAACTAAGAAAACCATTGGCGACGAGAGTCGCGAAGAACTGCGCAACGAAGACCCGATCACTGGTGAAACTGGCGCTCATCCCGTTGGCACGGGTGTCGGCACAGCGTTGGGTGCAGCAGCGGCGGGCGCGGTGGCAGGTGCTGTAGCGGGACCAGTCGGAACCGTGGCGGGTGCTGTGATCGGCGGCGTCGCTGGTGGATTGGCGGGGAAGGCTGTCGCTGAAAGCTATGACCCAACGGTCGAAACCGCTTATTGGGAATCTGAACACCAAAATCGACCTTACTACAATAAATCTCATGAGTACGACCACTACCGCCCCGCCTACCAATCGGGTTGGGAAGCGTACGACGCTGAAGCCAACGAGGACTGGGCGACGCGAGAAACGGTTGCACGAGAGCGGTGGGAAAATGAAGGGGGGGCGGAATACATGACATGGGACGAAGCACGGCCGGCTGCGATGGACGCTTACAACCGAATCCATACGCGAACGAACAAACCTCGCTAGGAACGTTGAGGTATTCGGCGATCTCGGACAGTCGTTGCTCCGTAGACTCCGGTCGCTGATAGCGATTCACCTACCCACAAATCGGGTAGGTCGATGAGCCAGGGCGATTGCACCGCAAGTCATGCTGCGAACACGACTTTTGCTAAGTAGTCGCAGTCCCAGCCAGATTTCAGTCGTTGGTTCTTCACTCCGCACTTGGCCGTTTTCTCTTGCTTGAGCAGACTCAGGGCTGTCCTGCGAAGCGTATTGAAGTTCTCGTTAGCGTGACCTTTTCGGATTCGGCTTTGGTCTTCGCCGAACGTTATATCCAACTTCCAGTGAAGACTGTTTTCGATGCCCCAGTGGTCACGAACCGCTGAGGCGAACCGTTTGCCCGAGACATATTTGCTCAAAATGTAGTAGCGGACGTCGATGCGATCACCACTTCGGCGAGTTGTATTATTTATCGAAATCCCGATCGCTTTGAGTCCACGCCAACGCGCTGCATCGCGCAACTCTGAGGGCACTTTGCAAAGGTAGTACGAACGAAAATCTTCTCGTCCGTGCCCCTTCTCGTTACTTTGAAACTCACGCACTTCAACATCGGCAAAGTCGTTTTCCAGGTGCTTCAAGGAGAACGCTTTGAGTCCCTTGTTCAAGGTTGGCTGATTGCCTTTGATGGTCAAACAGTAATTGGCTTTCTCGGTGATGATCCGATCGGCAATTTCGGTCTGACATCCCATCGCGTCGATCGTGATCAAAGCTCCGGAAACTTCAATCATTTGCAGCAGTTTCGGAATGGCCGTGATCTTATTGCTCTTCGCATCAACCACGGTTTGCCCCAAACTAATGTGATTCTCAGTGGCCCATGCACTGACCATGTGAATGGCTGCCTTACCGTCTTTGTGATCGTAGCTTCGACGCAGTGTCTTCCCGTTGATTGCGATGACTTGCCCGTCGGTGATCTCATGCAGCTTTGTCAGCCAAGCTAACAAGCATCGCTCCAATTCGTCAGGCTTGATGTGTTTAAGGATCGAGTTGAATCGATCATGCGATGGGACACCCGAACTCATATCCAAGGATTTCGCGAACCAATCTTTCTTCGTGTTGACAAAGTGAGCAAAAGTGAGCAATGGCGACGAAGTCATCGGCACCAGCGACTACCGCACAAATAGTCATGAAGAGAATATTGGTCAGTGGGTAAGTGATCTTCCCGGTGCGCGGGTCCGTGACATTGCTAAGATGCTCGGTGAGACTGGCGGAACGTTCCAAGGCGATGACTCCAGGGCAAGATGCATCACCCGGTCGCTCATCGAACACTCAATCCCAAAGCGATGTCTCACCAGGTTTCGCAAAATACCAATCGTGGCGCAATCGCCCTGGGTCGAACGTGGATTGCCGTTGAGGCGCCGAGTAGCCGCGTGCGGATTATGTCGTCTGAGTGACCTTTTTTGTGGACGCAAATCGACCAACCGGCACGAGGTGAACTTAGTGGCACGCGTATTCAGCCTGACTATTTCAATCGTCTTCACTCGAATAGCCATGTGCTCGAGCAGTTGGAATGCAGTTTGCTCATGGTTTGGGGGAGTTGAAAGGCATCCACCTAAACTAGTTCAAAGGAACCAAACATGACTACGAAGACTCGAACCGACGATAAAGCTGCCTGGAACCGCGTTCGCGAAGCCGTGACCGAAAGATGGCCCAATATCAACCGTGATGAACTTCACGATTGTCCGGACGACAAATGCACGATTACCGACTTCGTCAAACAGCAAGTCGATGCCTCGGATGAGGAAATCGAATCAGTCGTTGGCGAGTTCACGCCCCACGAGTCGATAGCGAGTCGAGTGGCTCATACGGCGAGCGACACGCTGCACCAAGCCGGTGAGTCGGCGCAGTTCGCTTATATGCGAGCTGATGAGTGCATTGCAAAGCGTCCGACTGAATCGGTCATTACTAGCTTCGTAGCGGGTATGGTTCTCGGTGCGACGGTCACAGCATTGTGGTTTAGCACACGGCCTCAAACCAACGCCTGGGACCAGATCAAGAAGCGCTCTTGGGGCTGAATTTTCCGCTGATCGCTCCGCCGACCGCAGAAATTTCAGCGAGCCGGTGGAGCGGCTGTGCGACCATCGATAACTCGATTGAACATGAGGGTTCCTGCAATGACGATGATTCCAACCCGCGACGGTCACGCACTCTACATCAAACAGTGGGGTAGTGGTCGGCCCGTTGTTCTACTCCACGGGTGGCCACTATCGGCGGATAGCTGGGACTATCATGCAATGAGAATTGCTGAAGCTGGCTTTCGCGTGATTTCGTATGACAGACGCGGTTTCGGACGTTCTGACCAACCCTTCGGCGACTATGATTATGACGCGCTGTCGGATGACCTCAGTGATGTCATGACGGCGACGAAAACGGAAGACGCTTCAGTCATCGGATTTTCGATGGGCGGCGGCGAAGTTGCCCGATACATGTCGCGACACGCGGGCCGTCACGTACGACAATGTGGTCTAATTTCCTCGGTCGTCCCCTACATGCTGAAGACCGATGACAATTCCCACGGTGTAGAACAATCCGTGTTCGACGGAATGACGAAAGCGATGTTGGAAGACCGTCCTAAGTTCTTCAGCGGTTTCTTTAAGAGCTTTTATGGCGTTGGGATGTTGTCAAGTTCCGTCAGCGAAGAGTATTTGCAGTGGACGCGGGCCATTGCCATGCAGGCAAGTCTAAAAGCAACGTTGGCGTGTGCCAATTCATTCGCCACCACTGATTTCCGTCATGACCTTGCGGCGTTCACTGTTCCCACGCTGGTCATTCACGGAACCAATGATGTTACGGTCCCGATCGACGCTAGCGGTCGTCCGGCAGCAAGCGGGATCGCGAATGCGATGCTGAAGGAATACGAAGGAGCACCACATGGATTGTTTGCAACTCACAAAGAACAGCTTGCAGGTGACCTGCTCGAGTTTCTGAAATCGTAGTTACATCACTTGCGATCGAATCTCCCCATGAAGGCGTGAGGTGTTCATCCTGCTTTTGTACGTGATCTAGAATTGCAGGCTAGAAGCGAAGTCAGTTGTCAACGAAGTTTTACCTCTCCGATCAGATCTTGAATAGCGAAAGATGTCATGCTTGCCACTCAAGTAAAACCGCCGCAGCCACTGCCCAATCCTCGGCCAAAACCGATTCCCGAACCAAGTCCCACGCCTGGTCCTTTACCCGGTCCCTTGCCCAACCCCTTTCCACCAGGGCCGCAGACACAGCGGTTTAGCTGACCAGCAACAGCAACCCCAACCAGCCGTGCGTTTAGCCATTATCCTTCGCAGCCATCGAGCGGCATGATCGCACGCACGCCCGACATGCTTCGGCACATTTTTGACAATGGTCATGGTCGTGGGTACCGCATTGCTCGGGGCACCACTCGCAAATACCGACGCATGGTTTACAGATCGCATCCGAATAGCGGCTGTTCCTCGCCATCGCTTGAGCGCAAAGCAGGTAGATGTCAATGCACTCCCGGCAACAGTGCGGCCAGTCGTTGTCACTTGCTATGTCTACCATGGCATGTTGACATTGCTCGCACGCGATGGCGTAGATCGGCATGCGTCGATACGCTTGGTGTTGTAGCCCGTCAGCTTTCTGTGACTGGGATCGGTTCGTGAAACGGGCGGTTAGCGGACCGCGAGAAGTTCAATCGCCACCAGGACACTCGAAAAGATTGCAGCGAATCCAATGACGACAGTCGTTCGATTCATTGGCAGGATGTCGTGTAGCGTCAGCTTTCCGCGATCACCGATTGGGTCGATACAACGGCCGATCCAGCCCGACATCTCTGCAAACATGTAAGATCCGCCGATCATTCCAATTACCATCGCGATTGCGTCTAAGTTACCTTGCCCAAGAGCTGCTGCACCTGTGCCGGGACAATAGGCAGAAAATGCGAAACCGATTCCGAACAGAAGTCCACCGATGATGTTCGATGCGTATCGAGTCGGTTTGATATGCATTTCAATGAGGCCAGCGCGTTGCATAAAGTGAATGCCCACGGAACCAACGATGACCGCAGATAGCATGACTTTCACGACGGTGTAGTCCGTCAGAAGTAGCTGACCTATTAGCACGTGATACTTGGCTACTCCACCTTTTTGCAGCAGGAAGCCGAAGATGACGCCGAAAGCAAGACCCAGAATGAGCTGCTTGATCGGTGCAGACTCAACTACCACTTGTGACGGAGGAGGCACTTTGGAATCAGATTTTGGTTCGGTGAAGGTTGCCATTGTTCTCTCCCATTCGTAGACACAGGCTGGCGAGCTTAGAGTGGCATAATCTTCGAGCTTGCCATTCCAACTTTAATGGCACGCTCGAAGTTCACTCCATGTTAGTTTCAAGTTACGTACATTAGCGTCGCGGCGATGATGCCGCCGATGAAAAAACAGATCGCGGAAACCCATGAGCCAACTGCAAATTGTAAAGTGCCGCTGATTCCATGTCCGCTTGTACAACCACCAGCCATTCTGGCTCCGAAAGCCATCAACACTCCGCCTGTCAAAACGACCCCGGCACGGAGTAAATAACTGTCACCGCCGAAGCGTTCCTGCCACATCGCAGGTAGAAACTTTCCGGTCAACTCGCCGCCGGTCCACGCGGCGAGGTACGCGCCCGCGACGACAGCTACTACCAGCATAAATTCCCAGCCTATCTTTGGCGGGTTGTCTTTGAAGTATTTCAGTGATCGCGTATGAGCAGGAGCGACCAGCAGTCCAATCATGCCCGCAATGCGAGCGTAGGCGGTCGAAGCGCCTATCGGTTTGTTCGAAAAGTAAAATGTCATCATCGAAAGCACTCCGATCAGTGCTCCGACCACGTAGGGTGACCACGCTGGTCCTGGATACTGCAGTGGATCGATTGCTCCGAGGATCGTCGTGGAATGCGTTACCTCAAGCATGGCTTACCTCTTTTCCAGTCTCGACGGGATAGCCTTCCGCCAACCATGCACTCCAGCTTCCGGGCACGTTCGACACGTGCTGAAAGCCACGTGACTTCATGAGGCTTGACGCAATGCTCGCTCGGTAGCCACTAGCACAGTACGTTACGTAATGCTGCTCTTTGTCCAAGCCAGTGATGCGATCACGCATCTCGGCGATGAAATGATGTTCGGCACCAGGAACGTGTCCATTGTTCCACTCGTCAGGCGAGCGAACGTCGAGAATGGTCGGCCCCGTTCCTGTTCTTTGATAATCGCGCAGCTCGTGAACGGACAGTTGTTCGAGTCGTTCCAGTGGCAATCCGGCCGTCTCCCACGCCTTCATGCCTCCAGCCAGATAGCCTGCGAATTGGCTGTGGCCGCTGCGGACGACCAAACGCTGAATTTGTTCAGCGTCCGTATCCTTGTCTAGGACGAGCAGCAACCGGTGTTTCAAGTCGAACATCTGTCCAACCCATGGGGACATTTCCGGTCGAGCGGCTATGTTGATGCTGCCCGGCACATGCCCGCCACCAAAAGCGGTCATCGAACGCGTGTCGATCGTCGTGACGCCAGGTTCGCGAGCGACCTTACGAAACGCATGAGGAGGCAACGCAGGTATCGTCGGTAATCGATCCATGATTGCCGACCCCGCGGAGTTGATTTTCTTGAGTTCGGGATAGTGCCACGGAACCGGCGGTGCATCGTCGACTACAAACTCGCGAAACGCTTCAAAGTTAGGGAACGACAGAAATTTATTGGTTCTTCGTTCGTATCCGATGGTGCTATTGAGGCGATCACCGATGTCAGCGCCGCAAGCCGAGCCTGCTCCATGACCGGGGTAGATCGTCACATAGTCTTCGAGCTTGAGGTAGAAATTGTAAAGCGTGTCATAGAGCGACTTGGCAAGTTCGTTTACTTGACCCGAGCCGAGCAGATCGGGACGACCTGCTGAGCCAACAAACAGCGAGTCGCCGCTAAAGACCGCCCATGGTTGGTCGGGGTGCTTCGCTTCGCACATCAAGAACGAAAGATGCTCTGGCGTGTGGCCGGGTGTGTGACGAGCGGTCAGGATGAACGATCCGAAACCAAACTCTTGCCCATCGGAAACTGGTTCCGCATCAATCTTGTAATCCGCTTGGACGCCGCTGAGGAAGATTTTCGCGGTGCCTAAGCGATCAGCCAGCGACCGGCTTCCCGATACGAAATCCGCATGGATGTGCGTTTCAAAGATATGTGTGATTGAAACGCCGTGCTTCCGGGCGAGTGATTCGTAAATCTCAACGTCGGTCCGGGGATCAATCACCGCCGCTGTGCCGGTGCCGGTATCGGCGACGAAGTATGAAAGCTGGGCGATTCCATCAGTCAGGATCGGCTCTAAGACAAACATGTTTTGCTCCAGTTGACGGCGCGGCGGGTGTTACCGTCGACACAGAAGCGAATCACGTACCAATCTCGAACTTGCTTTAACGTAGGATCGATCAGACGGCGACTCCGATGCTGAGCTACCCCGCGATTTGGAACAATCCCTCACCTTTTGCAAGACGACTGTCTTGTCGATCGGTTTGATGGCGACACGGTTCAGGCATCATTGCTATCTCCCATTTGCTTTCGGAGTTGCTCAGCACGGTCACGACGGCGGTGAACCAATTCTTCAGCTGTCACCTGTTGCGTGTACTTCGCAACCATGTTCACCAGCTTCGCGTGGTCAATCGGCTTCGACAAATAGTCATCGCAGCCGCCATTGAGACATTTATCGCGATCACCCTTCATCGCATCGGCAGTCAATGCGACGATCGGCAACTCGATTCCCGCTGACCGGAGCCGCGCGGTCGCTTGTAAACCGTCCACATTTGGCATCTGCATGTCCATCACGATCAAATCAAATGGTTGCCCCGCATCACGTGCCGCGATCGCCTCGTCGATCCCTTGCTGACCATCTTCGGCAGTCGCCACTCTCGCTCCAGCCTTCTCAAGAAAGTGTTGACTGATGTGCCGCACATCGCGGCGGTCGTCGACGACTAAAACGCGACAATCGAGTTTCGGTGATTCAGAAAGCAACTCCTCGGGTTCGCTTCTGCGGATCACCAGATCAGGCCTCACCAGCTCAATTTCGTCAATCGAGTCCACCGGTAAGCGTACAAAGAACGTGGATCCCTCGCCTGGTTCACTTTCCAGCTCCATTGTCCCGTCGAGCATTTGGACCAGCCTTTGACTGATCGCCAATCCCAAGCCGCTGCCGCCATACTGCCGAGTCACAGACGAGTCGCCCTGAGAGAATGGTTTGAACAAACGTTCTTGTTGCTCGGGACTGATGCCGATGCCGGTATCCACGATCGCAAATTCGACCAATGGCGGATTCGCCTCCGCGACAAACTTCACCTTCAGAGTCACTTCACCTTCGTCAGTGAACTTAATTGCGTTACCGATCAGGTTAATGAGTACCTGCCGAAGGCGGGTGGCGTCGGTCAAAATCTCGCCAGGCACTTGGCCCTCAAACTCGACCTCAAACTTGACTTTCTTTTCGCCCGCACGAACTTGCATCAACGACTGAATATCAGCGACCAACTGCGGCAACGGACACGCTTCCGGCTCGACATCCAGCTTTCCCGCTTCGATCCGCGACAGGTCAAGAATATCGTTGATAAGTTCCAGCAGATGTTCCCCGTTGCGTTTCATAATCAAAACACAATTGCGATTGTCAGGGTCTTTCAGGTGACCCAGCAGCACGTCGGCGTAACCAAGGATGGCTGCCATTGGGGTCCGAATCTCGTGGGACATGTTCGCCAAGAACTCGCTTTTGGACCGGCTCGCCGCCAGCGCGGCGGCTTCACTCTGTTGCAAACGACGCTCGGTCTCTTTCCGATCAGTAATGTCTTGCACAATCGCGCTGACGGCAGTCACCGAATGAGCGGTTCCGTCATCCGAGGGCAATTCCAGCGGAAAGTAGCTTGCCAGCCAAGTCTTCTCCTGGTCACTTGCCGGCGTCTTTCCGACAATCTCTACGTTTAGAATCGGCTTGCTAGTCGCAAAAATTTGGTCGTAGATCGGATAGAGCTGCTCGTGTAATTCCGGCAGCATCTCATCCGATCGCGCACCAATGTGTTGCTCAACTGAGTATCCGTTGATCGACGCGAGTGTTTCGTTGACTCGCAGGAACCGGTAATTGCGATCAATCAACGAAAGTCCGACTGGAGTTGCTTCGTAAATCAATTCCAATTCACGTTTTTGCTTCACCAGATCAGTTTTGGCAAGCCCCAGTGCGGCTTGGGCCTGCTCCTGTTCCTCGATATCCGTGATAGTGCCGACCCATTCACGCATGGTGCCGTCATCATTTTTCACCGGCACGGCTTCGGCGATGAATGCACGGTAGGCCTGGCTTTCCTGATGCCAAATTCGCCCCGTCGCCTGATGCTTGGTGCCATTTGAAAGCGATATTTGCCACCGACGTTTGAGCTCCGGCAGGTCATCCTCGTGAATCGCCTCGGCCCAACCTAATCCCTTGTGTTCGTCCCAGTTTTGTCCTGTATATCGTTCCCAGGAAATCTGTGGCTTAGCGAACTGGCCTCTTCGATCGGTCGTCCAAACGATACTACTTGTGCCCGCCAAAATTGCGTCGTGGCGTTCTTTCGCTTCGCGCAACTCTCGCTCAGTTTGCTGGCGCTGACTTATCTCAGTTTTTAGCCGCTCGTTGGTTGCCGCTATCGAAGGCAACTGCAAAATGCGAGGCATGTAACGGACCAAAGCAATCACCGTCGCCCACGAGATCATCGCAGTGATGACCTTCATCATTGCGGAGACACGATAGATCGGATGCCAAAAGATGATCGCTTCGATCAGGTGGACGGTGCCACACGCAAGGATGAATCCGCCGAACAACCAAAACAGTTTGTGAAACGGAAAGTCATCTCGCTTGCGTACGAAGTAGATCAGTACCGCTGGGATCGCGAAGTAGGCCGCAAACGTGGCAACGTCACTGACAATATGTAGCCATCCAAGGAATTCCGACCAATTGCCGCAGTACCAACGCGCCGGGAAATCGGACGTGTCAAAGAATTTAGGGAAGAATTCGCTCACAGTACGAATTCTCCGTCGGTCGGCACGCGTCCACGGCCGCTAATTTCAGGGCGATTCGCGCCGGAGGCGAACTCGACGGAAGCCACCAACAAAACGGATTGCTCAACCACCTGCCCGCTCCTCAATTACCTTTTGCAAAAACTTCTCCAAGTCTTTCTGTCGGTAATAGCGATAACCGGTCACCGGATTTCTACGAGCGACTAGCTTGCCAGACCGATCCCAGTTTCGAAGTGTTTCTGCGGTAACACCACAGAATTCAGCCGCTTCGCCGACCTTCATCAGTCCGCGTAGTTTCTGGATTTCTCGATTCTCACTCACGATAGGCTGCCTCTAAACCTTACAAATAAACCTTACAAAAACTAAAACTCTTCCCATTGAAAACCACAGGGGCGATTGGGTCAATCAAGGCAATTTAAGTTTCCGACATGCAGTTCAATCTCTTTCGTCGCGATGAGCAACCACGAACCAATTCGGTCGCTGACGAACCGCACTCCCGCTTCTGGGACGGTCGGCAGGTCTGCATCGCGATCGCAAGGCGACCGACTTTAATAGTAGGATCCAACGGCACGTGGTTTGCGTTAGTTGCCTCAGCAAAAGCGTTCACAAGTTGACGCTTACTTAAGCACGTACCAAAGGAATCAACCATGGCTCTCGAAACAAAAACGAATCTCAACGACACCACGATCGAAAAAATTCAGAAGCTAATTCGTGCCAACATCGACTCGTACAACGGTTTCCACGAATCCGCCGAGGAGATTGATGACGCGAAGCTAACCGAACTTTTCAAGGAACTCGGCGATCAGCGCAGTGCGATGGCCAGCGAGTTGCAGAAGCACGTCGAATTTAACGGCAAGAAAGCGGAGGACGATGGCAGTGTAGCGGCCAAGACGCACCGTCTTTGGATAAACATCCGTAGCAAAATCAACGGAGGCGATCCCTATGTGATCTTGATCGAAGCCGAACGAGGCGAGGACTACATCAAAGAAGCGTACGAGGACGTGTTGAAGGACACCGCTGGCAGTGCAATGAATGACTTGCTAACCGATCAGTACACCGTCGTCAAAGCCGGCCACGACAAAATCCGCGACCTAAGAGACGCGTATAAGGAAAAGTAGGCGCGCCAAGTTCGATCGTCAGGTAGCGAAGCACGCCAAGAGTTATCGGCTGAAATAAAGTTCAGTGCATCGCCGAGAGTTTCCGCGATTGTCGCGACAGCGTGTCAGTTGGTCCCCCGCGTATTCTGGTTGACGGTTCGCAGTCGTCTGGTCGAACGGATCGTTGCTCGAGGTCGCAGGCAATTAGCTCGCGGCCGATCAATGCCGCCGATTACGTTGGCGTGAACTCCGGACTGGCCGGGTAACTTCTCCTCAATTATCGTCATGACTCCCGATGGTGTCCGTTAGCACTGCACGCCAAAAGCGAGCAATACCTTACTCAAGCAGTAGACAACCCACATGGAAACCTACCAGGCCCTGGCCATCTCCCTAGGACTTGGGCTGCTAGTGGGTTTACAGCGTCAGTGGAAAGCCTCAGAGATCGCTGGGATTCGCACGTTCCCGCTGATCGCAATGATGGGAACTTTATCGACGATGCCAGGCAACCAGCTCGGCTGGATGAGTGCCGCGGGCATCCTGGCGATCGCGGTATTATTGGCGATCGCAAACGTCGCGAAAATTCGTTCCGGTGAATTTGATTCGGGCATGACTACCGAAGTCGCCGCGCTGTTGATGTTCGCTGTCGGGTGTGTACTTGGCGTTGGCGAGACGGGGCCAGCGATCGTGACGGCGGGAGTCGCTGCGGTGCTTCTGCACTGGAAAAAGCGACTGCACGGAATTGTCAAATCGATGACCGATAAAGACCTTCGTGCCATGATGAATCTGGCGTTGATCGGTCTGATCGTTCTGCCGATCCTCCCTGATGAAACGTACGGGCCCTACGATGTCTTGAATCCCTACGGCATCTGGCGAATGGTCGTGTTGATCGTAGGCATTAGTATGGTGGCGTACGCGGCTTACAAGTTACTCGGGGCAAAAGTTGGTGCGATTCTGGGCGGAGTTCTCGGAGGTTTGATCTCAAGTACAGCGACGACCGTCAGTTACGCCCGGCAAACGAAAGATTCGCCGAATATCAGTGCGATGGCTGCCTTGGTAATTCTGATCGCGTCGACGATTGTTAACGTCCGCGTATTAATCGAAATTGGCGTGGTGGCTCCCAATCTGCTGAATGTCGCATTCCTACCGATGGCCGTAATGCTGTTGTTGATGGTTGTTGAATGTCTGGCTCTCTATCTTCCGCTCCGCCATCAAGCCACAAAGCCACCTGATCACGACAATCCCGCACAGCTCAAACCGGCGATCATTTTCGGCGTTCTCTATGCGGTCATCTTGTTTATTGTGGCAGCAGCGAAGGATATCTTCGGTGACGGAGCACTGTATTGGATCGCGGGGATCTCGGGGCTGACCGATGTCGACGCCATCACGCTCTCGACTGCCAAAATGTTCAAGCAGGATCGAGTGAACGCGGCGACGGCTTGGCGAGTGATCTTGATCGCTACGATGTCCAACCTTGTGTTCAAAGCGGGAGCCGTCGCGATGTTGGGAAGTCGAAAGCTGTTGCTGTATGTCACCGTCACCTTCGGGATCGCAATGGCCGGCGGAGCGTTG
Organism: Rubripirellula reticaptiva; assembly: GCF_007860175.1. Classification (NCBI taxonomy): domain Bacteria; kingdom Pseudomonadati; phylum Planctomycetota; class Planctomycetia; order Pirellulales; family Pirellulaceae; genus Rubripirellula; species Rubripirellula reticaptiva. Next base: position 186,026 of record NZ_SJPX01000003.1, on the reverse strand, counting down.
CTCCTCGCGTTCTGGCCTGGGTTTGAGCTGACGCAATTCACGAACCCGTAATGTTTCGCCTGCCTGTGGCCAGCGCAAGATAAGTGGAATGCTTGTCCATCGACCAACCCGGTCATCAATCGGGCAACCTGTTTGCTGCGTTTTCTTCAGTGGCACGCAACTTCCGGGGTGTTTGGGACAACGCTAGTTTTCCCGCCACATTGGCCCAGCAAATGCAACCGAACAGCGATCACACGTCGTTTTACGCGAAGCGGCCACACGAGTGCCAAATTGCGTACACAGGGAACAGTGCGGTGGATTTGGGGAAATCCAAGGCAGGCGGAAACAAATTAGACGCCAAGCTCAACTGAAATGGGAGAGACCTGACCGACAATGACCGCAACCGAGTCGAAGTCAAACGAGAATCGCTTGTCGGCAAAGTCCAAGGGCATTACGGCATCGGGAAAAAAAACAGAACAACAGGTCCGCAAATCCAGTTGTGCAAATGCTTGTAAGGACAACCGCCCATCTTTTTCGAACTAGTGAAAGTTAGCAAAGCTGTCGTCGCGAAAACTACACACCTGGAGATCTCAAGTTTTGGCGACTCTCGCTATATCTAATGAACTTTCGGAATGAAACTATGAGTGACACAGAATCTCAGAATGAAGATACGACAACTCGCGGTGCACGCGTTGGTGACATCGCGACCCACATCTGTGCCGGCATGTTGATCATGTACGCGTTGTACTTCGCACGCAGCATGGCAGTTCCCGTTGTCACATCATTCGTTATCTACATGGTTTTGCGTCCGATCGTCCGCCAAGGAAAGCGAATCGGAATTAACCCTGCCATCGGTTCCGCCGGCATCATTTTTGGGCTTCTGGTGGCGCTGGGATTGGCGACCTACTTGGTGTTCGAGCCGGCACAGCAAACGATTGCCGAGGCTCCGAGCCACATTGCAATTGTCAAAGAAAAGCTCTCCTTCGTGACCGAAAAGCTGCAAGCGGTCAATCAAGCCACCGAGGACTTGGCTGATACAACTAGCCAGACAGAGACTTCAGCATCCGCGACGGCAGACGACGAGCCCGTGCCGGTCGAAATAAAACAGCCGGAATGGACGAGTAATGTCACTTACCTTAGTGGCACAGGAAACGTCGTCTCATTCATTACAATTTGCGTCGCATTGCTCTACTTCTTATTGGCGACTGGTGACAGCTTGTTGCGTAGTATAATGCATGCTTTGCCGGACTTCACGGCCCGACGTCGCTTGGTTGAAGTGATTGCTAACGTTCAAGAAGGGCTCGGAAACTATCTTGCGAAAATATCAGCCATCAATGCTGGCTTAGGTGTATCGGTCGCATTGGCGATGTGGTTGCTCGGAATGCCGTCGCCCGTACTTTGGGGAGCGATGGCGTTTCTGTTCAACTTCATCCCGATCGTGGGTGCGATCACGGGCGGAGCTATCATTTTTGTCGTGGCGTTGGTGAATTTTGATCCTACCTATTACGCGTTCGTCGTCACGGCCTTATTTCTCACGCTGACGTCTTTGGAAGGTCAATTTATCACGCCTGCGATCTTGGGCCGCTCGATGAGCATAAGTCCGATTCTGGTTTTCCTGTCTATTGTGCTTTGGGGTTGGATGTGGGGAATCATGGGCGTGTTCCTTTCCGTCCCGATATTGATCGCTGGAAGAATGGCCTGCGAAGGCTATGACGGACTACGGCCGCTGGCCTACGTCCTCGGTGCAGAGGTACCGGTAAAGGAAGCAGCGAACTCAGATGAAGCCGATCAGGACCGTTCCGTTGTCGACAGTGACCAACACGACACGATTCCTGACTCACATATCAACACTGTCGTGAAAAAAGAGACTTGCCCCACGTGAAAACGCTCAGCATCAACGAATCCTCCGAGGATCCCTAACCGCTTCTTAGGGTGGTCGAAGAAAAGTTTGGAAAGTCGCCAAACCTGTTTTGCTCATTGACTCATTTTCATCGAGTTGAACGGTTTCCCGCAAAGCCGCGAAAAGTCAGAACGACACCGGCTCCACTGATTTCCCAGGTAGCAACGAAGTCACACAAAGTGACAATTTTTTCAAGCTGAAAGGGATTCCCGATCGTCCGCTATTGATCGGTGGCGTATACGTGTCGAAGGACTTCGCTCAACTTAGCAAGGGGCAATGTTAAAAACTTTTTTGCGAGTCGCCCGAGTCGATGCCTGACTATAGAGCCAACCCGAAGAACGCGTTCACAACTCCCGTAATCGCTGCGGTCGGTCTGGCCGAAGAAGACGCAGGAAAATTCGCCAACGATATCGACGTGCGATTCGAGGACACCACATCTTGGAGACGCGTTCGAAAAACCGGAGACACCGTCGCTGGCTAGAAGCTCTTGATCGATAAGCAAACCGACGAAATCATCGGCGCGCATTAATCGGTCCATCCGCCGAGGAAACGATCGATCTGTCCGCGCTAGCGATGAAGCACGGGTTAACCGCCGTCGATGTTAAGTCGACGCTATTGCCTTTCCGACTTTCACATCTGATGTTCGCCGAATGATGTAGCCTCTTGCTTTTAGCTACCGCTGATACTACTCGCTGGACGTTTCAAGCGATTCACGGTCAATACTGGCGTCGACCTTCTCGGCAGCTCGATCAATCGCTTCTTTCGATTTTTTAACAACCTCCGAAGCGTCGCGTTTGACCTTCTCCGAATCCACACGGATCGTGGGATCACCATCAGGAGAACTTAACTGAACCCAGCCAATGAGACTTAAGATCAACACGAGGACCACGATCACAATGAGCACACGCATCGCAGATTTCCTTTTTCGAAAGGCGTTAACAGAGCAACCGAAGTCGATTGCCCGACGAACCTTCTCCTGCAATTCTCGCGCCATCCGAATTCTCGCGCCATCCGAATGGCGTGGTACAGCGTTTGCTTTCTACAACGCTGGCACAAGCTGCCAGCTGATCGTCTAAGTCCAGCTTTCAAGCTAACAGCTCGTGGAGAAAAACTACCTCAATCTCAACAAGGGGTCCAATGATGGTTGTCCCGCAAGTCACTCCCAAAGCCTCGGCTGAGTGCGGCGCGATGGGCAGGCAAAACCTTGCTACTGGTATGCAAGTTTCCTTCCGCCGCTGGCAGCAAGATCCAAGCGATTCTAATGATGCGATTATCCGCGATTACGAAATAATGGGCCACATGATTGATGGCGCACTCGAACTTGGTCTCGGTGGCGAAACTGTCTCGTTGCGTACTGGCGATTCGTGGCTTGTGCCTCAAGGTGCTCAGAATCGCTGCCGAGTTGTCGAGCCAATTATCGCAATCGAAGCGGCGAGCCCACCTGCCAGATTCAACGACCTTGACGAACACCCAACAAAGGCATCGTAACACCTATGTCGCCACTAACCATCGTTTGGAACTCGGGATCCGGCCGAGCCTCAGAAATCTCTGAACTTCGGCAAACACTTGCGGAACGATCAACTCAATGGATCGACCTTTCGGAAATTTCTGATTTGGGAACAGAGCTTGGCCACATCTCCGCTGAAAGCTTGGCAACGGTCGTTGCAGCCGGCGGTGACGGGACTGTTAACGCGGTCGTCAATTCGTTAATGACTATTGACGCTCGTCGCCGACCGACGATGGGCATTGTCCCGCTTGGCACCGCAAACGATTTTGCTGGGACACTTTGTGTGCCAGAGAGCATTGCATCCGCAGTAAACTTGCTCGGCCAGGAAGCGGCACCCGTCGACATTGTCCGTGTCCGCGGCAGAAACTTACAGCGTTACTACGCAAACATCGCGGCGGGGGGCAATTGTGTTCGAGTTAGCGAAGCGATGACGGACGAAATGAAATCCCGTTGGGGAGCATTCAGCTACATTCGTGGTGCAGTCGATGTCCTGCCCAACATGACAAGCTACCGCATTAACGCAACCTGCGACGCAGAAGTCTTTACTCAACTCGATTCTTGGGCGGTCCTTGTTGCCAACGGCAGAACCAACGCTGGGCGAATTGAGGTCGCTCCGAAAGCGTCTCCGACTGATGGTTTGATCGATGTTATTTTTATTCGCGATGGCACGATCGGCGACATGGTCGAGATTGTCGCTAACAATCTACTCGGCGATTTTCTTGACAGTGATCAAGTCATTTTCCGCCAAACGCGTTCTCTGCGCTTGCAATCTGACCCCCCGATGCGATTCACGATGGACGGGGAAGTGATCGATGAAGAACCCCTTCATTTTGAAGTCGTGCCCGGAGCGATCCACATTCACATCAACAAACAGTTGTAGATGAAATCTATCCGTTTTTTCGGTTTTTCAACTTATAGGCTGACTGTCAGCGGCTATAGCGAATTCAGTTCACTATTTCGATCAGCAAATGGCGCGGACGCAATCAACTCTGGACTTTGTTCAATCGATTGGACAGAAGACACGCATCGCTGGCATGGGACCGGTCATGCTCGAGTCTGGTTTGCCGTCTGCGTCGGGGCGCCAAACGCGTTAGCGTTGTCTGCACCTTCAACAGCAGTGACGGCGTAGCCAATCCGATAGTCAACGCAAGGTGGGTGGCACCATACAAAGTACCGTTTTCCACCCACCCATAAGAATCCAACCTACCCCAATTGCCATCCAACCGAATCGGCCCGTGGCCAATCTCACCCACACCCTTCGGTGAGAATTCCAATCGATTCAATTTGAACCGGACTCAAGAACAAATCCGCCACTTCCGTTCTCACTTTTGTCACCGGCTAATCCGATACTAGGGCGTTCATCGGAGCCAATCACTGAGCATCGCGGCCAGCGCTGATGGGCAACTCAGAGACGAGTCCGGCCTCCCGGCTTAGTGCTTCTGTCGTGACGGCATTATCGAAAGATCCGTTGCGCGGTTCCGCCAGCGAGTAATGCCACTGGTTGCACTGGATGAAACAGCAACGTCTTCTTTATCGCTTCGGCGTGTGCCTACTGAACCAGAAAGATCTCTTGGCTGCACTCGCTGGCGGAATCACCATCGATGCCGACGACCTCGTCAAATCGGTAATCTATCGGTCGCCTTGGTTTTTGAACTACAAAGGGACGGCCCGAGAATGGGTCGATGGTTGCCGACACCACTGAGCTAGGACAGTTGTGCGGGGGTGATGCAGTGCAGGGAGGCTTCGGCATCGCATGCAACGATATTCCCCGAGTCAATTCAGCCTTGAATTATATATCCTTCGATTCCGGTAAGGCCACCAACTCCCCGGCTCTGCCTCGTCCAGTTGTTACAATTCTTGCTAACCGCTGAGGAGCTGTCGAAATCGGTTCCTGAGTAGATTGCGTTTGGTCGGTTCAGATCAAAAACTCCATGTTCATCCACAAAGATTGCTCGCTCAATCGCTCCATCCCATAAATCAACTTCGTTGTCGACGATAAGTTGTCCGCTACCAACGACCACCTTCCCCTACACTCCAGACCTTGTCCTAGCATCCAAAAAAGCGTCCGACATGATCGCTTTGTAGATCATCGTCTCGCCATCCAATCGATGATTAGGCCAGCGTTGCTGGCAATCTCGCTGCGTTTCAAATCGAAGAACCGCAGGTTGCTCGGTGTGTCTGGACACAGCGAACCTTGAGAGATCGCGACGGTCGCTTTGCTGAAGAACACGGTGTGAAATCGCTCGAGCTCATGTCGCACCGCCGCACCTTGGTTGTCTGCAGGAAAGCGAGTGTCGTTGAAACCGATGGCGGTCACGCAGAAGAAGTAATCGCCGTCGGTCGTGACTTCGGTGAAGATTGAAGTTTGCAGCCCATCGACTCCATTGCGGCTAGCGACAAAGTCTGCTGCATTACAGCTTGCTTTCGTCGAAAACGCGACTTCGTAGGTCTCGCCACCGACAAGCGGAGACGCGGTCCACCTGATCATCTGGCCATCGAGACTCGTTGGCGGTTCCGTCGGAGCGGTGATTTGGTTAGGCGCTCCGAGCTGATCTTGTCTCGTTAACTGATTGATGACCAGAAAAGCATTCAGGGCAGAGACGGTGCTATCGCCAGAGACATTTGAGTAGAAGTCATCTGGATCGATGCTACTGCTTTGGTTGTTATCATGTCGGGCGAGGGCGTTGATGTTCAACAGGGCATCGAGTGCTGAAACCGTTCCGTTGTCGTTGACGTCAAAGGTGTTTTTGGGATCGCGATTGGCAGCGACCTGCTCGCCTTGGGCCATACGGGCACCAGAACGCCACCTGCTTAAATCTTCATGGCCGACCAAAGCAGCAGCAATCCGAATCGGTTGCAACGTACCGTGCAAATCGAATTAGGCGAGTTGCTGGATCACGTCATTCAGGTCGATCGATCGTCCCACTTGCTGCGACGCGGCAGGGAACTCATCCTGCACGGCCGAGAAATCGCCAGGAAACCTTCATGTCGGATCGATGGTGATCCCGCGAGCGAGCCCAATCTCGTTGGGCATGCCATCCGCTCCCGAAGCTTCGATGTGAAGGAAGCCGATGTTGCTGTAGTTGTCGCTGTTCTAAACGTCAAATGGACCGCGAAGTTGATCGTCTCGGATTTGGATTCGAGTTTGTCGGCCAAAATCACAATGCCAACAAGGCTGCACAATGGGTGGTACCGAACATAGTGGGTGTGGTGCACCTGCGTTCGGAATGCCGTGTATCATAGGAATCCGCCAATCTTCCCACCTACAACCATTCTCTGGTTCAACGTGCTCTGCTGCTGACAAGGTTCCGCTGAATGCACCTCCCATTTGAACGTTTCAGTCCATTTGCCGTCGCTTCTCCCATCGATCGATTGAGTCGGAAGGGCCGCGCTCGCTCGAAATTTGCTTGCCTACGATCTTTCGCCGCGCCAGCGATCTCCCAACGTTGGGCTTTGAAGGTCTTCTTCTTCCTGGTGATGGCGTCGTTTTGCAATGCCAAAGAATCGTCACTCGAATTCAATCGCGACATTCGGTCGATCCTGTCGGACAAGTGCTTCGCTTGCCACGGACCGGATGCAAAGACGGTGGAAGGCGACTTAAGACTGGATCTGCGAGCACGAGCCATCGAAACCGAGGCGATCGTGCCCGGTGATGCCGACAAGAGTTCGCTGGTTCGACGCATCTTTTCGGATGACGAGCAGATGGTCATGCCGCCGCCGGAGTCACATAAGCCGCTGACTCGAATCGAACAACAGACGCTGCGTCGATGGATCACGGAAGGTGCGGAGTACGAATCGCATTGGGCCTACACTCCGCTCAAGCGAGAGGAAGACTCGAAGTCACTTGGCATCGATCATTTCGTCAACCAGCGATTGGTGGAAAGCAGTGTGCAGCCGGTTGCGGAGGCAGATCGCGTCACGTTAATCCGTCGCCTGTCATTCGATTTGACTGGATTGCCTCCAACGGTCGAGGAAGTCAACGAATACGTGAACGACGCGAGTGAAAACGCGGATGAAAAAGTCATTGATCGGCTGTTGAATTCCCGTCGCTACGGCGAACGAATGGCAATCTATTGGCTGGACTTGGTTCGATTTGCGGACACGGTCGGATATCACGGCGATCAGGATGTTTCGCAATCGCCCTACCGCAGCTACGTCATCAACGCCTTCAATAGCAACATGCCGTACGATCGGTTCGTTCGCGAGCAGCTTGCCGGTGACCTGCTAGCCGATCCGACGTTGGATCAACAGGTCGCATCGGGTTACAACCGATTGAACCAAACGACCGAAGAAGGCGGCTCACAAGCGAAGGAGTATCTCGCGATCTACTTTGCCGATCGTGTCCGGAACGTGTCGCAAGTTTTCATGGGAGCGACCGTCGGATGTGCCCAGTGCCATGATCACAAGTACGACCCGTACACAGCGAAGGATTTTTATTCGCTGGGTGCTTTCTTTGCTGACCTCGACGAACGAGGCGTTTATGGTGCTCGAAGTCGTCCCCCAACGATTCGAGTTCCTTCGGACGACGACTCACGGCGACTTGCCGAAGCCGATCAAAAGCTCGCGGCGTTGAACGCAAGAGTCGCTCCATTGCGGCAACAGTTGCTGGAACGCCAAAGCGAATGGGAAGCGATCACGCGGAATGAGATCGAAGGTAACGAATCAGTCGACACTGTCTGGATCGATGATGCACAAGACACGGGAGGCAAGAATAACGGCAGCTGGAATTTTGTTAGCGGCAAGGGTGTTCCAGTGCATAGCGGTTCGAAATCGCGAAGCCAACAATCCGACGGACTCGTTCAACACTTTTTCGATGACGCGAGAAAAAAAGCGACCGTTCAAGCGGGTATGAAGTTCTATGTTTGGGTGCATTTGGATTCCAAGAATCCACCGAAAGCCCTGATGCTCCAATTCAATGACGGGGATTGGGAACACCGTGCCGTGTGGGGTTCCGACGATATCAGTTATGGAAAGCGAGCCGACAGTTGGGTCGGATACCAACGAGCCGGTGGTCTGCCAAATACCGGCAAGTGGGTTCGACTGGAAGCTGACCCGTTGCAGCTCGGCTTGCCGGTCGGCACGGTTGTCAAAGGCATGGCCTACACACAGTTCGGCGGGCTCGTGCACTGGGATCAAGCGGGCTACACCGGCGCAGGGATTCCTTCCACGGTGGCTAAAGCGATTGCGATCAATCCGTCCGAGCGAACCGACGAACAGGAAAAGGCCGTCGAAGATCATTACATCGATGGCGCCGATGAGATGGTCGACCTGAGAAAACAGATCGCCGATGCCGAGACGAACCGCACCAAGGTCGAAGAATCCGCGACAACAATGGTGGTTAGCAGATCGGTTGAGCCACGCGAGATCCGCATTCTTCCACGCGGAAATTGGATGGACAATTCGGGTGAAGTCGTCGGGCCGGCGATTCCCGAATTTCTGGGCAAGCTCGAAACCGGTGATGCTCGGCCCACGCGTCTTGATCTTGCCAACTGGCTTTGCGAACCCGACAACGTCTTGACCGCGCGAACGATGGTGAATCGATTGTGGTTCCTGATGTTGGGGCGCGGAATCTGCAGTTCCGTTGATGACTTTGGCGGGCAGGGCACTTACCCCTCGCACCCCGAGTTGCTCGATTGGCTGGCCGTGGAATTTGTCGAGTCGGGATGGGACATCAAACACATCATGAAGTTGATTGCGTCCAGTCAGGCTTATCAACGATCATCGAAGCCTTCACCCGAACTTCGCGAAAGCGATCCATACAACGAGCTTTTTGCACGGCAGGGGCGTTTCCGAATAGCGGCGGAGATGGTTCGCGACAGCGCGCTTGCTATCAGCGGACTGTTGGTCGAACAAGTAGGCGGCACGAGCGCAAGGCCGTATCAGCCGCCGGGGTACTACGCCCAATTGAACTTCCCACGTCGAGAGTACGCCGCCGACGACGGCGATCACCAGTATCGACGTGGTGTGTATACGCATTGGCAGCGAACGTTCTTGCATCCGATGTTGAAAGCCTTCGACGCACCCAGTCGCGAAGAATGCACCGCTCAGCGTTCGCGATCCAACACGCCGCTGCAAGCACTCACCCTTTTGAACGACCCCACGTTCGTCGAAGCCGCTCGCGTCTTTGCCGCGCGGATCATGCGAGAAGGCGGTGATTCGACCGACCAGAAAATCACATGGGCCTATCGAACCGCAGTCTCTCGCGGACCGGACGCCGTCGTGGCGGACGAACTTCGCGATGTGTTCGTTCAACACTCCAACCACTTTGCCGAATCGATCGACGAGGCAAAGCAATTGATCAGCGAAGGCAATGCGTCCGTTGCCGAAGACTTGGATCCCGTACAGTTGGCCGCTTGGACAAGCGTCGCCCGCGTGATCCTGAACCTTCAAGAAACAATCACCCGATATTGAACCTGCGAACTCCAAACCGCTGGGCTTGATTCATGACGGCTAACGAAACAATGCAAAATCACGCCACGATCGCTCGTCGAACATTCCTCCGCAACACCGGTATTGGCTCGGTTGCGCTGGGATCGCTGCTGCAAACGGGACGCTCTCCATCGGCCGCGTCAGTAATCGATGGCCATTGGACCGGCGTCGTTTCTCCGACACATCATCCACCGCGTATCAAGCGAGTCATCCATTTATGCATGGCGGGTGGACCGAGTCATCTGGAGACATTCGATTACAAAGAGGAACTTGCGAAGTACGACGGCAAGGAGATGCCCGAGTCACTGACCAAAGGTCAACCGATTGCTCAGTTGCAAGGCAAGAAACTGAACGTGCTTGGCCCGCAGCATAAATTCGTCCAACACGGCGAAAGCGGACTGAGAATGTCTTCGGTCTTTGAGCACATCGGAAAATGGGCCGACAAAATGTGCATCATCAATTCGATGCATACCGAACAAATCAATCACGATCCGGCACACACGTTCTTCAACACCGGAACGGCGATCAGCGGCAGGCCCTCGATGGGATCATGGGCCTTGTACGGCTTGGGGGCTGAGACCGAAGACCTTCCCGGCTTCATTGTGTTGACCAGCGAAGGCGGCGGACAGAGTCAGCCGATCAGTTCACGACAGTGGCATTCGGGTTTCTTGCCGAGCCGATTCCAAGGTGTGCAAATGCATGCGACGGGGAATCCAGTGCACTACGTGGGCAATCCGGCTGGTGTCGGTCGAAAGCAACAACGAGAAGTTATCGATGCGATTTCGCGAATCAACTCGCACCGAAACGAACAGCTCGATGATCCGGAGATTGCGACACGTATCGCTGGCTATGAAATGGCGTTTCGCATGCAGGCATCGGTGCCTGAGCTGACCGACATGTCCAGCGAACCGCAACACATTGTTGACATGTACGGTTGCAAGCCAGGCGACGGATCATTCGCCAGCAACTGCCTGCTCGCGCGCCGATTGGCCGAACGCGGAGTACGGTTTATCCAGTTATACCATCGCGGTTGGGATCATCACGGCGGGGTGAAAAAAGGCGTTGAAACGACGGCGAAGCTGGTTGACCAAGGTACCGGCGCGTTGCTGAAGGACTTGAGCCAACGCGGCATGCTTGATGACACGTTGGTGATTTGGGGCGGCGAATTCGGACGTACTCCCATGGCTCAAGGCAGCGGGCGAGATCATCACATCAAGGGCTTCTCGATGTGGATGGCGGGCGGTGGCGTCAAAGGAGGCACTCGATACGGAGCGACCGACGAATTCGGGTACAACGCGGTCGAAGACCGTGTGCATGTTCGCGATTTCCACGCGACGATGCTCCATTTGTTGGGAATCGATCACACACGGTTTTCCTACAAGTTCCAAGGGCTCGATTTTCGACTGACGGGCGTGGAAGAAGCACACGTGGTCAAAGGAATTTTAACCGCGTGATCGATCGGTATCACGAAAGATTGCGCGACGTTGTTTGTTGTTGCGATGAACTCGGTTTCACCCACCCGTTTTGAATGAGAGCCTCGTCCAGCCATGAATGCCTTTGCGAAGATCCTTTCCGTCTTCCCCCTGCTGTTGCTGTCGGTCTCCGCACAGGGGCAAGATTCTGGCGTCGATCTCTATCTCAACGAAATCAAGCCGCTGCTGAAAGATCGATGCTTCGCGTGTCACGGTGCTTTGAAACAGGAAGCCGACTTGCGATTGGACACCGCGAAGGCCATGGACGACCATGGGATCTTCGACGGTGAATTGCTCAGCCGTTTGACTTCAACCGAAGACGACGTGCGAATGCCTCCCGAAGGCGAAACGCTAACGGCTCAGCAAATTGATGTCATCCAGAAATGGCTGAGCAACGGTGCCGCTGCCCCGGAAGACGAGCAAGCGGAAGCGGATCCGACGCAGCATTGGGCGTTTCAGAAAATACAACGTCCTCCCTTACCAGCGGTGCGGGAACCCAACCCGATTGATGCTTTCCTGGTGGCAAAACAAACGGCAAACGGGTTGAAACCACAGAAGACAGCGGTGAGAAGTTTGCTGCTGCGACGGCTCTACCTCGATGTCACCGGCCTGCCACCCACGGCGGAACAGCTCGTCTCAGATGAACCGCTTGAAGAAATCGTCGATTCGTTACTGGGTAGTCCGCAATACGGCGAACGTTGGGGGCGGCACTGGATGGATGTCTGGCGATATAGCGACTGGTACGGTCTCGGCGAAGAGCTGCGCAACGGCCAAAAGCATCTTTGGCATTGGCGAGATTGGATCATCGATTCGCTCAATGGCGACAAAGGCTATGACCAGATGATCATGGAGATGTTGGCCGGAGATGAGCTGGCTCCGCAAGATCCAAAGGCAGTTGCGGCCACTGGATTTCTGGCCCGCAACTACTATTTGTTCAATCGCACCACCTGGCTGGATGACACGATCGAACACACCAGTAAAGCGTTTCTGGGTTTGACGATGAACTGCGCCAAATGTCACGACCACAAATACGATCCGATCAGTCACGAAGACTACTATCGTTTCCGCGCGGTGTTCGAACCTCATCATGTCCGCCTGGACGCGTTGCCAGGTGAAACGGATTACGCGAAGAACGCGCTTCCTCGGGTATACGACGACAGATTGGATGCCGCCACTTTCCTTCACCGCCGAGGCGACCCCGCTCAGCCGGTCAAGGATAAAACGATTCCCCCAGGTCCGCCAGGATTCTTGGCGGCGTTCGCCGAGACGCCGATGCCAATTGATCTGCCAGTGGAAGCTTGGGCTCCGGGAGTCCGAGACTATGTGCAAATGGATCGACTGGCGAAAGCGGAAGCAAACGTTGAGCAAGCACGCAAAGCACTCGCGAAAATCAGACTCGAAACCAAAACGGAGAACAAACCAACTGCGAAGCCAACCAACACTGTCGGCAAGGCGCTGAGTGATGATTTCAAAAAGGCTCGTCCCGATATCTGGGAGACGATCGGCGATGGTTGGCGTTACCAAGGCGGCCTGCTTTCGCAAACGCAGCCCACAACCGATCGGACATGTTTGCAAACCAAGTCGCATCATCCCCGTGACTTTGAACTGACGCTGAGATTCCAAACAACGGGTGGCACAAAATGGAAATCAACCGGGATTCGTTTTGATGTCGACGAAACGAACGAAAACGCTCACACCGTCTATGTCAGTGCCTTTGCCAGCGGGCCGAAAGTACAACTCGCCCACACCCAGGCCGGCAGGCAAGTCTATCCCGGAAATGCCAAAGCCGACCGCGCGATACAGCTGCATCAGGAATACTCGCTGAATGTTCAAGTCAGGGAAGATTTGATCAATGTTTCCTTGAATAGAGAGTTTCTTTTTGCTTACCGGTTACCGCAACGACACGCCGGATCAATCGAGTTGTTCGCATTCGATGCCGCCGCGGATTTCTACTCGATCGACGTCAAGCCGTTGCCCGCCGACACCATTTTGCAGCAAACAAAAGATCAACCTGCGGCTGTTGATTCCAACAAGTCACTGAAGTTGGCGCAGGCTCAGGAGACTTTGGCCGAGTTGGAATGGAAAGCACTGAAGGCAGCCATCGCGGTGGACAAAGTAATGTTCAAACCAGACCATTCTGAGTCGCCTTTCAAGGAAATCTTGTTAGAACAGTCTGGACGACTTCAGCTTCAAACGCGGTTGGCGAAAGCGGAAGTCGATCTGCTGAAAGCAGATGAAGCCAAACAAGCCGATGCCGTCAAGCGAATAGACGCGGCGAAAGCCGCATTGGCTGCTGGGAAATTACCAGAGCATGCACCGCTACAAGGTAGCGAGCGGGCACTGAATCAAAAGACAGACAACGTTTCCCAGTTTGCGACGGTGTATCCGAAAACCAGCACCGGGCGTCGGATCTCGCTGGCCCGTTGGATCACGCATCGCGACAACCCGTTGACCGCGCGGGTCGCCGTCAACCACATCTGGATGCGACACTTCGGAACACCGCTGGTCGATTCGGTGTTTGACTTCGGCAGGCGGGCACCCCAACCGCTGCACCAGGATCTTTTGGATTATCTTGCTGCTGAGTTGATCGAATCGGGCTGGAGCATGAAGCACTTGCACCGCTTGATTCTCACGTCCAAGGCTTGGCAACGTAGTTCATCGAACCTTGACGCCGACGTGCAGACGCTCGTTAGCGATTCAGCGAACCGTTATTACTGGCGGATGAACAATCGACGAATGGAATCTCAGGCAATTCGCGATAGCTTGCTTCATTTGGCTGGCAAGCTTGATCCGACGTCAGGAGGCCCATCTGTCGAACCTGCTCGCGACGTCCGTCGCCGTAGCGTTTATCTGCGTCACTCACGAGATGAACGCGACAATTTTCTATCGACATTCGACGATGCCGATGTGTTCGGTTGCTACCGTCGCAGCGAGAGCATTGTTCCCGGGCAAGCGCTTGCCTTGATGAATAGCCGCGAAGCGATCGAAGCGGCAGGTGACATCGATTCACAATTTGACACCGCTTTGTCAGACACCGAAATGACTGAAGCTGCATTCCGATTGCTGCTTGCCAGACCTCCCTCGGCCAATGAAATGGCAGCTTGTCTTTCTTTCTTGACCGAAAACAAAGACCGCGTCCGCTTCATTCATGCACTGCTGAATCACAACGATTTCCAGGTGATCCGATGAACCACCCCCTCTCACGTCGACAGTATCTGCTTCGGTCCGGCCTTGGCTTCGGCGCCCTGGCTCTTGACGGGATCGTTGCTGCTGAGGAACCTTCCAAGCCCGATGGGCGACCGCCTTTTCAGCCCAAAGCGAAACGTGTGATCTGGCTGTTCATGCGAGGTGGCGTCAGCCACATGGAGAGTTTTGATCCGAAGCCGGCGCTCAATCAATTCGCGGGAAAATCAATCAGCGAGACCCCTCACGCGGATGTTCTCGCCCCAAAACATTTCAAGGATCTGAGGGTCGTCGTCGTCGATGATGCGAATGGGAAAAGTCGCAACACAATCTATCCGTTGCAGGTCGGCTTTAAGAAGCACGGGCAGTCGGGCATGGAGATCAGTGATTGGTTTCCGCGAATTGGATCTTGTGCGGACGACATCGCGCTCATTCGCTCGATGTGGACAACTGACAACAACCACGGCGCCCAGGTCCAATTTCACTCTGGTCGACACATGTTGGACCCACGAGCGCCGACGATTGGCGCCTGGATCAACTACGGTCTCGGCTCCCTGAGTGACAACCTGCCACAATTCATCAACATCGGCCCACGTTTTTTTGACAAGCGAGACGGGCACTACCTGGGCCCAGCCTACGATGCGGTGAACCTGAAAGTCGACCCCGCGAATCCGCTCGACTACGCCAGTCCGTATGGCGGAATGAACGCGGCCGAGCAGTTGGGCAATTTGAATTTCACCAACGGACTGAACCGACTTGCTGCCGAACAGTTTCCAGGTGATCCAGCCTTGGAAGCACGAATCCAGTCTTACGAGCTGGCTTTTCGGATGCAGACCGCTGTGCCTGACGTGCTGGATTTTGACAGCGAATCGGAAGAAACTCGCAAACTGTATGGACTCGATCAAGCCGAGACCAAAACGTTCGGCCAGCAGCTTCTAGCCGCTCGCCGATTTTCCGAACGCGGCGTACGGTTCATTCAAATCATGCATGGTGACGGTGCGGCCGGTGCTTGGGACCATCATTCGGGGCTCAAACAAGGGCACGCCAAGCTTTCGAAACAAGTCGACTTGCCCACGGCTGGTTTGCTGAAAGACTTGAAGCAGCGAGGTCTGTTGGAAGACACCATTGTTGTGTTCGCAACCGAGTTCGGACGCACACCAGGCTCCCAAGGTGCCGATGGCAGAGACCATCATCCGTTTGGCTTCAGTGTTTGGATGGCAGGCGGCGGGCTCAAAGGCGGCGTTGTTCACGGCTCCACCGATGAATTGGGTTTTCATGCCGTCGAAAACCCTCACTATGTGACCGACGTCCACGCCACGATCAATCATCTGTTGGGCATCGACCCACGCCGCTTGGAAGTTCCCGGCTACAAGCGTCTGGATCAAGATTACGGCAACATCATCAAGGAAATCATCGCTTAGTAAAGACAGCAGCAATCCAGTGCTGGATAGTGCCAATATGGATGGAAGTGATCGCAACTCGTGGTCGGAACGAATCTTTAAGCCGGCTTGGCGTCGGCCATGGTCGGGCGTGCATGAATTACAACGAACTCCAATCGGCCAATTCTTTTGTTTTTAAGCGAAGACTTCGCGAATGACATGTCTTCGACGTTCGTCGGCCGAAGTTGAATACCATTGCGCTCGAATATAAGCCGCTCGTGGTCGAGGCCGAGTAGATGCGAGATCGTGGCATTGAAATCGTACAACGGATGAAAGTTCTGAACTGCGTTCTGGCCGAGTTCATCTGTCATGCCGTGACTGACGCCCAGCTTTACTCCGGCTCCGGCCAACCGCACGTGAATTCATCGAGTTTGTGGTCGCGACCCTTGGCGCCTTTTTGAAAGAACGGCATTCGCCCAAATTCTGTGCTCTATACCACGAGCGTTTCGTCCAACAGCCCGCGAGCTTTCATGTCTTGATCAACGCTACAATTGTTTGATCGAGCACGGCGGCGTGCGTATCGTCTTGTTCTTTCAAGTTGCTGTGTTCATCCCAAGTCAGTTTCCCGCCGCTGGCGTAAACGCCGCTGAACAACTGCACAACTGCACAACTGAACGAATCGAACGTCGCTTTCAATCATTCGTCGAGCGGGAATGCAGTTGCTGGGGAAAGCCGCACGATTTGGATTGGATTCATCGTCGGCTCCGTAATTCCTCAGAACCGGTGCGGGCTCCGAGCTCGAGTCGGTGATCTCGGGCCAGGTTAAGCTGCATCCTGGCGGCGACTAACTCGCTGGCGATCCGCGCTGCCAGCTTGCTATCGCCGGGATGTTGTTGAAGATGTCGTTCGTTGATTCAATGCAACATCGCCCGCGCCGCACGATCAACAGATCCGGTCACAACAGGGGCACCGAGGTGTCGAATCGGTTCTTTGGAACTGAGTGGCGTTCCCTGAAACGCAGCAGGAAAAAGCTCGGGTTCCCAGTTGTTCGAATCATTCTGTGGAACGCCCCGCGGGTCAGGCATTGCGACATAGGTAGGCAAGTGGATTGCCAAACATCGAGACGGCGAAGGTGTTGTGTGCGAAGTGGCTACGGGATGCCGGGACAAGCAGGACGCTATGGCAGTTCTTGCGGAATTGACTGGCCGTGCCGAGCTTGTCAAAGCGAAAGTGTTGTCACCTGAACAAGACCAGATTGCCGAAGATGCTGGCACGCCGATTGGCGAGCACATCGAAGCATTCGTGGAGTATCAACGGCAAAAACGTACCGGAAAGAAGCGGATCGACGCTTACGATAGCAAGCTGCGGGAATCGCCCGCGGTGTGCGGATTCAGTCGCTTGTCGACTATTTCGATAGAATCGTGGTTAAATAGAGACCTTTCCTGACCATCAAGATCCGCCCACCGTCGTGAGGCAAGACACGAAAAAACCCGCGGAAACGCAAGGGTTTCGCGGGTTTAAGTGGATGGGCGCTGAGGGACTCGAACCCCCGACCCTCTCGGTGTAAACGAGATGCTCTAACCAACTGAGCTAAGCGCCCGCGTTAGCGGATTGCGGGATTCATCGGTCAGGTTCCAGCTTGAACGTTGGTCTATTTTGCTGAAACCTGATTCTTGATCCGGATACCGGCTGTATTTATCGGCCTAGCAGTCGGGTTCGGCGTGCTCGGCGCTCGGCTCGCAGGCGTGCGCGGCGGTCAGTTTCGCTGGGCTTTTCGTAGTATTCGCGGCGGCGCATCTCTTTTTTGATGCCGCTACGCTCGACCAATTTCCGAAATCGGCGGACAGCTTCTTGGATTGTTTCCCTGTCCCGAACTACTAACTTAACCATCTTTGCTCCGAATTCATCTGAGAGAATTTTCTCCCTAACTGAGGGAATTGCAACGAAATCCGCCACTCGGCGGGGACGCGATGTGGCGGCAGTTTAGACCTTTATGCCCTTTTCTAGCAATGGGCAATAAGGCACCCGACACCACTTTTCTAATCGTCTGGGTCGACAGCTGGGCATGAGGCTGTTCTGGGATGTCCCGCGGCAGTCGGGGCCGGCAGGTTTGCCTGGTCGGATTACGCGGAAAAACCGGCAATCTTTACCGAGTTTTGCGGATCGTTGCGATCGCACCGACGGTCATGGACGGTCAACATCCGAGCCGATTCTCCCTGCAAGCCCAGCGAATTTGTTTTGTGATTCCGCAAAAATCTCGCCGTGGGCATTTCACTGACCCCGGTTGAGCTCAAAATGTCGCCCACGCCTACTTCGCAAGTCGCTGACCAAGAACCAGGTCAATTGCTTCGTGAACTGGAGCAGCGTCAAGATGACGTGCTGGAGCAACTTGATGCTCTCGACGCAAAGCTGAAAGCCGTTCTGACTGGTTTGGGTGTGACGATGGAAGATGATCTGGATGAGTCGTTGGTCTAGTCCGGATCGGTTTAAATGGCACCGGTTCAGTCTTTGCCAATCCATAGGGTCGCCATCAAGATGACGATCGCGGGGGTGAGAAACCACGCGAACCGTGCTTCGTAATTGTCCACCGTTGCCGTTTCAAAGTCCTGCTGTTCGACGCTGGCGATATAGCCGTGGTAGACATCGGACATGTTGACCTGTTTGGTGCCGGCCGGAATGTAAGCGCCGCCGGTCTCGGTCGCGACTTGCGAAAGAATGTCGCCATTAAGTTTCGAAACAACCGTTTCGCCATCGTGCGTCATGAACGACGAGCGACCTGATCGCGTTCGGATGGGGATCTTCGCACCGACGTCAAAGTCGCCCAGACCGATCGTGAAGATCGTGACGCCTTTGTCTTGGTGAACTTTCTTGGCCGCTTCGATCGGCCGGCTCTGCATGTCTTCGCCGTCGGTGACGAGCACCATCGCTTTGTGTTCGTTGGTCTTGGTCAAGTATCCTTCGGCGGCCACGGTGATGGCATCGCCCAGCTTAGACCCGCCACGTACAATGTTTTCGGGGCCAACTTCGTCGAGTCGTTGCTTGAAGTCATCGTAATGGCTGGTCATCGGAATCACTTGCTTGACTTCGCCTGCGAAGACAGCCAGGCCGATGCGGTCGCCGGTCATCTCGTCGATCACGTCGCGGATCATCTGTTTGGCTCGGTCCAGTCGCGTCGGCGTGACGTCTTCGGCCAACATACTGCGCGAGACATCCAGTACGAACATCACCTCGATTCCTTTTTGCGGAATCGTCCGCGACACCTTCCCCCAGCGAACGTCGACGATACACAGCACCAACAGAGTCATTGCCAGCACTACGCATGTCAGCGATATCCACCGTCCGGCCAGTGACGTTTTGCCGAACACGTGTTCTCGCAAATCTTTGGTGACAAACCGCAGGGCCGCGCGTCGATTTCCGGCAAATGATAGCAGCGTTAGCAGAGCGATCGCGGCGACCAGCCATAGATAGTTCAGCCTGGCAAGCGAGCCAATTTCGAATTCGTTGAAGTTCATCAGATGGCCTTAGGTCAGGACGCGAAAAACGGTTCGCCGCAGCACCGCTGCGATGGCCAGGAACCACAACGCGATCACCAGCAGCGGCGGCACATGCCAACCACTGATCCGCACGTCCTGGACCGCCATTTCGCGGTAGTCAGCAAAACGCTGAGTTTCGACTTTGGTCTTTTCCAGCTTGTCGATTTCACCGTAGATGGTTTCCAGCGAGTCAGTGTCGGTGGCGCGGAAGTACTTGCCGCCTGTTTTGTCGGCGATCTGAGTGAGTGTTTCTTCGTCGATGTTGACGCTGACATAGTCGACCAGGATTTGGCCCGAACGGGTTCGGCGAACGGGAAATGGCGCTTGGCCTTTCGTGCCAACGCCGATCGTGTAGACCTTGATGCCCATCGCTTTGGCCAGTTCGGCACCTTCGGATGGTTCGGTTTCGCCAGCCGTGTTTTCACCATCGGTCAGCAGGATGATGACTTTGCTTTGGCGTTTGTCGGTGTCTTCAACTTTTTCGTCGAGTGAGCTGAGTTTATCAACGGCAAGGCTAAGTGCGTCGCCGATTGCGGTGCCGTCTTCGTTTCGATCGTTGACGATTTCAGTGTTTTCCAACTGGGCGACTAGAAATGGATGGTCCAGTGTCGGTGGCGTGATCGCATCAGCGTAACCGGCAAACGTAATCAGCCCGATCAAGTCGCTGACACGGCCTGCGACCGCAGTGTCTTGATCTTCGTCGTGTTCGTCGGAGCTGCGATTGCTGCGTAGGGCGTCTGGATTGCCGAGCACAAATTTCGAGGCGACATTCTTGATCGCGGTCAGGCGATCGACGTTGGTTCCGTCAATTTTGAAGTCGAGCGCTTGCATACTGCCGCTGCGGTCGACGACCATTTCGATCGCGATCCCTTCGCTTGTCACGATCGTTTGTTCTTTGCCATAGCGTGGGCGAGCAAGTGAGATGATCATCAGCGCGAGCGCAGCCAACGACAGAGCGACCGGCAACCAAGCCAGTCTTTGCCGCCACGTTGGTCGTTCGTCCCATAACGCGGCGGCCGAACTGAATGAAATCGACATTGGGTCTCGCCGATGCCAGGATCGCCAAGCCAGCAAGGGAATGATCAGTAATAACGCGAGCCAACCAGGGTACAGAAACATTACTGAACCTCTTTCGGTGCCGCGGTGCCAGCATTCTCGGCGCGAGCAATCGTTTGGACCATCGATCGTATTCGTTCGCACCACTGGTTGATCGAGGCGTCGTTGGAAATCTCTTCGCCAGAGAACTTTTGGCGGTCAATCTCGCGAGTGAATTGATCGAGCGTGATGACGGCGTCAGCAGGCCAGTCGGATTGTTTGGCCACTTGCATCAGTTCGGCAGACGACATGGCGGTGGCGGGCGTCTGTTGGTTGTACTCGATGAAACGACGCACCGTGGCGGCAAGCTCGTCCATCGGGTTTGCACGGCCTGGTCGCTTGCCGGACTGAGACTCAATGCGTTCAATTTCCGCGATTGCCCAAGTATCGGCTGCAATCGGTTGGCGACGGCGATACCGGAAAACCGCGATCAACAATCCGGCAAATGCCGCAAGCGAGGCAATGGCAATCGGCACATTCGAACTTGATGTTGGGGCCGCCGGTCTGGCCGTTACTGGTCCCTTCAGGTCGCGAAACTGGGTTGGGTCAGAAATCGGATCAAGAAGCGACTCGATCATTACATCGATTGGTTCGCTAACAATCGGTTTGGGCCCGGTCGTCATGCCGGGTAATTGATAGGCGACCGAAAGAGATGGGATGGTGTGGAGACCGCTGGAAAGCGTTTCGATCACATATTGGTAGATTCGTGTTTGCCGGCCGCCGGCGGAGGGCACGATGGTCGGCGCCGCGCGATCCGTGACGCTGAATCGGCCCAGCGTTTTGTTAATCACGGTGCCCTTATGCATCGGCGGGAAGATACTTGTCCGGTCCGGTGCTTCGATTTCGATGCGCAGCGTAATCGGAGTTGCGACCGGCGCTTGCGACGGAGTCGCTGTGATCGTCATTTCAACGTCACCATCGGTAATGATCTGTGGCGAAGGATCGGCGGCATCGAGGCCGCTGGCACATGCCGTCAACGCCAGAATCGCGAACATTCCCGTCAGATTTGTACGAACTCGGCTCACGCCTTCGCCTCCCGGCGATGAAAAAACCGTTGCAGTGGTTCGACATAGTCTTCGCCTGTCACGATACGAATCGGCTCCATTTTCATCCGCCGAAACATCGCTTCAGTGGCAGCGATGCGCGCCTGCATTCGCTCGGCAAAGCGGAGCCGATGCCGGCGACTGGATGTGTCGATTGAAACCTGGCGTCCCGATTCAGGGTCACGCAGGCGAATCATGCCGACGTTGGGCAGTTCGGTTTCGTGCCGATCGCTGACCATGATCGGAACCACGTCATGTTTTCGCCTAGTCACACGTAGCGTTCGTTCAAAGCCCTCGTCTTGAAAGTCGCTGACCAGAAACACAACGCTGCGCCGCGAAGCGGTTCGGCCCAAGTGATCCAACGCTGCTCGGATATCTGTGCCTCGTCCGATCGGGGCACAGTAAAGCAGTTCGCGGATCAGACGCAGTACGTGCCGGGTTCCCTTGCGGGGCGGAAGCGCTTTTTCAATCTGGTCAGTGAACAGAGTCAAGCCAACTTTGTCGTTGTTCTTAATCGCGCTGAAAGCCAACGTCGCGCCGAGTTCGGTGATCAGTTGACGTTTGGTTTGATGGTTTGTTCCAAAGTCTTGGGAAGCGCTGAGGTCGACCAATAGCATCACCGACATTTCTCGTTCTTCGTGAAAAAGCTTCACGAATGGTTCGCCGGCGCGAGCGGTGACGTTCCAGTCGATCGTACGGATATCGTCGCCGACTTGGTATGGCCGTACCTCTTCGAATTCGATCCCGCGACCCTTGAACGCGGAATGCCAGCTGCCGGCCAGCAAATCATCCACGACGTGAGAGGTGTTGATTTGGATTCGGCGAATGTTCTGCATCACTTCGCGGGGAATCATGGCGGGAGAGGACGTAGGTGATAGGAATCAGGTGACAGGTGACAGACGTTTCGTATCAGGAGCTTGGCACTTTTCCTGTGACTTGCTGCCTTTGTTTTTTACACCTGCGATCAAGGCACGGGTATGGTTTGCAAAATTGTGCTGACGATGTCCTCGGCTGTTTTTTCTTCGGCTTCGGCTTCGTACGTGATGATGACTCGGTGCCGCAGCACGTCCATCGCGACCGCTTTGACGTCTTCGGGTGTTGCATAGGCACGGCCTTGAACGAAAGCGTTTGCTTTGGCGGCCAATGTCAGATTGATGGTCGCCCGGGGCGAGGCACCGTACTGAATCAATTCGCTAAGATCCAAGCCATAGGCGACTGGGTTGCGCGTCGCCATGACCAAATCGACAATGTACTCTTCGACTGCTTGGCTGACGTGAATCCGGTCGACCAATGCTCGAGCCATCATCACTTCCGCCGGCGTCGTGACCGGCTGGACTTCGACTGCCGAATTGGTTTTGGAATAACGCCGCAAAATTTGCAGTTCTTCGTCGCGATTGGGATAGTCCACGACCACTTTCATCAGAAAACGGTCCATCTGTGCTTCGGGCAGCGGGTAGGTGCCTTCTTGTTCGACGGGGTTTTGCGTCGCCATCACCATGAACGGTTCGTCCAGAAAGAACGTTTCGCCACCGATCGTGACCTGTCGCTCTTGCATCGCTTCTAATAGTGCGCTTTGCACTTTTGCCGGGGCGCGGTTGATTTCGTCTGCCAAGATCAAATTCGAAAAAATTGGGCCTTTCTGAACCACGAATTCTTGCGTTTGGGGGCGATAGACCTGGGTTCCGATCAAGTCGGCTGGCAACAGGTCGGGTGTGAACTGTAGTCGTTGGAACCCTGTGCTGATCGCTTTGGACAAGCACGCCACGGCTGTCGTCTTGGCTAGTCCCGGAACGCCTTCGATCAACAAGTGGCCGCCCGTTAGCAGAGCGATCACCATGCGGCCAATCAGGCCTTCTTGACCGACAATCGTCTTGCCAACCTCGTCGACCAAGCGGCGAAACGGGGCGCTGTGAACTTGGATCTCGGCCGTCAATTCTCCCAACGTTTCATGCCCCGAGTTGATGTTGTCGGGGGTGATGGGATCAGAATGGGATTCGAACGTCATGAATTCGAAGTGGATGCAGGGGGCAAGGCGGGCTGTAAGGGAATCGGTAACCAAAGGCTACCGTCGATTCTCCTTTACGCCAACGGTCCAACCTAGGTTCGGATAATCAGCCCGCGCCAGAAGAACGACGCTACGGCTTCATTTTTACGTGAATCAGTCGCTCGTTGGAATCGATGTTGATGACTTCGGCCCAATCGATGGCGGCTGCGACCGATTCGGGTGACCGAGAATCAAAAAGAGCGATCAACGAGGTATCGCCAAATCCGAATCCAATGGAACGGCGAATATCCAGACTCTTTTTTAGTCCATCAATCAAGGCATCGCCTGCCGCGCCGTCGACGCGGTCGTCGATTCGCAGCAGCACGGTTTTGTCTTTAGTGTGCTGCCTGCGAATGTTTTGCGTTGTACGGGCCAGCCAGTCGTCAACGTTTCCGCGGTTTCTTTGGAAGCCTTGCGGTGGGCCGCCAAAGGAGTTTTGCGGCGAGCCGTTGTCCGGGGTCATTCGGTTCATGTCGGCAAACACGTCCTGCTTACCGACCGCCATCAGGCTTTCCATGTTGCCTACGTAACGTTTTTGGGCAGCGGCGTCGTCAAGTGGCCCATGCTCGTTCGCGAGATCGATCAACCGAAAAGCAATGTCGGCGTCGTATGACATCGAATGGCCAAAGTAGGGCGAGAAAGCTCGGAACATTCGGTCGGGCTTTTCAATTGTCTTGAATTGATCGGTCAATTCAGCAAGGTCGTCAGCGGCGGCCGACATCGCCGACGAAATCGCTTGGTAATCGCTCGCGGAATCGGCCGTCATGACGGCTTTCCAAACCTTTCGTTTGGCCATGATCGCACCGTATTCGATGGTTTGCAGAGGGTTTTGCGGTTCAGGAGTGGGAAGCCAAGCCGATTCAATGGTCGAGCGAACATCTTGCATCTTTCCCATCAGTTCCATCGACGCATCGCGAAGAGCGGTTGACGCAGCCAGTTGTTGCCGCGCCACGTTCGTGACCTCGGGTGTTTCCGTTTGTTTTGTTTTGTCGGGAGCTTGTGCTTTTAACCATTCCATCAGCGAAGCCCATTGATCGGGGCTCGTCGTTGGCAGGTTGATCGCGCGACGCCGGATTTGGTCACAACGCTCGTTTTGCGCTTTTAAAGTCTCAACCGCTGTGGCGATCGCGGCTGGATCAAGCGAGGTGCCGGGTTCCTTCAGCGCGGTAAACAGGTCGCTGGTCGATTTTCCCACATCGACATAGTCCGCCAGCACGGACTCGTGAGAATCCATCATCGGCAATGATGCAACAATCGATTTGATCGGCAAAATTTTGTTGATCGGGATCGAATCACGCATGGAATAAACGCCAATGCCAGCGCCCAGGGTGATCAGCACGCAGATGGCCGGCACGATCAATTGCTTGACCCATTTGCCACTGCTGGGATTGTGGGTAGCGGGGCGAACACTCGGCTGGAATGTACCCGCGGGCGGTTTTGGTACACCCGCCACAGGCTTGGGGCGGGGGGGAGCTACCGGACGCAGATTTTTGGGCCGCGCCGGTGCCGATGTCGCTGAGATCGGCGCAGGCAAATTGGCGAAGTCGTCCAGTTTTCTAGCGGCAGTGATCGTGCCTTGGGCGGTCAGCCCGATTTGGTTGTGGCATTTTGGGCAAGTGACTTCCGACGGACCACTGGGACGCTGTAGCCGCAGCGGCAGCGCACACTTTGGGCATTTGATGTCGAGAATCGGATTCATAGAAACGGCTCTACCTAGACGCCTCGGGGGGGACAGCCTCAATTGTACAGGTGGTTTACGTTGTTCGCGGTTGAAAAGGTCGTCGCTGAATTCAGTAACGCCAAAACGCTCGGTTGAGCGGATCAATCGTTGGAAACGGAATAACTTGCAAACGATGCGATAGCCGTATCACTCTTTCGCTTTGTGCGTCTTTCGCTGTGTCGCTTCGAAGGCATGAAAACACAAGTCACTCTACAATGGACGTTTGGAAAGTCGTCTCGGTTCCCATCGAATCCTTCAACGGTTGGTCTCTGGTTTGAACTTGATCTGTCGAAAATCTGTCGCACGACGAATCGCCGTTGCTCTTTCAGTCATTGCTGGACTTGTTTGCGCGTCGTCGTCGTCGTCGTCGGTGTTTGCCGATTCGGCTTCTAACGAGGCCGCTTTCGGCAATTCGTTGATGCCGCTGGTGCGAACGTATTGCCTGGATTGTCACGACGAGGGCAGTGAGTTGTCGTTGGCCGACGATCAATCGGCAGCGGACTTGGCGGCTAATCGAGGCGTATGGATGAGAGCGCTTTCGCAAGTTCGACTCGGTTCCATGCCGCCCGAAGATGCTGACCCGATGGACGCGGCGACACGATCGAGAATGGAAACTCTGATTGATGATTTGGCGACTGCAGTCGATTGTGTCCAGAACCCCAATGCCGGCAAAGTGGCGCTACGGCGACTCAATCGAGCCGAGTATCGCAATACGATTCGTGATTTGACGGACGTCGATTACACGCTTGCCGATGGATTTCCGGGCGATGACGTGGGATACGGATTCGACAATATCGGCGATGTGTTGTCGTTACCGCCGGTGTTGATCGAACGATACATGGATGCGGCCGAGACGATTGCGGGGCAAGCCATTTACACGCCGCCACCGGGTGAGATTTACGAAGTCGAAAAGTCGCCCTCGGCGCTGATCGGCGCCGAGAAACAGGGGGGGGGAGGCGACCGAGTTGTGATTGCCAGCAACGGGACCGTTTCGCTGCAATCAGATTTGCCATTCGGTGGCAATTACACGTTGACGATCACCGCATCGGGCGACCAAGGCGGACCGGATCCGTGCAAGATGAAAGTTGAGTGTGGACGCACCGAAAAGATCATTGATGTTCCAAATAGTGACGCCAAAGATTTCGATGTTTCGATGCGAGTCGGTCGCGGAAAACGCATGTTCGACATCAGCTTCATCAACGACTACTTCAAAGATGGCGAAGATCGAAATCTGCACATTCATCACGTGCGACTTCGTGGTGAAGAGCGGCGTGAGATGTTTATCGATCCTGACAAACTGCCGGCAAGCCACAAGCGGATCGTGTACGTGACGCCGGACGATAACGTTTCGGCCGACCAGGCATCGGCTGCAGTGCTGGGACGAGTGGCCAGTCGTGCTTTTCGTCGACCAGCAACGAAAGACGAAGTCAGTCGCTTGGTTCAGCTGGCAGCGCAGGTTCGCAGTGACGGCGGAAATTACGAAGAAGGATTGCAGGTTGCCTTGCAAGCGATTTTGGTGTCGCCGCATTTCTTGTTCAAAGTCGAACAGTACCGCCAGCCCGATGCGTCGGGAAAGATGCCGCCGATCAGCGATTATGAATTGGCGACAAGGATCTCGTATTTTTTGTGGAGCAGTATGCCCGATGACGAACTGTTGTTGATGGCGCACCGAGGCCAGATTCGCGATCGGCAAAAGTTGATGGTCAAAATTGCTCGGATGATGAAGGACCCTCGCTCGAATCGTTTCGTCGAAAATTTTGCCGGCCAGTGGTTGCAACTTCGTAATCTGGATACGGTCGATCCGGATACGCGATTGTTTCGTACGTTCGACGATGACGTGCGCGAATTAATGCGCCGGGAAACGTTGACGTTTTTTGCGGGCGTGATGCGAGGAAACTTGCCGGTCCCGACGTTGTTGGATGCGGACTTTACTTATTTGAACGAACCACTGGCAAAGTTTTATGGCATTCACGGCGTCAAGGGCGACGAGTTCCGACGTGTGTCGTTGGCAGGAACGCCGCGAGGCGGACTGTTGACTCACGCCAGCATTTTGACGGTGACCAGCAATCCGACTCGCACCAGCCCGGTCAAGCGAGGAAAGTGGATTCTGGACAATCTGTTGAACATGCCTCCACCGCCAGCACCACCGAACATTCCCGAGCTTGAAAAGAGTCGGTTGGTGGGGACGCTTCGCGAGCGGATGGAGCAACATCGCAGCAATCCAGCGTGTGCGGCATGCCACAACATGATGGACCCGCTAGGGTTTGCGATGGAAAATTTTGACGCGGTTGGACAGTGGCGAACACGGGATGGACGAGATGAAATCAACGCGTCGGGTAAGTTGCCTGATGGGACTGAATTCAATGGCGTCGGCGATCTGCGAAATTTGTTGTCCACTCAGCGGCGTGAACAGTTTGTGCGATGTGTTGCTGAAAAAATGTTGATCTACGCGCTCGGGCGTGGCACCGAGTACTACGACAAGTGTGCGATCGATAAAATCATGGATGACATCAGCCGACGGGACTACAAGTTCGCTTATCTTTTGGTGGCGATCATCGAAAGCGAACCATTTCAAAAGCAAGGGCATCGCGAATGAGCCGTCGCGATCGGCTCTTCGCAAATTAGTTAACGAACACTGAAGATCTGTGTTCGTATCATGTTGCCGCTTCGCTCGGCTCGATTCACTTCGTCGATTGGCAATAAGTCAAAAATGGCGGTAAGGTCAACCAGACGATGATTGGTTAGGCTAGTTTGCCGGCGAAAAAACAGATGCATCGCGGCCAGCATCACGCGGGCTCGGATTGCTCGCCAACCGCTTGTTGGTTGTACAAACTCGGCAACGTAGAAAAAACCGCCATTTTTCACGCCACTTAGCCAGCGTGGTAAATGTTGGCCGAGTTCGAATTCGGTAAAGCAGTCTAAATAGAACGCCGTGACTAGCAGGTCGTATTCATTCGAGGCTGGCGAGAATTGACGTCCGTCTGCACAAACCCAGCGAACTCGGTCGGTTGCGCCGGCGCTGGCAACGCGAGACTTCTGTAGATCAATCATGGCCAAGCTTTGGTCAACACTTGTGATTTCTGCGCCGGGTTGTGATCGGCAGATCTGTTGCAGCAAACGGCCATCGCCATCGCCCATCACAAGAATCCGATCCACGAGAGGCAGTTCACTCAGCAAACAGATTCGGGAATGCTGCAGGCTTTGTCCAAACGCAATCCATTCCAACCAACGATAGGGGCGAGCGATTCGGTCGTAGCCACCATCGCTGGTTTCGGTCACGCCCACCACCACAGTCCGATAGGGACCATCAACATCGCGTCAGCCAACACGATCGATGGCGATGATCGGTAGCGACTTGCGGTTTGCTTGACCGAGAATTGTTGCCGCGGAGTCGCCGTACACGCCAGCATCAGGCTGCTGATCGCGATGGAACACGAAACGAACTTGGGAACCGTCCCGGTCAGTGTTACCGCTAAGGCGACAAAGAAAAGTGTCACCAGGATTTTGGGAGTCGCTTTAGCCGCCGCAGGAATCTGGTTGGCGAGCGAGGGGAAATCCTGTTGGCGATCGGCTTCGGATTCGGCAAGTCCGACCAAAACGCAGTTCGAGGAAAACAGAACTGCCGCTAAACTGGTTGCGATCGCCAAATCAACCGACGGCTGGTGATCCCAAGCCAACAAGCCAACGCCGATGGCAAAAATGGAACCGACCTGAACTTCTTTGCCGATGACCGGTTTCTGGCCGGATCGAAAGTGAACGCTAGCACCATAGCTCAGTACGGCCCCGGCCAGCGCAAGCCCCCACCGGATCAGCGAATCGTCAAGCGTCGCAATGATCAAACCGGTGTCCACGACTGTCACCAAAATCCATAACGCAGCGAGGACACGTTGATGTTGGTGGTGGAAACGATGCCGAAACGTATGCCGGCGATCTAGGTTCAATCGCGTAGCATCGAGTAAATGATCGGCCGTATAGATCAGCCACAACGTCATCGCGAGTGTGATGCTTTCGAAGAACGTCGGCCAATCCGCGCGAAAACTGCGAGTGAAAATTGCCTGCCAAAGGACTCCGACGGCCACCGCATCGATAGATAGCGCGTTCACATTTCTGGCCGCACGGCGACAGAGTCGGGTAAACGGAGTCATCAGATGCCGCTCGGAGGTCAGAGTTTGCGGGAGACGAGTCGTCAGTCTAGGAGCCTGGCGAAGAATGGGTAGCCGACCTAAGTCGAAATCAACACCTGGCTGATCTGGCATGACGGGTTGGCTATACTCTCGCCGCGACGTGCCGGAAACCGACAGGATTCTCACTCTTGTGATAGCTCTGGTGATTTGCGGGGTCTAGGAGGACCGGTTCGCCGTTGTCGCCTGACTGGAATTTTGCGTACTATCCAGGCCGGAAGCTTTGAAGTCCGTTTACGCTGCCGTACCAAGGAAGGTCCGCCGTGTCTGTTCCCGCCCGATCCGCCGTCTCATCGAACGCCGATTCCAAGGTTGGGATCGCTGCACCGACGACCATGCTCGAACGACTGCGTTGGCTGCGGCAAATTGTGTCAGCCGAGGGCAATGCGATTTTGGCGGCGGCGTCGACTTTGTCCGCCGACGCCGTTCGTGCGGCAGAGATGACGGCGAACTGCGAAGGCAGTGTGCTGGTGACAGGCGTCGGCAAAGCTGGTTTGGTCGGACAGAAACTGGTCGCAACGTTGGCCAGTACTGGCACGCCGGCTCACTTTTTGCATCCAGCGGAAGCGATACACGGAGATTTGGGGCGAGTCCGTTCGAATGACATCGTTTGGGCGTTAAGCAATTCTGGACGCAGCGAAGAAGTCGTCCGTATTGCCGACCATCTTGCCGAAAACAGCGCGGGGCTGATCGCGATCACAGCCTCGGATGACAACCCGCTCGCAGTCGCGGCTGATTGTGTTGTCAGCATTGGGCGTTATGACGAAGCCTGTCCCAACGGATTGGCGCCGACGACAAGCACGGCCGTCATGATGGCCGTCGGTGACGCAGTTGCGATGCTAGCCAGCAGTCTGCGTAATTTTACCAGTCAAGACTTTGCTCGTTTTCATCCGGGCGGTTCGCTGGGCCGAAAGTTGGCGACAGTCAATCAGATAATGCGTCCCATCGGTTCGTGCCGAGTCGCGTCGAAGGACGCAACGATCCGCGAAGCGATGATCGCTAAACCGAGCGTCGATGGTGTCACGTCAGGTCGTCGCACCGGAGCGATCATGTTGATCGACCGTGATGGCCGCATGGCAGGCATCTTTACGGACAGTGACCTGGCTCGCTTGCTGCAGTGCCGTGACGAAGCGTCACTAGATCAACCCATTTCAACTCGCATGACCACACAGGCCGCGACCATCGAATCGGGTTCGATGCTGCGTGAAGCGATGGCGGTAATGTCGCATCGGCGGATCAGCGAATTGCCCGTGATCGACAAAGACTCGCGACCGATCGGCTTGATCGATATCACGGATGTCGTGTCGCTTAGCGATTCCAGTTCGGATGCCGTAAAAATTATAAAGTTCTAGTCAAACCATACTTTGTCCGATCAAACTTTGATGACGCTACCTCAACGCTCTGATTCCGAAATTGCTGCCCCCATTCGATGCATCTTGTCGGATGTCGATGGCGTGATGACCGATGGACGAATCGTCTACGATTCCGACGGTGTGGAAACAAAACGTTTTCATGTTCGGGACGGTTTGGCCATCAAGTTGTGGATGAAGTCGGGGTTTCAATTTGGCATTCTGACCGCTCGTAGCAGCCCGATGGTGACGCGGCGCGCGACCGAACTGGGGATTGTCGAGGTCAAGCAGGGCTATGAAGACAAATGGCCAGCCGCGACTGAAATGATGAAATCGTTAGGTTGCACGCCCGACCAAGTTGCTTATATCGGCGACGATCTGCCCGACCTTGCCGTGATGCATCACGTTGGCTTGGCGGTCGCCCCGGCCGATGCGGCACGCGACGTTCGTGAAGCCGCCGACTGGAATTTGGAAACACCGGGTGGTGAAGGTGTGCTTCGAGAAATGATCGAACGGTTGATGAGATCCAACAGGCGATGGGAGGAGCACCTGCCACGATCGGCGTGAAGGCTTTTCGTTGAGCAGCGGTTTCATTTATGTTGGATCGACTGACGCAATATTTTTCGGCGCTGATATTTCTGACCGCACTGGCGGTCGTCTACACCAATGCGCTGGCGCCATTGATGTCGGCGCCGGATGTCGAACTGATCGCTTTGAAGAAATCGCCGGAACATCGTGGCGATGACTCGTTGAATGATTTGTTTGCCGAAGGCGCTTGGCAGCGAGGATCTTGCAAACGCTTGCAGACCAGCCATGGCGTTTTGCTCTTCGAAAACTGGGAGCAAACCGACGATGCCCATTGGAAACTTTGGCCTATTACGGTGGTGATTGGCCGCGGTTTGGGAAATGACGACGAGGAAGATCCTGTGATCGTCGAGGCACCCGAGGGAGCTGAATTGAAGTTCACCGAGTCGCTGGACATGATGAGTGGTGGTGCGCCACCGATTGATTGGGGCCGGATGGTAGGCGACGTGAGAATCTATCGTGCTGGCGAAGCGGGATCAAACGCTGGCCAGCCGGGCTCGGCATCGTCGGGCGATCGCCCGGCTTTGGAACTGCGCACCGCGAATGTTGGCATCGACAATCGAAAAATCTGGACGACCGAAGCGATCCGCATGACCTTCGGCGAGGCTCGCATGGTCGGCCGTGACTTGACGATCCATTTGTCGGCCCCTGGGCCACGTGGCAAGCAATCGACACCAGTGTTGGACCGGATGGAGCTTATCTATTTGGACGAGTTGGTGATGCCAATGAAAGGCGGGGGCCTGTTCGCGTCGAAGGGCTCCAAGGTGAATGCGGCCACGGGTTCGGAAAAGCAAGCGATGATTTCGATCGCCTGCGGTGGCCGTGTCGAATACGACTTTGCAATCGATCAATTGTTGCTGCGCGAATCGGTGTCGTTGGTATACCAGGTCGACGGCCTTCTTGCCGATCGCTTTGACTGTCAGCACTTAGAACTGACGCTCAACGACCCCATGAACAGCGAGATTGTGCGACGGTCGCCGCTGGACTGGTTGGTTAAGATCAAAGCGACGGGCGATCCGGCGATTGCGAAGATTCCTAGCTTTGATACTGAGGTGGCGGCCGACAACATCGAACTCAACACTTTGACTGGACTACTTCAGGCCAACGGTCGACGAGGGATCCGCATGCGACGGGGGCCTGTTTCGGCAAGTTTGGCACAGTTGATCTATCAGTTTGATCCTGCGAATCCGGAAGTCATAGGGATTCTTGATGCCGACGGTGCAGGAATCGTCACGATCAAAGATCCACAAAACTCAGTTCGCGAAGCGCGTTGGCGGGACGGACTTCACATCCGACCCAAGGGAGTTACAACTGCGAAAGACTTGAACACCGACATCGAGTTGCGGATCGACGGTAACGTTCGCGCGTGGTTGGTTGATGGTGGTGAGTTCGCAGCCGATTCTGTCTTTGGGCTCTTTGTGCCTCAGCCGACCACAGACCGTCCGGATGGTAGTGTGGTCGGAGATGCAAAGTCGAGCAAACCGGCCGCCCGTCCGACAATGGTACCCGAGTGGTTTAACATCAAAGGGAACGTGCGGATTGAGACCGCGGCGATCGCGGCCGAGACCGAGGAGATGTGGTTGAACTTTATCAACGACGCCGTGGTTGGCGACGACGGGATTGTTACTAGCGTTTCTGGTGCTGGTGCTGGTGCTGGTGCTGGAACAGAATCGGATTCGCAGCTGCGGCAATGGGTGGCCCAGCCTACGGCAGCGACCGCCTTGGTCGACCCTGTTGCGCGTGCTCGCCCGATGGTTCGTGGAGCATCGATTAATGCCCAGTTGCGCCGAAATGCGTCGGGGCTGAGTGCCAAAAAATTAAGCGTTGTTGGTGGCGTCGAAGTCGAGCACGTGATCGAGACGGGCGGACAGTCGATGGCCGTTGGGTTCCGAGGTGAAAGTTTAGAGTTGCTTGACGGCGGCGGCGAAGATGTCTTGCAACTGTCGGGAAATGAGGCCGCGCCAGCAAGGTTTGAGCTCGGTGATGGTTTTTTTGTGGGGCCGCAAATTCAAATTCGGCCAAGTGACAATATGGTTTGGATCAATGCGGCGGGCGAGTTTCAGATTCCCACAGCTGCATTGCCAACAGGACTTTCAGGAGGCAACGGAACCGATGGCGGCACGAAGTCCGGCGGATTTGTTTGGACAAAGCCACCGCATTGTCGTTGGCAAGGTGAAATGCTGTTCGACGGGCGGAAGGCAGTGTTGACCGAGGGTGTCGATATTGATGCATCGTTGATCAGTGACCGAGAACCCTGGGAATTGAAAGTTAGCGGTGATCGTTTAGAAGTCGATCTTCAAGAGGGCGTTCAAATGCGCGACATGGCATCGATGCGGAACGCGGTGGTTCAGAAAATCACGATTCTGCAGGCCGATGATCGTCCTGTCATTGCCCAAGCATTGCACTATGGTCGCGACGGTGTCCGCGAAACCAAGCACTTGGTTTTTGCCCGTCGTTTGACGATGGCACCTGGTGAAGGCGGTCGATTGGTCGGGCAAGGACCAGGATGGTATCGCGGCTGGACGATTGGCGGTCTGGCGACATCCGGTGTGGCCAGCGGAAAGTCGACAAACGCGTCGAAAGCGACCGTGGTTGATGGCGCGCAAGACGACATGACTGGTATTCACTTGACGTTCAATGATTCGATGCAAGCCGATCTGACGACACGAAATCTGGATTTCTTGCGAGGCGTTCGTGTGGGCGTGCAGGAAGTATCGGGTTGGGATCAGGCGTTTGATGCCGCCAAGATGGATACGATTTCGATCGGCCAATCGACGTTGGATTGCGATCGCCTGCGGTTTTCCGTTGAGCCTGGTCAAGCAGCTCATTCCTATGCCGGTTCGGCTTACGGTTCATCTCGTTTGGGTAGCGGACAAACGGCGTGGGAGATGGAGGCGACCAGTGGAGTCGTCTTCCGCACACGCAACGAAAATGGACTGCTGGAAGGCACCGCCAGCCGCGCGGCCTACTCGGCGTCAAAGGAGATCTTTACGCTCGATGGCGCGCCCAATATGCCCGTTATCTTTCGTCAAACTCGTGCCGACGGCCAACCGGGTGTTGAAGCCGCAGTCAGAATGCTAACCGTCAACCCGAAGACGATGGAAGTTCAAGGAACAGGTTTCGAGCGACTCAGCAATGCCTTGCCGTCGGGATCGTCCAGTCGATAGTGACTGATTTCCGTTGCAGCCCGTCGAAGGGCTAGTTAGTCAAGCAGCGTTTCGTCCGACGCCGTTTGACGGCGATGGTAGCCATTGCCAAGATTGCCAGCGATGCGTGAGCAGGCTCGGGCACAGCCGTCAACGAAGTCGATTGGAAGTCGAGCGAATAGAAATTCTCGGGGCCCGTTTGTTGGATGTAGACCGTGTAGGTTCCGGCGGCCAGTGGTCCCGTGAATTTGCGGCCGGCAACGTTTCCAATGCGTGGCAGGATATCAAGCGTTGGTGCATCGGAAGATCCAAACGTCGATCCACCCAAAAATTGTGTCTCGTCCAAGAATGGATTCGTGTTGAAATCCAAGTCGAAGGCGTCGTAAGGAAATATCGCAGCGTCATTGATCGCTAAGAATGCCGCACCTTCGCCGACTGGTGGAGTATTGGGGTAGCCGTAGTCGAACACGAAAACCCCGTCGAGTTGGAAGCCGGTTGGCACATCGAATTTGAAGACGTCGACGTTTCCAACACTCAGGGCCGATTCCAGGTTTCCGGTGACCCGATTCAATCCGCTTGCGAGGACACCGAGGTCGGTTGGTGCCATGTTGTTGGTGGACAGGGCGACCGGGTTGGTCGATTCGTCGTAAAGCACCGTCACAGTAGCAGCACAAGAAAACGAAATCGTCGCCATCGAAATCGCTAGGGCAAGAGCAAGGCGTGGCATTAGATATGACCGCAGTTCGAAGGCAAAAGGAGAGATTAGAGCTAAATAGCTTAGTGAAGGCGTCGATTCTTAGCAAAGCAATTCCATCCTCGGGGGGTGTTACCGGTGGCGAGGGTTCTTGGTGACTCTGTTTGCGATTTGCAATGCGAAAAGGCGAAATCGTAGTTAGGAAAGAAAAACGATTCCGTCCCCCCCAAAGCGGTTGGGAAGGTTGTTTTTACTTGAGAGTAGGTCTAGAGTCGCCCGAACTCGGTCGTACAGGATTGATTGCGCCGACTACGCAATTCTTGTCTAGAAACGTCTCATTGAATCGAAGGTTGGAAGACCATGTTAAGTGTTGCAAAGAAGCGAGCGGCTTGTTTGTTAGCGGTTGCCCTGTTGGCTCTGACGGGGTTTTCCCATTCGGCCGATGCTGCGCTCGTTGCCTACAGCGACTATGCCGCTTTTGTCGCGGCGGCGACTGGTGTTCAGCAGATTGAGACGTTTGAAGGCCAGACCGCAGGCACCGCTTTAACGTCGATCGGCGACATCAGCTTTGCATCCGATGGCGGTGAAACACTGTTTGTCTACGACACGTTTCCCACCTTTACGATCAGCCCCACCAATTACATTGGTGACGATTTCGATTTCGAACCGTTGGACGAGGTGCAAGTGATTTCGATCAGTTTTGGTGCCGCTCGCTCGGCCGCCGGATTGTGGGTTCAGTATGACTCTGCATCGATTGCCAACGATGGTGTCTTGGAATTGATCGAGCTTAACGATGCCAATGGAACGGTTGCAGCAGTCGCACCTGGTTCGGGAGTCGCGGTCGACGGTGACCAAGCGTTCTTCATTGGTCTGGTTGATTCGGCTGGCCTTGAAACGATCACCGAGCTTGAATTGTACGAAAACGGCACTGGCTTTATCAGTTACACGTTCGACAACGTTGTTTCGTACCAAGTCGTGGCGGTTCCTGAACCGAGCACGTTGATGGCATTCGCTGTTGTCGGCGGCGGTTTCTTGGCTCGTCGTCGTCGATCTTAGGTTGAGCGATCATAAGTCGAGCGAATTGACGAATCACGTCTAGCGATCGAACGTTGATTTTGATCGTAGGATGTGGTGATAGTGTTGCGCGAATCGGTGCGATTCGTCGCGAACGTATTGCAACAATCGCAGTGCATACGAACTCTTGCTCAGCTTGATCGATTCAGAGATGCCAGGACGGAATATCTCTTCTTCTCGTTTGGCAAGCGAGATCACCGTTGGCGGTGTGATTTCTTGATCACGAAACGCGGCCATGGCAGCGCTCAGTTGGCCTTTGCCGCCATCGATTAACAAGATATCCGGAAACGAATCGCCTTCGTCGGACAGTCGTCGAAACCGACGCGAAACGACTTCGTACATGCTGCGGAAGTCGTCGATACCTTCGACGTCTTGGATTTTGAATCGTCGGTAGCCTGGCTTGAACGGCAGCCCATCGATGAACTGGACCATTGACGCCACGGTCTCGCCACCGCCCAGGTGGGCAATGTCCATGCCTTCGATGACTCGCGGGGTTTCGGTTAAACCAAGAACCTTTCGCAACCCGGTCAGACCTTTCTTGGGGTCGACGTAAAAGACTTCGGGTTGCGCATGTGTGTCGAGTTCCCCTCGTTCTTCCAAGCGGTCGAGCATTTTGATTTCGTCTCGCAGGACCGCGGCGCGTTCGAAATCCATCGCCTTACTAGCGACCATCATTTCGTCGCTCATTTCCTTGAGCAGCCGTTTCTTGCCGCCTTCCATGAACGTTTGTAGGCGTTTGATGTCGCGCCGGTATTCCTCTTTGCTGATTCGGAAATTGCAGGGCGCCGTGCACTGATGGATGCTGTGCAAAAGGCAGGGCCGAAACCATTGCCACTTTTCGTCCGATTCGGTGATGTCTAGCGTGCAGGTGCGAAACTTGAAAATTCGCTGCAGCACTTGGATCGCGCCACGCAGGGCGCCGGCACTCGGGAACGGACCATACAGTTTGACGCCGCGTTCTTTGGGTTCTCGGGTGACTTCGACTCGCGGAAATTCGTCCCGAGTCGTGATCATCAAGTACGGGAACGACTTGTCGTCTTTTAGGTCTTTGTTGTGCTTTGGCTGGATGTCTTTGACGAGCCGAGACTCCATCAACAACGCGTCGACTTCGCTGTCACATTCGACATAGTCGATGTCCGCGATCTCGCCGATCCAATTCGCCGTTCGCAGGTCCTCGGCGGCAGCTTTCAAAAAGTAGCTGCTGGCGCGGCTGCGCAAGTTCTTGGCCTTGCCGACATAGATGACGCGTTCGGCGGCATCCTTCATCAGATACACGCCGGGCGTTTGTGGAAACGTCTTTACCTTCGCCGCGGCGTAGTCAAATCCTTCGTCTGCCTTATTCTCGCTCACTCGGTTCCTTTGAGTCGTTCCAGTTGCGATTCCAGTTCGCGGATCTTCTTCAGCAACTCAGTTTCGGCTTTGCTGGGATCGGCTTTTGTTTCGGCGGCAGCCCCGGTCGGTGCTTCCAGGTCGTCCAGCGATGGCGGGTCCGTTGGCGGTGGGGATTGCGGTGTCGCTGTCTTAACAGGTTCGTTGAAACCAGCCCGCTTGACCGGTTCATTGTCGCCAAAGGCCATTTCGTCGCTCGATTTCTCGGGGACTTCTGCTTTGCTTCCGAATAAACCACCAAGCAGTGAATTCAGAGTGCTCGATTTTGAATCGGTATCAGAGGCAACTTCTTTTGTTCGTTCCCCAGTTTTTGCTGGGATCGGATCCGCCGTAAAGCTCACCTCGGTCGCGACCAGTTTAGTGTCACGAACCAGTTGAACGATGACCGTACCTGCTGAAATGCGATTGTCCATTTGGCGAAACAAAGAGTCCGAATTCATCAGCAGACGACCGTTGATGGAAACGATGCGATCGCCGGGGATAATGCCAGCATTGGCAGCGGGCGATCCAGGTGACACTTCGGTGATGACGGCCCCGCGGACTCCCTTGACGTTCTTGGCGTTGACGCCAAAGGGGCGTGGCGAATCAAGCACGGGAGACGGCAACGCAACCGTTTCGGTCAGATCACTTGGCTTCGGTTCAGTCAGTTTTGGCTGGGGGGCGACAGGCTTAGCGACCGATGCCACCGAGGCGACTGAGCTGGCTGGTTCTGGCTTGGCAGCCTGTTTGGGAGCCGCCAAAGTCGGTTCCGCTTGCATCGATTCAGCGACTTTGAATTCGGGGGTATTCA
The DNA here is from genome assembly GCF_007860175.1 of Rubripirellula reticaptiva. Taxonomy (NCBI): domain Bacteria; kingdom Pseudomonadati; phylum Planctomycetota; class Planctomycetia; order Pirellulales; family Pirellulaceae; genus Rubripirellula; species Rubripirellula reticaptiva. The sequence goes on along the minus strand of NZ_SJPX01000003.1, from coordinate 147,534 downwards.
ACTTTTGCTTGTTTGGTTCGGCCAAAGTTGGTTCTACGTCCGCCGGCTTCTCTATGGCAGTCGCTGTTGGTGCTGGTTTCTTGTCAGAGTCGCTCTTCGGTGCCGGATCGTTTGCCTTGCGAGCGATCAACGGAATTGTCACTCGGTAGGGCGTTTGATTGCGATTGAATTGGATCTGTACGCGTTCGCCATTTCTGAGGCCGACGAGCTGAGCGGCAACGTCGCTGCTTGTTTGGATGGGGCGACCGTTCACCGATGTGATCACGTCGCCGACTTTTAGGCCCGCGTCATCGGCGAGCGAATCAGGGCTGAACTGCGTGATTTCGATTCCGCTTGAACCGTCCGCAGGTGGTGAAACCGTGATTCCAATCGAAGCTCGTTCTGAGTCGTTGTCCCTACCACTGAGAATTGACGCCCCAAAGTCGTTGGCGTCGTCCGGTGCCGACGGTTCAACACCCGAACCGGTTGGCGAAACTGGGCTGACCCGGCGGAGGCCGGCGGCGTTGCTGCTGTTGTTGTTCGGCGTTTGAAGTCGCGGGGCCGGTTGCTGCTGAGGAGCAGGACGCCGTAATTGCGGTTGGGGCGCCGGTTGCACTCGGGATTGGATCCGATTTTGAATTCGACGCAGAAGTCCTTGGGCCTGGCTGGATTGCGAATCGGCAACCAAGAAAAGGAGAACCAGGGGAGCGGTGAGGCAAAGGCAGAATCGGCGTGACGACATCGAACTGAGATTCCGTGAAGGGTGGTCGGGGTAGATTTGCGAATCGTTTAATTGATCCGCAGAAGCAGGTGATGGGGGGAAAGTCGTGATTGGGGCTGTCGATCAATAAGCCGCGCCATGACGACTTGCCCAACAAGGCTCTGGACGTCCAACTGCGTTCACCCACTCGAGGCCTTCTATGATAGGGTTAAGTTGCCGAGAATAAAAACCGTCACTATCGGGAATCCTTCGTAAAAAAGACGATTGATGCCATCAGAAACCCTGACCTACCAGGCTGAGTCGCCAAAAGCCGAGTTATTGCAGCAGTGGTTGCCACCCTTGTTGGCCAATCTGTCGCTCGGACGTGCACAAATAGCTATCGATCAGATTCGAACAAGTCTGCAAGACCCCTCGTCCGGTCGGATCCGATTGGCCACAGTGAAATCGGCGAACAAAGGGGTAGTCGCCGCCGCAATCGCGATTCAGACCGCGATCAACGATGAAAACGCACAACCGCTAGGCAAGTCCGTGGACGCCACGTCGCTTTGCTGGGGCGACACGGCGACGATTGTTCACGCCGGCGTTACGATGCGACAGACAAACGGTGTACAAAACAGTCCGTTAACCGCCGATGTGATCGGGAAATTAGCCAATTGCTTGGACCTTGAATTGGCGGAATGTGGCGTCAGTTTCGTCCAGTGGGGAGCGGATCCGGTCGCGAAGACTGATGCCGAGACCGATACGCATTCTGCTTTGTCACCCGATTCGGTGGCTCATTGGTGTGCAAATTTTGGGTTCGAACCGCTGGCGACGCTGGATTACATGAGCGGCCCTGTGGATCTCGTCACGGAGACGTCGCTGGTCGGTCAGTCGGATCGCAGCGAGCCCGCACTTTCATTGACGTTCGAGCCGTTTGATTGGAACGACTTGGCCGAAAACTGGGCGGCGATGGAAAGGCTGGTCGAACAGACTTATCAGGGCACGCTGGACTGCCCGCAACTGTGTGAGTTTCGTTCCGCCAACCAAACGATGCTCGGCTATCGCAGTAGTGCCGCCTTTGCTCCTAAGTACTGGTTCACTGCGATGGATCCAGCCAGCGGCCGCCCAGCGGGCTGCTTGATCGTTGGTCTTCACGGATCGCCGGGTTCTGAAACGGACGACCCAGACGCTGACGGCGCACAGCCTCGGCCGGTCGTCGAAATCGTTTACATGGGATTGGTGCCGGAGGCTCGGTCGAGAGGTCTGGCCGCCTGCCTGATTGCCCAAGCGATGCGAATCGCTCGTCAGATCGGAGGCGACCGTTTGATTTTGGCCGTCGACCAAAAAAATATTCCGGCCCGTCGTCTGTATGAACGCGCCGGTTTGCGGTCGATGATGGGCGAGGTGGTGTGGTGCAAAAGGATCGCAGCAGCCGATCCTGGCAAGGGCGAGAATGAGTGATTCTTGTTTCTACGCCCAATCTTTATCCATGGCCAATCGCTAACCATCGACGTGGTAACGCGTTAGGGAATCACAGCCGGCGACTCAGGTGCATTCTGGCTTGCTAGTCGACACATTTTCCACACGGGTGGATAGTTTCCAATTGGCATTTCGGCGAGTCAAACTTGGTAATCTGTCGCCATCAGAATCGGTGTTTCTGCGTCAACTGCATCCCTAATTGAATTCTCCTTTTCGAATCTTCACTTTCTGTTCACAACAGCGTTTGACTTGAATGCTAGCAACCCTAGAATCTGGCCTCACGTCTGCAGGAGAGTAGCTCGTCGAGACGTGAAGGAAATGCGAAAGTGACGTCGCCGCCAAGCATGGGCGGAGTCTTCTTAAAACGCAAAGCGTCGATCCGATTCGCGTGGGCGAATTGAATGTGGTCGATGAGAATGGTTGGTCCGCGAAACGTCCATGAAGGAGGATTGCGCTACCGGTATGTTTGTTCCGCACGGCTGCACCGACGACAGGGACGTTGTCGCATCATTCAAGGAAGCGCTTGAACAACGCATCGGTGCAGACCGGTTTCGAATGTGGTTCACCAACGGTGTCGCTTTCGAGGTCGCATCGTCGCCGGTTGAAGCGGAAACCTCGGAAACTGGTAACCCGTCCGACGGCGAACCCATCACCAAGCCTACGAGCTTGGTTCGTGGCTGCGTGATTGTCCGCGTCCGTGGCCAATTCGCACTCGATCGTTTGAAGAAGAACTTTCTAAGCGAGTTGCGCGGCGCTGCGATGCAGGCCTGTGGATCGTCGACGAATGTCTCGGTGGAACTTGCTGCACCGCAAGCGGCGCAAGCCGAGTTGCCGCTTGGCGAAGCATCAAAGTCGGATTCCGCGCCGCGAAGATCACCGGTCCGCAGTCGTCGACAAGCGAGTGCGAAGATCGAATCTCAACGCGGCAAGACGATGTCGATGTCGGGGTTGGTGGCGAGCGGCGCCGGTACCGTTCGCAATCAACGTCGCGCACCCAAAGTCGCCGCCACCGTCGTCCATGGTGTTGTGGTTTCAAGCGATTTCGCTCTGGGCGGAACACCGCAGCCACAGTCCAAGTCGCCGTCCAAAGCACCGACGAAGCCGGCTGGCAGCGACACGTCTCTGAGTAAGTCGCTGAGAGACCCTTCCGCCAAAGCGGTAGGGCAGCAGCGTCCGATGAACGCTCAAACCTTCGTGTCAGGATCGTGCAATCAGTTGGCGTTCACCGCGATGTCGATGGTGTGCCAACAACCGGGACTGGCCAGCCCCCTGTTCTTATGCGGCCCGACCGGCAGTGGCAAGACTCACATGCTGACCGCGATCGCGGACCAGTTTCGTCGACATCACCGGATGCGCCGCGTGATGCACTTGTCGGCCGAACAGTTCACCAACGACTTCATCACTTCGGTTGGCAACAGCGGCATCACGTCGTTCCGTCGTCGCTACCGCGAAGTCGACGCTCTATTAATCGATGACGTCCAGTTTTTGGGCTCAAAGAAAGCGACTCTGCGAGAAGTGTTGTACACCGTTGAAACACTGGCGGCCGCTGGTCGGCCGTTGATCTTCAGCGGCTCGCATGCTCCCACCGAAATCCAAGGCTTGACTCACGAGTTGGCCGGGCGAATGTCCAGCGGTTTGGTTTGCCCAATGGGGCCGCTTGACCTGTCGACTCGCGAGACGATTTTGCGTCGCTGGCTTGGTGATACGTGTTCGATGCCAGTCGACGACGCGATGGTGACTCAGTTGACATCGATGCTTGCGGGGGATGGACGCGTGATCAGCGGCGTCGTCAATACGATCAATCTGCTGCAACGCATGTACGGCCGTAATCCGTCGATGGACGAAGTTCGTCGGTTTGGCGGTGATGTATTGCGATCGGCCAAGCCGGTTGCCAGTTTGTCAGTCATCGAGACGGCGGTTTGCGATGCGTTCCAGTTGCCGCTTGATGTCCTTCGCAGCGGAGCTCAGACGCGGGCCGTATCGGAACCTCGTATGCTGGCAATGTATTTATCGCGGCAAATGACATCGGCGGCGTACACTGAGATTGCGAAACATTTTGGCGGCAAATCGCACAGCACGGCAATGGCGGCGGAAAAGAACGTGAAGGGTTGGTTGGAAAAAGGAAAATCGATCGGCCGTGGTAACGTCGCGATGTCGGCTCAAGAAGCGATTGAACGAATCGAGAACCTGTTGCGTGCCTGATCCATCGCGTAATCCGCAGACTCGCGGCGCTCTAGTCCGGCTGGCCGTCTTTCTCGTTTGCTCCTGTCCTTGCATCGATCGCTTTTTCGCGACAGATTAGACGCGACAGCTCGCTCGGCACCTCCCAAGGATGTGGAACCATGATTAAAGACGAAAAAGAATTCCGGTTCAAAAAGAAGAAGAATGAACCGACCACTGCTGAAGTCTTGATGCGAGAGCCTCCCTTCGACGAGGAGGCCGAGATGGGGGTGATCGGCAGCGTTCTGTTGTTGCCTTCGATCTGTGACGAAATTGCGTCGTTGAAGGCGGACGATTTCTACAATGACGCCAATCGCAAGATCTATCATGCGATGCGCGAAATGTACGACGGCGGCGAGAAGATCGATATCACGCTCTTGGTGTCACGTCTGCGGACCGAAGGTGACTACGAATCGGTGGGCGGTGCGGCTTATTTAGCGCGTTTATCCGGCGCAGTTCCGAATGCGGCGCACGCAAGTTTTTATGCGGCGATCGTTTCTGAAAAAGCGGTCTACCGGCGGCTGATCGAATCCAGCACCGAGATTCTGCGTGACGCCTACGAACAGACCGGCACGGCCAAAGAATTGTGTGCCCAGGCCGAACAGAAAGTGTTCGCGATCATGGACGGTCGATCGTCGCAAAGCGTCCACAGCATCAGTGACGTATTGCACCAAGCGATGGACCGCATGGAGGCACGGTTGCGAGATGAATACGTTGACGGCGGAGCCGAAACGGGGCTGAAAGTCTTCGACGAAATGACAGGTGGTTTGCACAACGGCGAACTGATCATCTTGGCCGCTCGTCCGTCGATGGGTAAAACCGCGTTGGCGATGAATATGGCCGAACACTGTGCGATCGTCCAAGGCGCGCCCGTCTTGTTTGTGTCGTTGGAAATGTCGGGGATTGAACTGGCGGACCGGATGTTGTGCTCGCTCGCTCGCGTCAACGGTCACCGATTGCGAAACGGTTCGATTTCGTCAGACGATCGAGATCGATTGATTTCCAAAGCTAACGAGATCAGTGAGTCGCCGCTTTATGTTGACGATTCGCCCAGCCGAACGGTCAGCGAGATTGCCGCGACGGCGCGTCGAATCAAACGCAAAGAAGATGGTCTTGGCTTGATCGTAATTGACTATCTGCAACTGATCGATCCGGACAACTCTCGCGATCCACGGCAAGAACAGGTCGCCAAGATCGCTCGTCGATTGAAGGGGATGGCGCGAGAATTAGAGGTGCCGCTGCTCTGTTTGTCTCAGTTGAACCGGCAAGCCGAGGATGGTAAGGATCACCGTCCCAAACTGAGTCACCTTCGTGAATCGGGTGCTATCGAGCAGGATGCCGACGTCGTGATGTTTGTGCACCGTGAAGAGTACTATCACCGTGGTGAAGACAAAGCTCAGTTTGCTGGGCAAGCGGAAATCATCATCGCGAAACAGCGGAACGGTCCGGTCGGCGACGTTGAATTGACGTGGGAAGCAGAGTTCACGAAGTTCAGCGACCGTGCACCGGAACGGCACAGCGAATTTGATGGGCTGGCCGAGTTCGACAACTCGGGTTTGTAAGCGAGCTGAGGATCGTTTAGCTACCGCGCTCGGCGCTGCAGTTGGATCACCACTTTTCGAGCCGCGTCGCGTATTTCTTTTTGACTGTCTGCAGTGCGATCGCTGACCAGATTGATCAGTTCGTCGCTTGGCCGGCTAACGTTTTCAGCTAGATTGACGGCCGCCAATCGAATGGTGTGATCGGGGGCCGTTAAGTATTGGGCGAATAGTTCTAGCTCGTCCCGTTCGTCGTCCATCGGGTTGACTCCTAATCGACGAATAAGCCAATCTCCAAGTTCGTCGCCAATTGTTTCGGAATCGCGAGATTCGTTGCCGCTTTTTTCGTTTGGCGGTATCCACTGCAAACCTTTGGTGTCCACGGGATTCAGCGGAGCGATTTGCCAGTCCTTGATTGAATAGGCGCATCGGTACGCGAAGGGACGATCCGGTTTCTCAGTCCATGGGCCGGTAAGGATCAGCGATCCGCCCATGTAACTGCAAGACGCGAATCGTCGCTGGGCAAGCAACGCAGGTTCGGTGCTGTTGATATTGACGCCTTCGAAAACCGGTGAACTTGTTTTGATTCCGATCGAATCAAGAATCGTCGGCAAGATGTCGGCATGAGATGTTCGCTCGGTGATCCGTTTTGCTTTGCCACCGGGAAAATAAATCATCCCTGGCGTCATGTTTTGGATCTGAGACAACCGCGTGCCATGACCGATGGTTCCGTCTTCCAAAAACGCTTCGCCGTGATCGCCAACAATTGCGGTAATGCGGGTACGGTCCAATAGCGGTAACAGCATTTTGTCGAGTGACCGAACAGCGTTTCGGTACTTGTTCCAAACCGGCATCCGCATGGCGTCCGAAAACGGCGTGACGTAAGACTCTGCGGCGGGCTGGAAAACTTCTTCTTCGGGGAGTGACGCAAACGGACCATGACTGGAATACAAATACAGAACGGCCACGCGAGGTTTTCGGGACTTGTTGCCGCGACCAAGAAATTCTTGGACATGGTCGATTGCTCGCTGGTCAGATTCCAACCAGGCGACTGGCTCGATTTTAAAGCGGTCGTACCATTTCGGATTGATAAAGGGCTCCATTCCGAAGGAGTGCCAGTCGTTCGTCCCGCCAAAGAAACCGAGTTCGTAATCTGCCTGATGAAAGAACCGGTTGGCCAGCGGTTCAAATTGGTCGGCATAGGGAAACCACGTTGCCTCCAATCCATTCAGCAATGAAAAGATTCCCAGGTTGCTAGCGTTACCGCCTGTAAAATGCTGGGTCAACATCAGACCCTCGCTAGCCAATTTGTGCGAGTTCGGCATTACGTCTTCGTTGAGTAATGATGCCTGCAGCGATTCCATGATGATGATCAAGACGTCGGAGCGGTCTTCTTGGCTTGGCCGCTCAGTTTTGTCATCTATGACGGCGAGTTGAATCCGGACTTGTTTTAATTCGTCCAGGCGATGTTGTACTGCTGTGGACAAACCAAAACCATAAAGATGCGACATGACCGCAGACTCGCCCGTCGGAATCATCATGCCGACGGATCGATATCCGATCACACGAAGCACGCAAAACGGATGCCGAGTCGAGTAGTCCTGCATTTCGGCGATCGTGCGGGTGCGATGCTTCATCGCGGGCAATCCCAGTAAAACGGTTCCTGCAAGAAGAACCCAGCCTATCTTCAATGGCGACAGTTCGCCTGGGTGATCCGTCGACCAACGATCGGCTAGATACTTTGAAAGCCATGCCGAGAACCACAGTAGTACCAACACTGTCAGAATTGCACAGGCGGTCATTGCGATCGTCGAGAAACTCGCAAACGGGATCAGTCCGGGCAGCAGTGACCACGCAATGTGTGCCGTCGTTGCTGACAGTAGTCGCTCGCCGGTCCAGTGGAAACCAATGGCATCCAAGAAGATCGTGATCGGCAATAATGCCAGCAGGGCCATACCCACGCGGCAAGTAAGTCGAGGAGATAGTCGCGTTACGAGCTGCAATGGAATCAATACCACGATTGCCGGCGCTAGCGACTGGGCTGCAATCCACGCATATGCCGACGCAAATGATAGTTGGGTTGTTTCGTCCGCCGGACGTCCCACGGGATAAAACGTTGCGATTAAGAAAGTTGCCAACGCGGCGAGCAACGCATAGATAATCAGCCGTTTTTGGGATTCGATGGGCAACATTATCGGGGCGATACCGCGCGTTCAGAGGAATGGTTCGCTCCATTCTACCTGTGCAAGCGAATTCCTATTGGCGTGCCTCACGGGCTTCGACTGCACCGCCATAGATTTCGTGGATCACTAGCGCCGTCATGCCGAACATCAGTGGGATTAGATAGTAGATGGTTCGGAAAATGATCACCGATGCCAGCACTGCATCGCCAACCGTTTCTTTCAGCAGCGCCAGCAGGATGACTTCAAGCACACCTAATCCACCCGGCACTTGGCTGATCAACGAAACGGCGATCGCGGCCAAGTAGGCCGCCAATACCAAAGTGAACGGCACCAGTGAATCGCCTGGCAATACGAGGTACAGCGCCGTTGCTGAAATGAGCAAGTCGACTGCCGCAACCGACGCTTGAACTGCCATCAAACCCGGTTCGGGTGGACGTAAATGAAGCTTGCCAATCGGCCACGGTTTTCGCCAAAACGTACAAACCAACAGGTAGCTAACTGCAAGCGACAGCAGGATCACGCCAAGCGTCCGAGTGCCAACTGGCAGCACGTAAGGCGGTGGCAACTCAATCGGCACACATACCAATACCATACCACCCAAGAACCAAAGGCCACTCCAAAAAGTTAGCCCCAAGATTGAAATTAGCACCACCACTTGGCTTGGCGACAATCCCCAGCGAGTGTAAAAGCGAAATCGAATCGGGGCACCAGCCATGAAGGTGCCAAAGTTGTTGCCTAGCGTAAAGCCAAGGAAAGACACCAGCGCGACGCGGCGAAGTGGCATCGATCGGCACAAGTACCGCAGCGCCAGCAAGTCGTACGAAACCAACAGGCCGTAGTTGAGTGCGACCAAAAAGACGGCAAACACGATGTATAATGTCGGTACGCTGGTGAGGCCGGATCGGAAGTCTTCCCAGGTGATCGAATTGGCTTCGTGCACCAATAAACGAACGGCCAAAGCGAACAGCGCGATCGCCAGGGCGGGGCCGGCGAATTTGCGAAGATTTAGCTTGGCCAATGGGACCGCCGTGGATGAGAATCAAAACACGTGTAACCGCGCATTCATTGTCCAATTCAAATCACCCCTGGCAAGACCGGGCGGATGGCCAAATCGGATCGACGGACGTGTTTCGCCGCTTTGAATTCCTTTCGTGACACCATTGTGCTATTTTGCATAGCAAATTCGTCGCCTCGTTCCATTTCAATCTCTCTTATTGATCGATTAATGGCCAGCAATCGAAAACGTCGATCGGCGAAAGGGATTGGTGGCTCAAAACAAAACGATGCGCATCGATTGGATCCGGCGGATGCTAACCGATTCTCGCCACGTCGCGGTCGCGCACAGTGGATTTCGATCATTGCGGGAATGGGATTGTTGATTTGGGGCGCCGCGGTTTGGATGCGAGGACCAGTTTCCGATCCGGTTGTTTCCCCAGCGACCCAGCCCGATCTGACTCCGCCGCAGGGTGCCCAAGTCAGCCGCAGGGGCGATACGCTAGAGCCATCGCAGCCGGTGGGTAACGAGTCTCTTGTTTCGACAGTAAATTTCGAACCGCTCGACCCCAGTTTCATCGGTAGCAATGCGTGTCGCGAGTGTCACCCCAAACAATTTCAAACGTTCGGTGAGACCACTCATGCCATTTCGCTGCGTTCGATCGGCGAGTCAAGAAACGCGGGGCCGGAATCGGGCGGATTCTTTCATGAACCGTCGAATCGACGTTTTGAAGTTAGTATCGATGGTAGCCAGATGGTTCATCGCGAAGTGATCGACGTCGCTGACGATGACGCGAAGGTGATCAGCGAGTATCCGATGGAGTTTGAAGTTGGATCGGGAACCCATGCGCACACCTATATGTTTTCGCTCGATGGTTTTCTGCACGAATCACCTTTGACTTGGTACCGCGAAACTGGTGCCTGGGGGATGTCGCCCGGATACAACCAGGCGAGGCACCCATCGTTCACCCGCAAGATCTCAGCCGACTGTGTTTTTTGTCATGCTGGGCGTATCCAAAAACAAGTCGGCAACCAAGCAAAGTTTCGTCTCGTCGAAGAACCGATCAGTTGCGAGCGGTGCCACGGTGCCGGCAACTTGCACGCGGAACTGCATGCCGGAAGTGTTGCGATTGAAGATGATGTCGATGATCCGATCGTCAATCCGGCCAAATTGTCGCGGGAACTTGGCGAAGCGATTTGTCAGCAGTGTCACTTGCAAGGTGTCGAAACGGTTCCGGCGGCGGGCGTCGATCACTGGTCGTTTCGTCCGGGCGAAAGCTTGGAAACGAACCGTACGGATTATCGATTCGAAAATCGCACCACGACCGCAATCGTTGGTCATGTCGAACAAATGCATCAGAGTGCGTGTTATCTGCAAACCGAAACGCTGACTTGCATCTCTTGCCACGATCCACACCACCAGGTGACTGCGGATCAACGAGTCGATTATCATCGAAACGCATGCTTGAAATGCCATGCCGACCAAGACTGTGGCGTCGAACGTGCCAAACGAATGGAAAGGAATTCAAATGCGTGTGCCGATTGTCACATGCCCAAAAATCCGACGAACGTGACTCACGCGGCGTTGCACAATCACCGAATCGGAGTTTATCCGCAATCATCTGCCGACTTTGACGGTCCCGTTCGACTGGTGCCGGTGGTTGAGCCCAAGTTGATCGGCAGTATCGAACAGTTACGGCGTCAATGTGTTGCCGTGCACAAGTACATCTATGGCGGCGAACAAGATCTGGATGCCAGCGATCGGAAAGCCATCCGGTCACAGCACGAAGAATCAACCGAAAAGTTACTGCAAAGCTTGGCGGGTCAGCCGACGGATCCGGCGACGCGATTGGCTTTGGCTTTTGATGCGCAATTTGCCGGGCAGTCATCGCTTGCCGTTGCGTTGGCAGGGCCCGCGATCGAAGCTTCGTTACCGGGCAGCTCGGTTTCGATTGACGGACACGACTTGATCGCCCAAGTCGCGATGCAGAATCGTAAGCCTCGGTTGGCAGCCATTCACTTTCGCAAGCTGATCGAATTTCGAAATTCCGAAACCGATCACTTTGGTTTGGCAATCTGCTTGCTTGGAGAACGCAAGACTGGCGAAGCGATTGTGCATTTGGAAAAGGCAGTTGCGATTCGAGCTGACTTCGTCAAAGCTCACCAACAGTTGGCCGAATTGCTCAGCCGTACCGATCCGAGGCGCGCTGCGAGACATCGATCCATCGTCGAATCGCTTCGTTTCAATTCGGTCACACAAGATGCGTCTGAGAAACCAACTCGGAAGTAGCCGCGACAAACACGCAATCGCGGTTACATCACAGTGCTGTCATAGATATTGACGTTCGCCCAACTCTCTTTGTTCGCTTCGATGAACTGCACATGCCGCTCAGCAACTTGGTACGCATCGTGCGATGGACGATCCGCGAAAACCATGTGCAACGAAACGTCGTAGTCTGCGTTGACCGGTCGAGTGAGTTCTTTGTCGCGTACGCCGACGTAAAAATCGATCAGACCAGGATGGTCGGTCAAGTAATGGTTAGCTTCACTTAGCAGATGCTGGACTGCGGATTCGCTGCGATCTTTCAGGGTAAAGAATACGAGGTGGGCAAGCTTGGACATCTGGAATTGACTTTTGGTTGGGCGGTCGTAAGTAATCGAACGGGCGAAGCCGATAGCTTGCACCAGAAGTCCGGCGGAATCAACATCCCCGCACAGATCAAACGACGCAATTCGAATCAGGTGGCGTGTCTGCTAGGTCGGTCGTGCGTATCGCAGCAGAAACGCAGCCGCCGAGTTGGTGACGAATTCGATGTCGTGCGGATTGTTGACCAGCAAATGATCAGCCCCCGAAAGCGTGACCAAACTGGCAACGCTCGCATCGGACTCCGGCGACGAATGAATCAGCCCCATGATTCGGACAGCGTGGTCGTAGCCGACTGTTCGATCAACAGGAGAATGGAACAGCAGCACCGGACAACAGATTTTGGGAATGATCGCCGGCAAATCGTGCGATTTGAAATCCTGGAGCATTTCGCGTCGGATCGTCCACGTTCGGCCGCCAATGTTAACGTCGCCGAATCCATCCATTTCGATCGCTGGGTTCATTCGCGAAAGCAGGACCGCCAAGTGGCCGGTATCGCTGGGGGCGGCCAATGCAACGACGGCTTTTGGTGAATCGTTCTGCGACGCGCTGCCTGCCATCGCAAGCGACGCGGCGCCGCCAAACGAATGTCCGATCAATCCGTTGACTTGCCCCAGTTCGTCGCGAGCGAAGGCGATTGCGGCTGAAAGATCGGTAAGATTGGTTGTGAAGTTCGTGTGTGAAAAATCGCCTTCGCTGCCGCCCAGCCCGGTCATATCGAACCGCAAGCAGGCGATTCCGTGCGCGGCCAAGCCTCGGCTGATTCGGACAATCGCCTTCAAGTCTTTGTTGCAGGTAAAGCAATGACTGAAGACCGCAACGAGCGTCGGATCTTGATCGGTCGGACGATCGACGATTCCCGCCAATGCATGTCCGCTGCCGCCGTCAAACTTGACGCGGTAAGAAGTCGTTTCCACAGGATCGATTAGCCTTCGATATCAGTGATCGAAGCGATACGGCCAGCCTTGAAAGCTTCCGCCATTGCCATCGGAACTTCGGCTTCGGCTAGCACAAGGGCCGATCGGTTATCCGTGACCCGCGCCTTCATCTGCTGTTCTTCGGCGATCGCTTCGGCACGGCGGCTTTCCGCTTCGGCCCGCGCGACTCGCGTGTCGGCTTCGGCTTGGTCGCTCTGCAGTCGAGCACCAATGTTTTCACCGACGTCGATGTCCGCGATATCAATCGAAACAATTTCGAAGGCCGTTTGTGCGTCGAGGCCACGCGACAGAACCACTTTCGTGATCATGTCGGGGTTTTCCAGCACGTCAAAGTGAGATGAAGCCGATCCAATCGAGCTGATGATTGCCTCGCCGACTCGCGCGACAATCGTATCCTCGGTCGCTCCGCCGATTAGTTGGCTGATGTTGGTTCGCACAGTGACTCGTGTTCGCACCCGCAGCTCGATGCCGTTTTTTGTAATCGCGCTAAGGGTTGTTTTGCCGCTGCGTGACGAGTCGGGGCAATCGATGACTTTGGGATAGACGCTGGTTTGGACCGCATCCAAGACGTCTCGTCCAGCTAGGTCGATTGCGGCAGCTTGGTCGAATTCCAACGGAATTTCGGCTCGGTGTGCCGCGATGATGGCGTGAATCACGTTCATCACGTTGCCGCCCGCCAAATAGTGGGCCTCCAGGCGGCGTGTGCTAACTCCGTCACGGCGGCTGGTGTTCAGGCCCGCTTGTGCCGACATAACTTTCGCTTGAACGACGATGTTCGGATTGACTTTGGTGAAGTGCATCCGGATCAAACTGACCAGACTGACGTCGGCGACCGACATGTACGCCTGGAACCACAGTTTGAAATAGCGAAAAAAGAAGAAGACTAAAATCAAGCCAAGGAAGGCGGCGAATACCCCCAAAGCCAACAGGATGTAACCCGTCGGCGTTTGCTGGGCCAATGGAGTCGCTGCAATAGAAATTGCGTTCATCGTCATCGGTGGGTTATCTCCGCGGGAAGCCAGATCATTGGTGTGCCGGATCGTCGGTGCACCATAGCCGCCCGATGATAGCGTATTAGTGCCTGGATTTGGATCAGACGTATTTCTTCAAAGCTTCGAGCACCATTTCGGGGCTGTCTTTTTCTTGCAGATGTTGGATTTGCTCGGGTTTCAAGCCAACTTTCTCTAGATGGCTTGCCAATCGCTTCCAGACGGTTGCCCGCTTTTTTCCTTCGCTAAGATACAGTTCCGTGACGGCTTCCTGAGCTTTTTGCAGCCCGATTGAGTCGCGGTTCTGGTAATAGTTCTTGATGATCTTTTCTTGGTGGCGGGATCGCGGCTGGTCCATCAGTGGCTCTCATTCAGGAAGTTTGCAGAAGTTGACAAAGAAAATTTGCGAATGGTGGTGTCGGCAGGCCCCTTCAAGATTGGGCGGTGTCGGCCGTATTCTATAGCCTCCCTAGCGTGTTCAAAGGTGTAGGCCGGGAGTTGTCGCGGCGATATCCTGATGCCTTAACAAATCCGAGACTATCCGTCAGACAGATTCTTTTCTCTAGCCAGTGTCCAACGAATGACCGTTTGCCGAGGCGTCCGCGGGGCGACCACCGTTGAAATCGATGATCGTGACCAAATTCTGACGGCGACACGCCAAATGTTGGGGCTGATCATTCGCCGCAATGGCATCGAGACAAAAGACTTGGCCAGTGCCCAGTTTACGGTGACCAGCGATTTGAGCGCAGAATTTCCTGCTTTGGCGGCTCGACAGTTAGGTTGGATCGAAGTGCCGTTGCTGTGCGGCTATGAAATCTCGGTTCCGGGATCGTTGCCTCTTTGCATCCGAATTTTGCTGCATTGGAATACTGATAAGTCGCAGTCGGAAATTCAGCATGTGTACCTGCATGAGGCTGTGCGACTGAGGCCTGATCTGAATTCATTGCCAGCGGTCGATTTTGATGAGCTTGAGCAGTGGATCAACGAACGAATGGAGGAGTGAGGGGTTGACTTTGCCATCGAGTTCATCGTCGCGGCGCGGATCCCGTCGAGCAAAGGTTCGCTGGATTAGCAGTCCCGAACTGAGCGTCGCCCGGGCGGCTTATGTCGTTGCCACCGGAACGCCGTGCAGCGATGTGAAAACAGAATCTTTATTGATCGGCCCGATTGCTGATATCAATGATCGTTTGCTGTCCGCTTCCATTGATGTGTCGGCATTCTGGAACCATTACTTTGCTGACTGTTTCGCCGATTTTGATTTGCCAGAAGCGACGGCTTCGGCTTTGATGGCCGCTGGTTGCAACGAAATGCAGCTGGATCAAACCGCCAAGATTGTCAAAAACCGATTGGTTGATGTGCGGACGGCGTTTCAAAGTCGGTACCCTAAACTGACCGAGCAACTGGAACTGCGCGGACGCCCACTGCGAGAACGGTGGGATACATACGGCGAGGGCTTGTTGCGCGAAGTCGAGCGTTTGATTTGGAAGAACAGCCCGCCGAGTGATTGGTGGCCGACGCGGACTTCGGCTTGGTTGGTACAGCCGCTCGTTGGTGGTGACGGTGGATACGACAGCGGCGGCTCGGACGGCGGTGAACGATTTTGGATCGAAGCAATGCTGACCGATGCTGATCCCCAAGTGCCAGAAGTCGTTCGCGTCGCGTGGTTGGTGACTCAGGTTGCGATTGCCAACCATTCACGCCAGCGTTCGGGCGACACGGGGCTGTTGGCACCCTGGCAGTATGCATCGGTTCCGCTGGTCTTGTCGGCGGCGGCGGAAGTCGAGCTGGTGCGAGGCGATGAGTTGCCGATCGCTCGTGCGATGGAATTGTGGAATTTCGGTGACCCTACCACGGCGGCTCGGCTGACCCAGTGGTGGAAAGAACTGACGGCGACGCCAATCCCCCTGCCGGTTGCGTTGAAGAAATTAGTGGTCACCTAGTCGGCGGGGGGCAGTTGTCATGTATCCAGTTGTCATGTGTGCCCGGTTGATTCACTGGTCACTTGCACCCGCGGACGGTTCATCGCGGAAGACTTCGTCAAACACGTCCCCTCCATCTAACCGCCCTCTTCCGGCTAGAATCTCCGGCGGTCTTTGAACCACTCTTTCATTTATTCCCTAGCCCCTGATTGATCCGTGCTACGCTCTCACACCTGCGGCGAACTCCGCAAAGAACACATCGGAACTGAAGTGACCCTTTGCGGTTGGGTTGAAAGCAAGCGAGATCACGGAGGGGCCGTCTTCATCGATCTCCGCGATCGCTACGGTTTGACGCAGGTCGTGGTCGGGCCACCCGAAGCCGGAGCCGACTTGATCGCCGAAGCAGGACGAGTGTCAACGGAGTCGGTCGTGCTGATCCGCGGTAAAGTCTCCGATCGGCTAGAGGGCAAAACGAATGCCAAGTTAGCCACCGGTGACATCGAAGTTCGCGGCGAGCATTTCGAAGTCTTGAACCCGTGCGTTACGCCGCCGTTCACGCCCAGCCAATCGGACCTGCCAGGCGAAGATTTGCGTCTGAAGTATCGTTTTCTTGATCTTCGCCGCCCCTCGATGCTGCGAACGATGGTGCTGAGAAGCAAGATCGTCAAAACGATGCGGGACTATTTCGCCGAGCATGATTTCATCGACGTCGAAACCCCGATCCTCGGTCGTAGCACGCCCGAAGGCGCTCGTGATTACTTGGTGCCAAGCCGAGTGCACGCTGGCAAGTTTTACGCGTTGCCTCAATCGCCGCAGCTTTACAAACAGATTTTGATGGTCGCCGGTTTCGATCGCTACATCCAAGTCGCCAAGTGTTTTCGTGATGAAGACTTGCGAGCCGATCGTCAACCAGAATTTACACAGCTTGACCTCGAAATGTCCTTCGTCGACGACGAAGACATCATCGCTTTGATCGACGGCTTGGTGGCACGAACAGCCGAAGAAGTCCTGGGCAAAAAAGTAACGCTGCCGCTACCTCGGATGACTTGGGACGAAGCGATGCGTCGCTTCGGCCACGACGCACCCGACCTGCGTTTCGGCATGGAGATCGTCGATTGCACGTCGGTCGCCGCCAAGACAGAATTTCGTGTCTTCCGTGGCACCGCTGACGCCGGTAATTTTGTTCGCGGTATCAACGTGAAAGACTCGGCAACCAAGTTCTCTCGCCGGCAAATTGATGATTTGACCGAGTACGTTAAGAACGATTTTGGTGCCAAGGGATTGGCTTGGTTCCGCGTCGAAGACGACGGAACGCTTTGGAGCCCGATCAGCAAGAACCTGGAAGCCGAACACTTGGACGAGTTCAAAGCTTTGATGGCCGGCGAGCCAGGTGATTTGTTGATGTTCTTGGCAGATACCTGGGAAGTCACCTGTAAGGGTTTAGCGGGGCTGCGCAAGCGATTGGCGAACGAGCTGAATCTGATCGATCCCGAAGTGCTCAATTGCAGTTGGGTGACGGAGTTTCCGATGTTCGAAAAGGACGAGGAAACCGGTCGCTGGAACGCGATGCACCACCCGTTCACGGCACCACTGAAGAGCGACTTGCCGTTGCTTGATGAGTCGCCCGAAAAATGCCGCGCACAAGCGTATGACTTGGTCATCAACGGCAGCGAAGCTGGCGGGGGCACGATTCGTATCCACGACGCTGCGACTCAGTCGAAGGTTTTCGATTTGCTCGGTATTGACGAAGCGACTGCCGAAGACCGATTTGGTTTCTTGCTAAACGCACTTCGCTTTGGTGCGCCGCCGCACGGCGGAATCGCTCTGGGTGTGGACCGCTGGGTCATGTTGTTGGCTGGGCTCGATAATATTCGTGAAGTCATCGCGTTTCCGAAAACACAGAAAGCTGCTGACATGATGACCGAGGCTCCTGGCAACGTTGACACCGAGCAGCTAGCCGAGCTTCACCTGCGAACGGCCAAGGTCGTCAAATAGTTTGTGAGTCAATAGACGAATCCCTTTGTTTCCTTAAGCGGTTAGCGCAACATGGCAGCCACCTACAAAGATGCGGGCGTCGACCTGGACGTCTATGCTGAATCGATGAGCCGATTGCCGCGGCTGATGCATCGTACTTTTAGCCCGCGTGTGATCCCCAGCGATGGTGGTTTCGCGGGGCTGTTCCAGCTCGATTTTGCGGGGAAGCTTTTTGCACGCAACTATCGCGACCCGGTTTTGGTCAGCGGCACTGATGGTGTCGGCACCAAATTAAAGATCGCCCAAGTCACGGGGCGTCACGAAACCGTCGGCATTGATTTGGTCGCCATGTGCGTCAACGATCTGCTGTGCACCGGTGCCGAACCGCTGTTCTTTTTGGATTATGTCGCGATGGGGAAAGATGACCCGGCGCGATTGGAAAAAATTGTCCAAGGAATCAGCGACGGCTGCGTTGCCGGCGACATGGCACTATTGGGCGGCGAAACGGCGATCATGCCTGACATGTACGCCGTTGAAGATTACGACTTGGCCGGTTTCGCAGTCGGCGTGGTCGAACGGAAACGTCTAATCGATGGCAAACAAATCAGCGAAGGCGACGTCGTGCTTGGGATCCAGTCTAGTGGTCTGCACAGCAACGGATTTTCGCTAGTGCGAAAAGTCATCGCTGACGCCGGACTCGGATGGGACGATTCGCCTAAGGCACTCGGTGGTAAAACGCTGGCCGAAGTCTGTTTGACGCCCACAAAGATTTACACCAAATCGATCCGCGCTGTTCAGTCGCACTATCGAGTCAAACAAGTGCTGCACGGGCTGGCCCACATTACCGGTGGTGGCTTCGAAGAAAATCTTGATCGGATTCT
Source organism: Rubripirellula reticaptiva (assembly GCF_007860175.1). NCBI lineage: Bacteria > Pseudomonadati > Planctomycetota > Planctomycetia > Pirellulales > Pirellulaceae > Rubripirellula > Rubripirellula reticaptiva. Next base: position 129,097 of record NZ_SJPX01000003.1, on the reverse strand, counting down.
GCCAAAGAACGTTGACGCGATCATCGACTCGGATTCGTGGACGCCGCAGCCGATCTTCAAATGGCTGCAGGAAACTGGCGAAGTTGAAACGTCGGAAATGCGCCGAGTCTTCAACATGGGTATTGGGATGGCGGCAGTTGTCAGTGAATTTTACGCGGTTAACATTGCGTCGCAAATTCAAGCCGAGGGCATCGAATGCCAACCAATCGGCAAGATCGTCAGTGGTACCGGCAAGGTTCAGTACGCAAAGTAGCGATTCGTTCTACGCCTAGCCGCAGGTGCCGGCTTGTTTCGTATTCGACTTGGTCGGCGCCTGCGGCCAGATACGTCAAACGACCAAGCAATCGCGAAGCACCATGGTTCCATACAAGTATCACGACGCCTCGAAAATGATCGATCACGCGTTGTTAAGTCCGACGCTTGACCGAGACTCGCTCGAGGCGGGTTGCCGAATGGCCGCCGCCTATGACGTGGCCAGCGTCTGCATCATGCCGTACTACTTGGCTCGCTGTGCGGAGATCTTAGCGCCGACGACGGTGCTACCTAGTACGGTGATCGGATTCCCACTGGGTGGGCAAACCACCTCGACCAAAGTTGCCGAGGCAAAGACAGCGGTTGCCGATGGGTGCATGGAATTGGACATGGTCGTCAATATATCGGCGGTTTTGAGCGGTGATTGGACGCGGGTCGAGGATGAGATCAGGGCGATCATCGAGGTGGCTCATGCGGCTGATCGAAAGGTCAAAGTTATCTTCGAAAACTGTTATCTGAACCAGGACCAGAAGATCCGACTGTGCGAGATCTCCTGCGATGCTGGGGCCGATTGGATCAAGACTTCCACTGGATTTGGAACGGGCGGCGCGACAATGGAGGATCTGAGGTTAATGATCTCACACGCGAAGTCACCGACCCAAGTGAAGGCTGCTGGCGGCGTTCGCGATCTGGCAACACTGCTGGAAGTTCGTTCACTAGGCGTGACGCGTGTTGGGGCCAGTGCTACCGCTGCGATCTTGGATCCTGCGCGAGTTGAGCTGGGATTGCCGCCGATTGACCTAGGCAATGGTTCGGATCAAAGCGGCTATTAAGCGGCTATTCCAGGTTCAGTCAGATCCGAAAATGCCGTCTTCGTGACGGCATGACGGTGAATGAGTAGGCAAATTTGCTATGAATGTATGCATCGCGGAAGATGGAATTCCTTGACTGCCTTCAGACCCCAGCTAGTCTGGGGCAGTCCAGTTGAGAGACGGAGCCCGGGTGGACGATTGGTCGTCAGATTATCCAGCCCACCAGAGTGCTCACCTTTCACGAGATTTCCGCGATGAATATTAGGTCCTTTTCTGCTTTCGCAGGCCTGCTAGGTTGCTGCGTATTTTTGGGTGCTGCCAGTGCCGAGGACGAGGCACCCTCGTCAGCGAATGTTGTGCAAACAAACCAGGCTGCCACGCCAGAAACGATCCTTCGGTTGCCAGCGGATAATGTTGCGTACTTTTCCGAGTCGCGAGAGATCAGCATTCAGCTTGATCTTTTGTCGGCTTTCAAGAACGATTCGGCCGAGCTTGAATCGGTGGACGTTCGATTGATTCGTCCAGACGGCAAGGCTTCGGCACTGAATCCGGACTCCGATGGCCTTGTCACGATCAACAATGTCGAAACCGGAATGCACGTGCTGGTCGCGTTAGGCGAACGCAGTCACGGCACCATGCTGTTCTACTTTGATAAGAAGTCCGATGGCAGTGACGTCGATGCGCTGGCTTTGAAGTCGAAGCCGCTTCCCGTCAAAATGACCATGCTGAAAATCAAAAGTCAAGAACTGGGGCCTGCAATTGATCGCGTTCGATCGCTACAAGGCAAGTCCTTTGAAGTCGGCGATTTGGTGCAACGCGGCGAGCGTTTCAACTATCGCGTGACCTTGGGCGACAATAATACGTTGCGAGGCCGTGTGGTTCCGATCAATACGGACAACATTAACCTGTTGGGCGGCGTGAACGTGTCGATTTTCTATAACGGAACTGAAGTTGGAAACACCGTCACAGACAAACAAGGGTACTTCCAAATTGCTCGTGTTCGATCTGGAGTTCACGGATTGGTCGCTTCAGGGTCAATGGGGTACACGGCGTTTGCTTTCGAAGCGAGTGATGCGACCGACATCGCGATGACGTCGGCAAATGGCGAGACCTTCGTTTCGGCGGACGCAAGTGATGCCGATCTATTGCCCGTCGTCCTGGTGCCGCCACCGATGATGCGGCCGGTCGTCACGTCGATCGTCGGTTCTTATGGGAACTTGGAAAAGTCCGCACCGGAGCCGACGGTTGACTCAGCAAGCGATATGGTTGGCGGCCCTATCGGACCAGTCGGTGGAGGATTCACACCACCGGTCGGTAACGCACCTATGAATGGTGGTGGTTTTTCGGGCGGCGGTGGTGGTAGCTCGTTTGGCGGTGGATTTTCAGGTGGCGGTGGCTTAGCCGGAATTGGTGCCGTGGGCGCGCTCATCGCGACGTCCAACGACGACAACTCGGCGATCACCACGCCAACAGCTGCGTCGCCTTCGATTCCAACGAATTGACCTACAGAAGTCGGGCAATTTCCGGTTTCTTTTTCAGGTAGCGAAACTCGGCCGGAGACTTGATCTTAAGAACGTTAAAAGTCTTGACGGTTTTCGCGACTCGCAGTTCCTGCAATAAAAAGCGGCGGGCGAGGTCTAGATGGTCATCGAGCGATTTTATAGTCGAACACGACGCATGAACTTTACGAATGCCTTGTCCAGGTCGACAAGCGTCATTCCAAACGCGTCTTCGAACATTTTGATTCGTTCTCGCGGCGGCCGCACAACGGCCGGCTTGCCTTCGCTGAGTGTCTTCAAATAATCGATGTACTCTTTGCGTTTCGTCGTGATCAGAAAGTACGTTAGTGCCCACCCCTCGGCGTACGCCTGAGTTGCCGTCGAAGTGTTCAGGTAACGAACGTCGTCTGCCAACAAGGTTGCCAGCGATTCCGCCGGACGCGATCGTTCGTAGATTCGCCAATGCGATAGCTTGACTGGATTGACGGCACCGATCGATCGCCATGTTCCAGGACTCTTCATGTCTGGAGTTTCAAAAAACGTCGCCAGCCCTTCGCTAACCCACATCGGATTGTCCGCAAAGCGTGTTTGTAATCCACAGTTGTAGGCCAACTGGTGAGTCGCTTCGTGAATGATCGTCGCGACGTTTCGTTCCCAATTGGGAACATTGAACGTCGTCATCTGGTTGGTCTCAAAGTTGTAGTAGCCAATCACCGTCTTGGCTCGTTCGCCGATTTCTTTGCCAGCGTGATCTAGGAACGAGCTGTGATCCCTTAGCACAACGGCGACCAACGGAAAGCGAGGCTCCGGCAAGTTCCAACGTTGGTTTTTCCAAAATGTAAAGAAGCCGCGGTACAGCTTTTCGAACAAACTGCCAACTTGCCGCGCGTGCTGATCGCTGCCGTTGTAAAGAATGGCGTAGTTTTGAGTACGATAGATTGCAAATTCGTCGCCAAGTTCGTCGTGCAATCGTTGGGCCGCTTGGTCAGCATCAATCGGCACCAGTTTGACGTCGTCCGATTTTCGGTCAATCAACGTATCGATCTCGACGGTCCAGATTCGCCCATCGTCGGCCCGGACCATGACATCGCCGTTTTGAGCCTCGACCATCAGTTCGCCAACAACCGTTCGTTCGACGTCGCCGTCGTGGAATCGAATCGTCTCAACTGCGGCGGCAAGTTCTAATGTCATCATCGAAGCCATGATGAAAAAGCTGCTTGCGATGATCTGCGGCACCAACCGTGGCATGGAGAATCCGGAAACAAGAAGAAAGCGATTAATCTAACGCGAGATTATTTTAACACGTCAACGGTGGTTACGTCGAAAGCAAGCCAAGGCAATCAATACAACGGCCAAAACGTAGATGATGGCGAGGGATGATTCTTGATATCTCGCTCCGCTGTGCAATAGCCCAAACAACCGCACCCCCACGGTTGAGACACCGGCCGGGATCACCGGCAGCATCGCTGGAACGTCGCCGGATGAAACCACCGCGGTTCCGATCCAGGCCGCGATCATGGGGCGCACGAGCAGCGGGCGGTCAATCGACCAGCCCCGCTTCAACCAGCCCATCTCCATCGACGCCGCATCAAAAATTGTTTGGTCAACACCTCGGTATCCGCTGCGAAGCACCCAGTAGGCAACGGGCACCGATCGCATCATTAGCGCCACGACTGTGGGCAAAAGAGTTTGTTGATACAAGGTCCGCATGATGGGGAAATCAAGTTGAAATCCATAGACCACGACCAATCCAACAATCGGCCCGGGAACGCAGACCATTGCGATTGAAATTGCGTCGGCAAACATCAGCGCGCCGGACCGCGTTCTTGTCCATGCGGCGACAGGCCAGGCGACGAACACGGAAACTGTCGCGGTCAGGGCTCCAAGAATCGCAGTCCATTGATATTCACTTGCGAAGACGACGGGAGCATCTATCAATCGAGTCAGCATCAAACTTAATGACCACCGCAGCACCACATTATCGCCAACGACAGATACAGCCTGACCTGACTTGATGATCAATCCTGTTAGCGGCACAGCGACGACAGTTGCCATTACGCAGATGGCTGCTAGCGCTGCGATTGCGATTCCGGCGGCAGGCAACGGTTCCACATCAATGGTTTCTTCGATCGTGCGAAAGCGACCAACATCCAAACGACGACGCGACACCAAAGCGTAGACCATGAAAATGGCGGCGATAGTTAAGGGAACGATGCAGGTGATCATGACGGAGCCTATCGTCGGATCCATCGCAAAGAAGAGATAGAATTGATCGGCAATGGTTCGATAGCCGTACAAATCGACAACGGTCATTTCCGTGGCTGCTATGACTGCGGTTGCGACCAATGCGGCGATCCACCAAGGCGCAGCGATTGGAAAATGGACCTTGGCGAACGCACCTAGCGGTCCATAGTCCAGGCGGCTTTGTGCGACCAGCGAGGGGGATACACGATTCAAGCCGGACCACGTGGCAATCACGACGAGGGCTGCACCAACGATGCCGTGGATCCAGGCGGACGCAAAGAGCCCCGCGAAAAATCCGTAAACCCCAGTTTCGTCCGTTCGCGAACCCGTTTGCGTTAGCATCCACCAGCCGAACTTTCCGGCTGTGGCCTCCCACGCTGCGGCATGCAAAATCATGGGGATCACCGCGGCAGTCAACATTGCCGCGAAAAACAACGCAGCTAAGCGACGAGACCAAATGCCGCCCGCCTGCAAGCTAGATCCGGCCCAGGCACCTACAATGCCGATAATCGCTGCGATCGTCACCGATGCGACCATCAATTGCAGCGTCAACATCAGGGGAGCGAACCAACCCAAACTTCAGATCCTTTTCAAAATACGATGTGCTTAGGCGGCGAGTGACAAATTCGTAGCTCAGGCCGCCAGCCTGATTTGCAGGCTAGCCGCCTGCATACGGAAGCGATCGGCCGTTGCAAAGCGTTTGTTCCTAGCCGGCCTAATCTCCTGGTCCCAGCAATTTTACACTGCGTCTTGATCGCCAATCTTCCATGAAAATTACCGCGATCCCTCAACTGTACCGCAATGTGAAACGGTGGCGGGAAATCTTGACCGTCTTGCGCCGTTATGGACTGGCCGACTGGTTGACCCAGTTTCGGTTGCCGTTTCGCGATGTTTTGAAGGATCGCGGTGGCGTACCGCTGTCACAATACTCGCGGGAACAGCGTGTGCGAATGGCGCTAGTTGACCTCGGCCCAACCTTCATCAAAGTCGGGCAAGTCTTGGCGGCTCGCCCGGATTTGGTTGGCCCCAAGCTCGGCGAGGAGTTGAAGCGATTGCGTGCGAATGTTCATCCGGATTCGATTGAACAAGTTCGGGAAACATTGTCGGCCGAATTGGGCAGCGACTACGAAAAACATTTTCAATCCATCGACGCAGTACCGCTTGCGACCGCATCCATCGGTCAAGTGCATCGCGCAATATTGAATGACGGCAGGCACGTTGTCATCAAGGTCCAGCGATCGAATATCGAGCGAATGATGCGGCAAGACATCGAGGTCTTGACTGGCGTCGCGCAGTTGGCCCAGCGAGTCGATGCGTTTGCTGCATGGGGGCCAACCGAGATGGTCCGGCAACTCGGACCAATGATCAGTCGTGAACTTGATTTTACTCGCGAACGTCACAACCTCGAGCAATTTGCTGAGATGTTCGATCGCAATCGATCCGACGTTATCGTTCCACGCCCGCACAAACCGCTCTGCACACGCCGAGTTTTGGTAATGGACGAGTTGGTCGGTCAGCCATTATCGGAATTCTTGTCTGACGAAGTCGACAAGATCGACGAGACGACCGAAGCCGTTAAATGTGACCGGCTCGCAATCAAACATCGTTTGTGCGAAACGATCGCCGATGTTTACCTGATGATGATCTTTGACGAAGCCGTCTTCCATGCTGATCCTCACATGGGCAACTTGATCGTGATGGAGAGCGGACAGTTGGGGATTCTCGATTTCGGAATGATCGGTCGCATCGACGAGAATCTGCGAGAGACGATCGAAGACATGTTGGTGGCAATTTCATCGGGTGATCAGAACCGACTAACGCGATTGGTTCGCCGGATTGGTGATACGCCACCGAGTTTAGATGAGTCTCGGCTTGCGATCGATGTTGCCGAATTCATTGGCACATACGGTAAGCAAAGCTTTGGCGAGTTTGATCTGACGGGGGCGCTAAATGAGTTGTCTGACGTGCTGCATCGTCATGCCATCAAGCTGCCGAATCAATCGGCGCTGCTGTTGAAAATGTTGATCTCGCTCGAGGGAACGTTGCGAGAACTGGGCGCCAGCTTTGATTCGTTGGACGTGGTAAAAAAATACGTTCGTGGTTCGATGATCCGGCGGCTCAGTCCAAGACGCCGTATTCGTCAGGCTAGACGTGTGTACTTGGAAACGGAAAACTTCCTAGAGTCCGCGCCGGACGAATTGATCACACTGCTGAAGATGGCTCGGCAAGGTAGCTTGCGCGTCACGCTGGAGCATCAAAAGCTGGGGCCGACCGTCAACCGTCTCGTCTTGGGTTTGATGGCCAGTGCAGTGTTTCTGGGGTCGTCGCTTTTGTTGGCGATGAAAGTTCCACCGCTATTGTTTCACGAGCCAGGCGCCTTTGGGATCCAGGACCTCAGCCTGATTGGAACCTTTGGTGCATTCAGCAGCATTACGGTAATGATGTGGTTGGTGCTTGCCATCAACCGCAGTGGGCACCTGACTCGCGGCAACGACGACTGACCGTATCGACTAGTCGCGAGTGTCGGAATATGAGTTCAATCTATGCCGGTTGGCGAATGTTGCCGGATTGATAGCGAGTCTTCTGAACAGATAAGTCACCAACGTAGGCCGTGTTGTAGCTTGGCGGACCGGCAACTTTCAAGTTCGTCGGTGGGTTCGACACTGACTATCGGTATGCGTATGTCGATGCAACTCCAGGAGAGACTTTCTCGATTCGGCATGTAAGTGTTTGGGTTGGGGGCACGGCAGGAGCCGGGTTCTTTAGATCGTTCTTTCTGAGAAAGGATTCGATACACCGAAAAGGACTTCGCCTTCCATCGTGTTCGCTCGTCGATGTCTCGGTTCGACGGAACGCCAAGATACATTCGTGTTTTATGGCGTTCCTTCGAAGTTAGAGCTCCCGCAGCGACGAGACATTGCAAAGGATTTGATTAATGAAAACGAACGTACTACGTAATTCGGCAGTTGCCATTGGACTTGGCATCATCGGTGCCAGTGGCGTTGCCCAAGCTCAGTCACCCTACTCGGCACCATCACGCTGGAACAATTTTCGACCCGTTTCGGAAAAGACCCAATCGGCTGGTGAAGCCGCGATAAATGTAAAGAACGCTGCCAACCAAATCAAATCGAACGCTGCAGTGGAGGAGTTGCCGGCGCCGATCGCTGCGCCTGATTATTCCACTCATCAATCTGCCCCCTATCAAGCTGCACCTTACCAAACATCGCCAATGCCGTCGGCTGGCTTTGCGCCCTGCGAAGCAAACGGATACAGCACACACTCCTACAGCAACCATTCCTATAGCGGATCGCCGCAATCGTCCGGTGCTTGCGGTAGTGGTGTGAGTGCCTATAGCCAAGCGGTTTCGTCCAACTGGGACGGCACGACCTACAACGGTGCATCGTCGTGCAACGCGAGCGGTGCGGGTGCTCGCCCTGCATTGTTTCCTTACTTCGGTGGCGCAAACCTGTTGTTCTTCACGCTTGAAGAAGGCGCCGGACGTCAAATCGCGACGGGAACCAACTACGGCACGGGATTCAACACCTCGCTTGTTGACCCAGGTTATTCGACTGGTTTCGACATCAGCGCCGGACGTTACTTGGATAACGGTCGCTTCGGCTTGGGCCTTACCTACTTGTTGTGGAATCCAGGCGAAGAACAAGTCATCGGATCGGGCGCCGCTGGTGCAATTCGCGCATCGATGCCTCAGTACCGTGACGTCAGCCTGAACTTTGGCAGTGGACCTGAGACTGTCTACGACCAAATCGACGGAGCCTCGGTCGATTCGTTGGGAGCGACCAACGTCCGCGTCTCTCGTGACCTCCAGTTCCAAGGCATCGAAGCGAACTTGTATAGTTTCGGCTTGATGGGGGCTCAGCGGGCTGCCTATGCCGGATGTGGTAACGGTTCAGTATTTGGACGCGGATTGGGGCTGGGCAGTGGTTGTGGATACGGTGGCGCGACTGGGCCGCTGGCTCGATCAAGCAGCGGACGTGTTCGCGTCATGACCAGCCACGGTTTTCGCTGGTTGCAAATCGATGACTCGATGGAAACGGCTTACAACGTCGATGGTGCACCTGGCTATCAAGCACAAGACATCTACGACAATGTTGATGTTGAAAATAACTTGATGGGTTATCAGTTCGGCGGAATGCTGAACTATTGCATGGGCAAGCGTTTGAACTTGAACATTGGCGGTAAGTTTGGCTTGTACGGTAACCGTGCTGAACTGAAGCACCGTTTGGGAACCGAAACGCAACTTGCTTACTTGAACGGCGACAACACTCAAACGATCGATACCACATCAACCGACACCGTTCTGGCAACGCTAGGCGAATTGGATCTGGGGCTTGGCTATCGTATCAGCAACGCTTGGACGATCACCGGTGGCTACCGAGTAATGGGAATCACGGGTGTTGCAAGTGCGGATGACAACTATCCGAACTACTACTCGTCGGTTGCCGCCAGCGGCAACATTCATGCCGACGACAGCTACCTGCTGCACGGCGGATACCTTGGCATGCAGTTCAACTGGTAACCATCAAGTCATTGATGGATCTTAACTCGAAGCCCCGCGTGATTTATTCACGCGGGGCTTTTGCGTGTTTGCTATTTCTTTATTTGCGGCCCACTGTGACGGGGCGACCCGGAATTCGATTTCCATCGATCGTCACCACGGGACGGACGTTCAACGGGCCTTCGCCGAGGACGCTTCGATCCGGCGCAAAGTCGCTTTCAGGTCCGGTCGTGGTCGAAACCACTTGACCGTATAGCATCCAGTCGATTGATTCGGCGTTTTTGTATTTGCAGATCGCGGTTTGGCCATCGGACGAAACGCTCGCTTTGGGGGGCGCCGCGCCGTCTCCCAATTGTAACCAAATCGATCGACTGATTCGAGGTTGGGTGGGGTCATTGCCGATCATCGCCATCCGTACTTCGACCAATCCGGGTGGGCCGCCCTTGATGCCCATCTCCATCTTAGCAATCGCGGGGATGCGCTGAGTCAGTTTGCCGTCGATGAAAATTTCGATCAACTGGGTTGGGGTTGACCGAGTGAGATCAATTTCGTCGGCTGGCTTGCGAGTCATCCGAAGAGTCTTTTCGCCGTTGATCTTGTCCGACACGGCCAGGCTTCCTCGGTCGCTTGGCGGACGAGCAAAGGGCTGGGCAAGTGGGTCACCCACGATCAATAACTGGTAGGGGGACATCAGTGATAGATAGAACGCTTCGATTGCAGTCACGCCCGACGCATAGTAACCGTACATCATCGGAAGCGGAAACTTGGGTTGTAGCGAAAATGGTTCAGCGACCGTCCCGCTGCTCATTGCCGCGCCTGCGTGCAAGAGTTCGGTCAATTTGGTTTGCGATGAGGTTTCAAAGTTGCCACCGTGGCTAGTTAAGTTGTCAGCGATTGCACCGGGGACGAACCTAAACGACTTGGCGGCCAATTGCATCGTGGGCGTCCCCAGCATCAATCCGACGCAGTCTGCTTTTTCATCTGGGATTGATTTCAAAATCACACCCGCCGGTCGTCCCAGGTAACCCAGCCACAGCAAGGCGTCGGCAACACCTGGAAAGCGAGTCGTGGTTCGCACATCCCCTGTTTTTGTGAACCAGAAATTCGCATCGGGAAACGTATTGTCACACTTCGAAGACCTTCGCAGTACTTCCACCGCTTGGTCCACCGTGCTGCCTTGCGAATGCACAACGGCCAACATGCAAGACAGCATGTATCGAACGCCATCAGCTTGATCAAGCGACGGATATCCGTTGCCGGCCCATGCTAACTCGCTGGCGAATCCCTTGGGGCCCTGCACGGTCGCCGGTTCGTCGGAAAGTTGGTTCATCAGAGGTTGAAAAGCATCACTTTTGACGATGTCGCTGAGTGCATCGTTACGATCGAGATACTTTCGCGACCGCCAACCTGATTGGATGCTCTTGATAAGCATCAGTTTAGCGCTGTCTGTCTCTCCGGCGAGCGCGTATGCTTCAGCGGCGCGAATCGCGATCGGCGAAAACGACGGAGTCTTTACAAACAGTTCGGTGAACTGCTTAGCAGCGTCTGCGTATGACTTTTCTGAAAAGTTAGCGACAGCGGCGTCGTACGCTTCGTTGCGTTCTTTGTCCATGTACGGGTTTCGAAATTCGCGATCGATCGAACCACGCGCGTACAGGTTGCTGCCTAGATCTAAGTAGCGTTCGCTATTGCCCAACAAAAATTGGTACAACGATGTTAGTCCGTTAATCGATGCCGTTGGCAGTTGATACTGCTTTAGAGTCGGATCGGTTAGTTTTGCGGTATCTGTGGACACATCGACAGAGGTTGGAAAGTCCGCCGAGTAGGCGATGACCCTTACTTGGGACCCGATCTTCCGAGCATCGATTTCAGCAAACAGTGGTGACAGAATCTTTGCTTTGAAATCCGCCAGATTGGTGCGCAGACCCTGGGGCACATCGCTTAGCAGTACGACGTTCGTATCAGGTATGCCTCGCAAATCGATATAGTGATTTGCAATCGTTCGCGAGGTGACCGAATCGGCATTGATCACAACGATTACGTTCTCGGGACCAACGCCAGCCATCAATTTGTCTTCGCTGGCGAAGGCAAATGCCAAAGCGATGGTCGCCATTATTGCCGGGACGGTTCTGGTCGTCTTGAAGTAGCGCGGTCGATACAGGCGGTGAAGTCCGTCGATCATTGCTTTTGCCTTGGTACGCGATCAAGAGTAGACGAACCAAGAGTGTCGTCAATCGATCAGCTTCGACCAAGGGGGAGCACTGTGAGAGGCTCGCTCGGCAGCGCTGCAGGCTGGGTTCGAAAGCAAGGCAGGGTGGCATGGGAAAATACCGCGCCAACGCCCAGGCTTACTATTTGAAGTCGTCCTCAAAAGCCGAAAAATCGTTGCCACCGGGTGCGTCAAATTTCACGTCTTCAACCGAAGCGTCTTCCATCGCGACCTCGCCAAATTCGTCTGAATCAGCGACATCGTCCCCTTCCGAGGCGGCCATTTCATCGTCTTCGATCAGTTCGTCGCTAGCCGACTTTGGCACCGCATGCTTGCGTTTTTCGAGAAACGAGACGATTGGGACCGCCAATACGACGGCCACCACGAACACAACCCAGAAAATGAAGTACTGCATCTTGGAAAAGCTTTTCTCGACCTAGGCAAAAAAACGAACTCACTTGATGATAGTACACCAGATCGCTCGAGGCTCTGACGATAATCCAACGAACGCAAAAACGCAAAGACAGGCGGGAACCGATTTCGCTACTAGTCTAATTAATCTCCCATCGGGCGCGATCCGATTCAGGCACCACACGCTGGATCAGGTCCAGCGACGTGGGGTTGCTTTGCTTGACGTCGGCAAACAACGCTTGCAGTTGTCCCTTGGCTGCTTCCAATTCTTTTGTTGCCCCGCGATCGTTCAGTAATCGACAGCGGTCCACCCAGGCCAAAACCTGAAAGACTCGTTCGACCGACGGGTCGCTCAGCAAAGCAACCAAGACCGCGTCGGCTCGTTCGGGCTGGTCGTTTTCGATCAGCATCCGAGCGAGTTGCAGTTTCGATTTGGCATGATAGTTGGCGTTGGTCGAGTTCTCGGTCGGCGGAAAGTGTTCGCTCACTGCGTTCCATCCAGCTTCGTCGTTTCGAGTCACCGCTGTTAGGTATTGCTGCTGCACGGTGTCAGCCTTCAAGACCGTTGCCGGTTTCAGCAAAGTTGATAACTGATCGGTCGATTTTGCATTTGCTGCCCAAATCGTTCCGGCGATACAGGTAATTGGCAATAAGATCGCTGCTGCGATTCGCAAGTTTTTTCGGCGGCGATTTTTGTTCGATTGATCCGTCACTCGTTGCAAGCGAATCGTCGCGGCCGCCGTGCCAACACCGAAACCGTCAAGCGTCGATGTGGATGCTTCGTTGCGAACCGCATCGAGCAGCTCGCCTGGGGACTGGAAACGTTCGCTCGGCAACTTGTTCATCAATCGCGATACAACCGCGATCAACCACTCAGGCAAATCGGGGTTACCGTCCGGGCCACGACGATTGCGAGCCCGATCGAGTGGCATCGGTGTTTCGTGCAAATGCATCACTGCAAGTGCGAGTGGGTCGTCGGCTTCGAATGGCGGTCGACCAGCTAGGAGGTGATAGACGGACACACCCAACGAATACAAATCACTGCGTGCATCGACCGCCTGGCCTTGGATCTGCTCGGGACTCATGTAACGCGGCGTGCCAAGCGTCAGACCGGCTTGAGTCAAGTCGGCGCGGCTAACGTCGCTGCCACCGTTACCAAGCCGAGCCAATCCAAAATCGGCGACTTTTACGATACCTTGATGTGACCGCATGATGTTTTCAGGCTTGATGTCACGGTGCGTGATGCCGGCGTCCGATGCCATTTCGAGCGCTGATGCAACGTCAATCAAAACTCGCACGGCCTCTTCGGGAGACAGCACACCACGGCGTTCCAAGGATTCGCGAAGATTCTCGCCATCGATCAATTCTTGTGCGATGTAGTGCGAATTTTTGACCGTGCCAACGTCAAAGACTTGCACGATGTTGGGGTGGTTCAGTTTGGCGGCAGCGCGAGCTTCACGGCGAAATCGTTCGACATAATCTTTGTCGCCTGCCAAATTGCTACGCAAAACTTTCAGTGCGACGTCGCGGCCAAGTGACAAGTGTCGCGCGGCGTAAACGTCGGCCATACCGCCCCGCCCAAGTTTGCGCAGAACTTGATAGTCGCCAATGCGAGTGCCAACGAGACTGGCCGACGAGGCGGTGGATTTTGCGTCGGTCACGATTCGGATTCACCAGTGCTGTGGATGGAAAGCGGTGTTGCTGGGATCGAGATTGAAACCAGCATCTCGTTCAGGCTACCCGAACGAAAGCCACGTGTGTCGATGGTTACGAATTTGAAACCGTACGACAGAAAAGCATTTGTCATTGATCCGTCGGTGTCGAGGTGGATCAATTCGGCGATTTGGTGTTTCGGAACTTCGACTCGAGCCAGTTCGCGATCATGCAATCGAACTCGAAATTCCGTAAAACCCCTTGTCGCCAACCATGATTCTGCTTGTTCGATCCGGCGAAGTCGTTCCGCGGTGACTTCCGTTCCGTAGGCCACGCGGCTGGCTAGACAGGGGGCGGCGGGTTGGTCGTCGTTGCTGAGTCCAAAGTGTTTGGCTAATTCACGCACATCTGATTTAGTGAATCCCAAATCCGCCAATGGCGAAATCACACCCGCGTTAGCAGCTGCTTCGAGTCCTGGACGATAGTCGCCAAGGTCGTCCACGTTCGTGCCCGAGATGATTTTCAATTGCGGAAACTGTTCAGCGATTGCGGCCATTGCCTGATACAGAGTCTGTTTGCAATAGAAACATCGTCGGCCGTCGTTTCGGCGATAGGCGTCCTGGTTGATTTCGTCGGTTTCAATAACCCGGTGTTCGATGCCAATTTCATTCGCCACCCGGATCGCGATCTCGAGCTGTGAACTGGCCAAGCTGGGCGACTGCGCGGTGACGGCAATTGCGACGTCCAGTCCGGCTCGTGATGCAGCGGCCGCCACCACACTGCTGTCGACGCCACCCGAAAAAGCAACGGCAACGCTTCGCAGGGAAGCGATACGGTCGATCAAGCGGTTTGCTTTCTCGAATTCGTGGGCGGAATCGGCCGACATCGGTATCTTGCGTTTGCGGTTATGAATCGAATGTTTCGATGCGGACAAAAAAGCCGGTGTCGAGGCTGCGGTCTGACGCGTCTAGCAGATTCGAACGACCGGACGTGATTTGCAGTCCACTGGTATCAATTCGATGTGACTGCTCAAAAAAAGCCAGCACATCTGATTCGTCGACCTCGGCGGAATGACCGCTGATCAGAAATCGGAAATCACTCGGCTCAATTAACTTTAGGCAGTCATCAATCAATGGCCAAAGGTCACGACTAAGTCGCCACGCTCGTCCGCTCGGTCCGTGTCCGTAAGCGGGCGGGTCCATCACGATTGTATGATATTGCCGTTGTCGCTTGATTTCCCGGGTTACAAACTTTGCGGCATCGTCGATCAGATAACGGATCGGCGGTTTGTCCCATCCGTTCACGGTCGCGGCAACGCCAGCCGCGGCGACGTTTGGCTTCGCAGCATCAACGTGGGCGACTTGATAGCCCGCATTGACCAGCGCCATCGTGCTGGCCCCGGTGTAGCCAAACAGATTGAGTGCCGAAGGAAGCTGGTCGGACTGATCTGAAGGCGACAGACTCGATTTGGTGCCAGCTAGCCAACGCCAGTTTTCCGCTTGTTCGGGAAAGATGCCGATATGCCCAAAAGGTGTCGGTGCCGTGGGCATTTGAAAACCCGCGCACTGCACATTCGATTGGTCCGGCCAAGGAGATTGGTAGGTCCACTTTTTTCGATCAGCGTCATAATGAGCTGACGCTGATGCCCACTGGGTCTTATTGTTGGGCTTGGACCAAGCCGCTGCTGGGCAGGGCCGGTCGATCACATATCCACAGACGGATTCAAGTTTGCGACCGTCGCCAAAGTCGATCAAGCGATAGCGGTCGTCGGTCACAACAATCAAACTCACAGATGATAAGAAATTCGCATCGCAACTATCGGGTTAGCGATTCGGTTGCCGGATCCGAATACGACGCTCCAACGGTCGGATCGCCATTTTTCGAACTTCCATCGGCTGAACTACCGTTGGCAGGCGAGGCCGGAGCCTTCGCAATCGATGCCACATCGGTTTGGTCAGTCGGAGGCGTTGGGACGTCCAGCGTCCCAAGCATGTCGGCACCTACCGAGTTGCCTCGCAGCAACGGCCATCCTTCCTGGAATCGCGTCTCTGCAGTGTAATCAACAGGTGGCCGGTCGAAAAAGCGGGCAGGCGAGCCGGTCGCTTGTTGGTTTCCGAATTTGATGCCGCTGCCAGCCAATTTTGTCTGCCTGCGAATCGACCCGCCCTGGAACGGTCCGACACCCATCACCCAAGTATCGCGTGCCGTCGCGGTTGCCGGGCGGACGCCCGACTGCCAAATCGGGGCCCGTGTGACCCGGTCATACGCAAAAGCAGCAACCTTGGCTGCCGCCTCGCGGGCCTCTCGTCTAGCGAACGCAATTTCGGGGATGGTGCCGACTTGGGGGCCACTGGGCAGCAATGACGCCGCAGATGCCAGTGAATTGTTTTCTGGGATACCGAACGTGACACGGTGGTCATCGGATCCGAGGGTCCCAATTCGAGCTTCGATGATGATTTCTGCATCGGTACTAGCGTCCTGAATCAAGCAACCCGCGCCGACAATTTGTTGTCGCAGTGAACTTGTCACATATTCGGCGTTAACGAATTGCTCACCTTTGACTTGTCGCAAATAGCTGGTGTCGAGATAGACCTTTCGACCTGACATCGGGCGAAAGTCGATCGAAGAAATGCTGCGATCAACTGCGTCGCTCATCACCAACTGCTGAGTTGCGTTGTATTCGCGCGTCGTTCCACAACCCAATGATCCTAGAAATGTGATCGCAAGAACGATCAACGTAACCAGATTCACAGAGAAAGACGCTAAGCGGTTCGAGGTGGGATAAGTCAAACGCATCCAGGAACTGATTTAGGTGGGACAACTTCCTGTGTGCGATCGCGATTCGATCGCCGCCTATTCGTTAGCTCAATCGGCGAACCGCTGGCAATAGCAAACAGGCTGTGTTTCACGTTCTGGCGTTGGTGTGAAGTCTCGGACGTCCTGTCCGTGAACGCAAAAAACTCCCTGGGCCAATCAAAATTGACGCAGGGAGTTTCGTTACTCAGTCCGACGACGTGCTGGAACGCTTAGGTCGAGATCGGTTCAGCGGCTTCGGTTTTAGCGCGACGTGTGCGACGACGTGGTTTGGCGACGCCCCATTCTTTGGTCAGCGTTTCGAATACTTCTGGCGATTCGTATCGAACGATGTTCTTGCCTTCGGGCATCGGGCCGATCAGACCACGGAAAACCGGCAGCCCTCGCAATTCAAGATCCGTACTACAGTCGTCACTGCCAATCTGCAGGTTGGCGTTCAAGATCGGATCGATGCTGGGATAGTCACGAATCAAGAGCGAACCGTCACTACCGCAGGTGACAATTCGAAAAGTATCTTTTTTGGCCATGGATGCCCTCGGTGGATAGCATTGGGGGGGGGGAGGATCGGTCGTGGTTGTTCGAAGCGTCGTGAACCGAGGAATTGGTGATGCCAGTCGAGAACCGAGCGGCGCTGCAAATGCGAACAGCCGCCAAGGTGAGGAGCCTTGGAAGCGTCTATGGTTTCAGGACCAATTTGCAGCGGCGCTCGGAATCTCGTGTGGCAGAACCAAAAGTTGGGAGGGTGGTTCTGTGATTGTTGGGAGACAATCCGAATCGCTGTCGGACAACCAAGACATCGTCGCTATGCCGACGCTGAAACGAACAAAGTGCGTCTGCACGTCACACTGCGATTGATTCGATCAATGGTCACATACCGCGCCTGTAGTCGCAGCTAGGCTCAAACGGCACTGCAAGACCACGACGCAAAACCGGACCAAACGCAACTTCGCAACCGAGAGTTGAGCCTCAATCAAATCAAGTCGTTTGACAAAACCAAATGAACTGTCTCTCAGCCATCAGTGACTCAACGATCAGCAGTTCATTCATCGATGCGAGCTTCCGCATCCTTATAGATTTTCGCCAATTCAATCATCAAGGGTTCGATCGCGGCGAAATAATCCGCTTCGCTCATCGATGGTTTCTTGTTTCGAAGCGATTCGAGTTCGCTTTCAATCGATTCACGCTTTTTAAATTCGCTGGGCAACAGATTAAGACGCTTGCCGGACGGTGACAACGTCAACTTTGCGGCTGTGATTCCGTCGAGTTTTTCACCGTTCTTGGCTGTTCCGATCGCTCGAACACCGCGAAACATTTTCGCGGGTGTACCCTTACCGTCGCCGTTGTCGTCGATCAATGCATGCTCGGTCGCGATTCGCGAATTTGCATCATAGAACTTTTGGACTTCGGCGCTCGCTTTCAAGAAAGCTTCCTGAATCGAGACCTCGTCATCGTGATCCAGGTCAGATTCGGTCGAAGCTATCGCAGCGGCAAAGTATTTTCCGAACCTCGAAAAGTTTTGCTCATTGCCGCTTTTGGTCGACGTCACGATCACTCGATTGCTCGATGACAAATGATTCACAAATGGTCCACTCGCCGATGCACAATTGACGACGGTCACCAAGCGTTCGACGGACTTCAACCAATTTGACAATTCCGTGGCGGAAACGTCTAGACCCTGCAGATTGAACTTGGCAGTTTCGCGTGCGTACGTGCCATGCCCAATCAACACGATCCAAATTGGTGATTGCGCCGTTGCGGACGTCGATGGTTTGTAATCCAGTGATTTAAAATCCACCGAACGGGCTTCGATCCATGCCTGCAACTGATCCTTCGAATCGGTGTCACCGCTTCCATCGATCGTCGTCAGCGCCGCGCCCGACGCCTTGGCAACCTCTTTCCAGCCGCTTAGCCAGTCTGAAAACTCGGTACCGTATTCCTGATTGCCCGCAGCACCCACCACGACCAAAATTTCAGAAGCGTTGGTATCAATAACAGGTGTCTCGGCGCCAGACACGGCGCCAGACACAACTGGGCAAACCAGTGACACAGCAACTGCGAACGTTGCATGAACAAAACCTCGCATCACGCTAGCCCCTTCCATCGTCGTAATCCCCACTCGCCACACAGGCATCCAATCACGACCATCAACACCCACGATCGGTGCCACAGCGGATAAACCCAGGTCTCGGTTACAGGGATTTTGCGGTTCGGCAGGTCGTCGGCAAACTTGTCCAGCGAGTCTTGATCGATAAGCTGGCCGCCTGTCTGTTCGGCAATTTGTAAGAGAAGTTTGCGATTGAGTCGCAAGTCCGCAAACTCAGCCGCGCCCCGTTGCGAGGTCCATCCGGATGTGTCCATTCCGACTTCGCTGCCATCGGCCGCGTGTACGGTGGCAACCGCTAAAAGACCACCTGGATCACGAGGCCAATACGATGCGCGATAGACCCCGGCGGCAGTTCGGTCGGCGTCGGCGGTCAACTTGATCGCTTCGCCGCCGACGGGAGTGATCTCGAGCTCCACTGTGGCGTTATCGAGCGGCAGAAAGGCCTCGTCCCGAACCGAAACTAACAGTGTCACGGGACCACTTGTGTCGATGCTTGGTTCGATTCGCAGCTCCACTCGCTTGGGCACCTCACCAACCAGCCAGTGAATCGTTTGTCGCCATGCTTGGCCCGGATCATCGCGGTCATCGCGGTCATCGCGGTCATCGCGGTCATCGCGGTTGAGCGAGTCCTGGGTTTGAGAGTTCTCTTGGCTGTTTCGCCGCATCGACCATCGCCAAAGATCGCCGATCGGAATCGCCGCGGTTCGACCCTTACCAAACCTTTGCACGGCCATCGCAGTTGCAAGGGGCGAGCTTTCTTGGTTCTGCGTCACCCCGATCGTCGCGAGGTTCGATGCACCCGGTTTGACATCGCCGACCGTATTGACGGTTAGGAACGGCGGCATCTTTTGGACACGATCATTTTCAGCCTGCTCGGTGTCACGAAGTCTCGCCCAGGGCTGTAGTAGTCCTTCGCGTGTCAGTCCGTATCGTCCGATAATTGGCTTCATCGCTGCTGTCCTCGGTGCGTAGACCGGTGAAAGTTCACCCAGCGGACTGTCGCCGAACGATTTACTGGCAAAGGATTCTTGTCCTCCTAGCATCAGCAGTCCCCCACCCCGCGAGCTGACGAATCGCCGCAGTCGAAGCAGTTGATCCTGTGTGAAGAACTCCGTTTCGATGTCGTCCAAAATCACTGCGTGATAGGCAAAAAGTTCTTCATCCGTTTCCGGAAAACCATCGCTAAGTTCTTCGGATTCCTTAACGCCAAATCGAAGAATGACAGGCTCGTCATACTGGGATGCAATCTCTTCTTCGTCCTTGCCGAGGCCGGCGAACAGCGGATTTGTATCGCTGACGCTACGATCACGAAAACTGAATTTTGCTTCTTTGTTCGCGATACGCATCAAGCCAACCAGTTGAACTTCGGCGTCCGTGTCCAGGGCGCGACGGAGGAACTTGAATTCCCAGTTTGGTCGGCCCGCAACATACAAGACGCGGTAGGGGCCGGCGTCGCGGTTCACCGCGACGACCCGGCGGTTATTCACCAGCGTCGCTTCGCCCTGATTCGAAACCGCACTGATTAGTTTGTCGGATGCAACATTGCCACGGTCCGATTCTGTAAAGACCGAGACCGTCAAGAAATTCACACCGCTGGTTTCCGGACGAAATCGAAACGATACTTCGGCAGCATCGCCCGCGTTTAAGTCCGTGGTTTGTTCCTGGATCGTCTTGCCGTCAACCTGTGCGATTTGAACCACGACTTTCTGTTTTGTAAGTCCGACCGAGTCAACCGAGACGATCACGGTGGTGGGTGCCGATTCAAAGTCCGTTTGGCGAACGCTGATGTTGACGATCCGGATGTCTTTTAGCGAGTTGTCTTGATCCGATACAACGGGATACACCGGAAAACCGAGGTCCGACCAAGATTGACCCTCTGGCATTCCGGTATCGGTCAAGTTTCCGTCGCTGAATAGCAGGACGCCACCAATCGGCCGGCCTTCAAACCGTTGATCCAAAGATTGCAACGCACCGGCCAGCGACGAAGCGTTTCCGTCGGCTTTGACTTCGGAATAGGCGTCGACATTCTCGAGTCGTTCGTCGAAACGATAGCGACGAACATCAAACGCTTGTGACAGTCGCGTCAGCCAGCTTGCATCGTCCGATAATGACGCGGTCGCGTCTTCGAACCGACTTGTTGCTGCGTCTTGCGACTTTAGCTGCATGCTCTGACTCGAATCGACCAGGATCGGCAATAGGTTCGCTCGCGGCAACGGACGAGTTCCGCGTCGCATCGGTTCGACCAAACAAATTGCCACCACGGCGATCGCGGTGAGCTTCAGGGTTACTGATGCTAATCGAATCAAGACTGCCGCATCGCTTCGGACGTAATTGATCACCACCAACACCGACAACACGGCAGCGATCAAGGCCGCAGGCCAAGCCCATTCGGGTTGGCCCCATACAAGATCTGATAGGTTCACTGTCCGCTCCCAAGTCGTTCATAGTAGCGGCGGACGGCGTCGGTAAACTGAGTTGGGACCGGATCCCGGTCGATAGGAACGTCGGCATTCTTTTCGGCTGAACGTCGCATCAGTTCTTCGGAAACGTTGCGTTTAAGTTCTCGCAGTGGAGTCGCGATCAGTTCTTCCACCATATCCCATTCAGGTTCTTTCGAATTGCGTTTCAAGTCGGTTCGTATTTCTCTCGCACGATCACGGATTTGCGCCGCCTGTGAACGAAGCTCCGGTGCGTCGACCATTTCTTCGACTTCACGAAGCGAATCCGACCACTCGCGGAAACCGTCACCGGTCAACGGCGACGCGGCCGCTTGTTGACCACCGAAACCTTGCATGGCACCACCGGGTTGCTCGGAACTGCCTGGACGGCCCCCCTGACCCGGTTGCTCGGCCGGTTGCTCGCCTGGCTGCCCACTCGGCTCTGCCCCGCCCTGCCCTGGTTCGGTGCCAGACGGCGATCCTTCACTGGAACTCCTCTGGCTGGGTTGCTCACCACCAGACTTTCCTCCGCCGGGTTCACTTTCACCAGGCTCACTTTCACCGGGTTTACCTTCACCAGAATCTCCTTTGTTGGGCTCATCCTCACCGCCTCGCTGGCCGCCTGATTGCTGCTGTTGCGGAGCCTGTTCTTCGATTTCTTTTCGCAGCGCTTCGTCCAAACGATCAAGTTCGCCGAGAGCTCTTTCGAGTGCTTTTGTTTCGTCACCAAGTACCGTTTCCGCGGCCTCTTCCAAGTCTTCTCTCAACTGGGAAACGTCCTCGCCTGCGTTTTCGGTGGCGGCCTTTGCCTCGGAATTCATACCCCGACGCACCAATTCGGACGCTGCTTCCATTTTGCGTTCAACACCCCGCTGCCGAGTCTTGCGGTACGAATCGTAAAGCTTCTGCGCGAGCAACGGTTCGGCCTCTTCGGCATCGGTCACCGTTTCTTGCATCCGATCAAGCAGCTCGTTGATGGCTTCTCGTTGTCGCTCAAGTTCCTCTTCCAAGTCCGTCGCCGCACCCTCATCTCGCAGCCCGATCGTCGATTCCGGACTTGTTTCCGAGTCGAGCTTTTCGGTCAGTTCTTGTTGCTGCTCGTCCAGTTGCTGTGCCTCGTTCCGCATCTCACGTATGGCATCGTTGAACTGTCCGGCGGCTTCTTTGCGAAAATCGTCGCGCATCTCCTCAAACTGTCGCTCGGCGCGTTTACCAGAGGCGAGTGCCTCGGCGACGTCCTTTTTCTCGAGCGCTTCGGCAGACTTCTGAACTTGTGCACGCGTCTCCTGCAATTTTTCTTGCGTTTCGGGATCCGTCGCCTGTTCGGATGGCTGTTGCATCCGTTCAGCCAATTCATCGGTTTCGCGCAGCAGGTCTTGTTCCTGTTCGCGAAGTCGTTCCAACTGTCGTTCAATCGCTTCTCGCTCTTCGTCGGTCTCGGCCTGTTCCAACGCGGACTGCAATTGGGCGAGTTCTTTGTTCAGGTCTTCCTGGCGACGGGCAAGGTCACGTAGACGGTTCAGAATTTGACGCACTTCGCGTTCGGCAGCTTCTTCGGCGGTTGCCGTTTGAGCCTGGCTTTGTGTTTCATAACGATTTTCGTCCTGCTCTAATTCGAGATCGTCGAGCTGTTCTTGTTTGCGTTGCTGCGCGGCACTGCCCTGCCCTTTGCTTGGCTGCTTCTGAGATCGCGAGACCTCGAACTCGCGTTCGCGTAACTTCAGCAGGCCTCCGTAGGCTTCTTGTTCGAACGGCAAAGCGTCGCCTAACAAGCGACCATCCGACTTTGATGCCGAACGGTCAATAATCTCAAGTGCCGATGCCATCGCAGATCGAATTTCGCCAATGAACTGTTGCGACTGGGGATCTTTGACCTTGCCCGCTAACTCGTCCAGCTTTGTCATCGCCTCGGTTTGTGATTCGGACAGCAGCGCGATCGCTTCGGAAAAACCAGCATTTGCCTTTTCGGTTCGGTGTTCGCGAATGACACGCCATGTGGCACTAATGATCTCTTTTTGGATCTCGGCTAACTCTTCCGCCTGTGCCTCTTGTGGACTTGGCGGCGAAGGCTCACCGCCGGGTGGCGGGTCGCCCTGGCGGAAAATTTGATCGAACGGCCGAACCTCTGCAAAGTACATGTCGCTTTCAGTTCGTCGGGGATTGCCGTCTGCATCGACATCGCTGGCGAAGAAGTGATACGCCAACAATTGATCCGGCTCGGCACCCATGTCCTCTAATGCAAGCATTTGTTCGATGGACGTCTTCTCGCCACGCCCAAGATCACGCCGTAGGATGATCTCCGAAGTCTTGCCTCCGCTTAGCGAATAAGCCAACCCAACCTCGTCGATACCGAAATCGTCGACTGTTTCAACCGACACCGGGAATTCTTCTAGCGGTGACACCTCACTGTCACTGGCGGGTTTCACCTTCAACTTGGGTGGCTGGTTTGGTAGCGCACGGATCACCAATGTCGGTGGATACTTGTTCTTGCGTCCTTCGTTGTCGACCAATTCCAAATTGAATCGCTCGCTAGTTTGAACCACCATCGAGACGTCGCCCGTCGCTGAGTCGGCATCGTGGAAATTGACAGTGGTTCGTTCGCCCGATTCGTCGACCAGTTCGGCTGATTTAACGGGTTTGTTCAGTACCAGTTCCCAGTTCAGCTCTGTGCCGGCGACCGCCGAGACACGCACCGTGTCGTTGATCCGCTTGGGTTTCATTCGCGTGTACTTTGGGAAAACCAAGTCCGCGTTGGCTCGGGCAAGCTGAGGGAACTCGAAGACGTCCACTTTGTAAACGCGGCTGGTCCACTGCGAGGTCACCACTTGGTACGTGATCGGTATCTCAACCGATGATAGGAACCCACCCAGGATTGGGTCTTTCAAGTTTTGCGTCATCGGCAGAGTCCGCGGTGGTTCAGACTCGCTTTCGATTCGTAGTTCGCCTTGGTTGAACACGGTGCTCGCGAATTTCGCCGTGATCACTAGGCTGGTGCCTCGTTCGATTTCGGTATCGCCCGGTTGAATAACCGGTTCAGCGATGGCTGCCAAGTTGGCTGCTTCGAGTGAATCAGTGCGTGGTGTGGTCGCTGATAGAATCAACAGCAATGCTGCAAGCGCGGCTGTCGCACTGAGTCCCCACAAACGAGTCAGCCACAGTGTTTTTCCCGATACAGCGTCGATCCACTGGTGGCTGCGTGAGTGGTCGCGAGCTTCTTTGACAATGCGCTGCTGCATAAACCCCAGTTGATCGTCGGGCTGGCTAAGTGCCGTCAACAATCGCTGATCCAAAGAGGGGAAATGTTCTTCGATCCGAGCCGCAATCCAGCGTTCATCACGGTACAGGAACGCGCAAGTCACCGCCGCAATGAAGGCCGTCACACCTGCGATTGACGCCAACGTGATTGCCGCGTTTCGCCCGTCCACTTGGCCTGTCTCGGCTTGGCTAGTTAGCCACCAAGCGGTGCACGCTGCGATGATTGCAAAGACGGCCCAAAGTTGCCAAAAACGCAGCACCCTTAGCCGGCGTGCGACTGGGCGAATTCGATACAGCAGTGAATCATTCATAGTTTGCTCTGCAACCCGTCTAAGTTTGTCGGCGGCTCAGCCGACCACCCCACCACGTTTCAATCCCGATCATCGCCAGCGCCGTAACGAGCATCCACTGCCACAGTTTTTGGCGAGTTTCTAGTTCGCGGTCGCGCAGTTGACGCTCGGTCGCTTTGGCCTGTTCTTCGCTGACTGGCTTACCCGTCAACACACCAAATTGTTCCAGCACTTCTTCGCCGATTGGATCCGTTTGGCTTTCAGATTCTGGCAAGTTGACGGCGATCCGTCTTACCTCGTCGCCATCGATCAAAGTGTAGATGCCCGGCCGATCAACCACGCCAGCATCATCCGCGGACGAATACGATGATGTTTCACCATTTGGCGTCGTGATCGTGGCCGTTGGCGTCGGTGGAATCGGTAAGGCGTCACCGAGATCAATGCCTGCGGGATCCAGTTGGTCACCGCGGTTGCCCAGCCATCCGGCAACTAAAGGAATGAACTTGGTTGACAGTGCCAGTTGGCTTGCCGACGGTTGCCACCCGAAAGTAGCCAACATCAATTCTCCGTCACCAATCGTTCGCCGGGCAATGGCGACTTGTCCGTCGTCAAACTGCGTCACCGTTTTCCACTGCTCGTCAAATCCCTCTACGTTTCGGTGCGCCCAAAAACGCACTTTTGTAAAGTCGTTGAATTGTGGATCCGACATCGGTCGAAAAATCGGGTCGGCGAAGTCAATCCGAGACCACATGTGGTAATCTCGCTCGGCAGCCTCGGTGACCGAAATGGACTCGCCGGTCAACGAGCCAAGCGTCGTTCCCAAATCAGATCCTGAGTTTGCATCATCGAGCACAAACAGCACGCGGCCGCCACGATCAAGGTACGACTTCAACCGGGACACAGAATCAATTTCAAGCGGGCGGGCGACGATGATCAGCGGATACTTGTCAGGTACTAGTTCAGTTGCAAACGGTTCAGACGCCAATTCCTGTGGCGTAAACTCTCTGACCGAAACGTTCCTGGACGCATCGCTCAACGGCACTCGTTGCAGATAATAAAGCAGTTGTTCACGCGGCTCACGATTCGAGTTGACTTGGTTGCCAACGAACACGATCGTTTGTTCATTGGGTGGATCAAGACTGATGTAACGCACGTTGTCAAAATCATCCACGTCACCAGCGATCCGCAAATTCGTGATGCCCGGCCCCGGTGACTCCATCGTGATGATTCGTGTTTGCCCCGGTGGAACCTGCACCGGGACGCTTAGTTCGGTTTCCGTTTGGGCAGCGGACGGGGCCGCGGACGACCAGTCAAGCGAAAAAGATTCGCCCGTACTGTTGCTCGCATTGGTCACCCGCACGCGCACCTTGTTACGCTCAGTAGAATCCGATTGTGACGGACCTTCCTCACCGGTCGGAGTCCCCGTGATCACAAAAGCGGCCGCGTTGGTCGTGTCTACCGGTTTGACTCGGCGCACTTCAACACGCACTCGTTCCGGCCACACCAGCGATTGCAGACTCTCAACTGCGCTACCGGACTGCATGTCGCTGATTAGGACGATGCGAGTTTCGCCGATTGATGGTGCTTGAGCCGAATCTGGGTTCAATGGATCGATCGTAAGTTGCGATTCACTATCGGCGACCGCGATCTCGGCGGCGTAGGCAAGCGCATTGGCGGTGTCGGTACCGAACCAAGAAGGTGTGATTTCGGAAACGATGGAACCAGCGGTTTGTTTACGGCCTTCGATCGGTAAGCGGCCCGATTGATCAAGTCCCAACAGTATTGTGGGTTTTCGGTCGAAGGCGACGATCGCAATTCGGTCTTCGGACTGCAGTTCGTCGATGACTTCACTCGCGCTAGCGATGGCTTGTTGCCACAGCCCCGATCGCTGCATGCTAGCGCTAGTGTCGATCACAACCACCGTTCGTTTTGGCGGACGCTGGGGCTCCGTTTCCGATGCCGAGCGTAAGAACGGCCTCGCAAAAGCCGCGGCCAGCATGATCAACGCCAGCGCCCGAATGATCAGAAGCGGTAAGTGATCTAATCGGCTTCGACGCGTCAAACGTGGTGGCGTCGGATCCAGAAACATCAGCGAGCTGAATTGCACCTCGCTTTTTGGCCGCCGACGTATCAAATGAAACAGGATCGGCAACCCGACCGCCAACGCGCCAGCGAAAAAGAATGGTGCCAATAGACTCATGACGATGCCATCCTAGCACTCGACCCGCCCGCAATCATTCCTGCGCGATTTGCCCCAGCCGATCGTCGCTTCTGGACACTGATGACGTGGAACAACGCTTGTTCGATCGGCGCGTCAGTCATCATGTCGAAAATTTCGACACCCAACGAAGAACAAATCGTCTTCAATTGACTTTGGTGCTTGGCAAATTTTTCGCGATAGCTCGTACGTGCGACATCGGGATCCAAGTAGATTTCTTTGCCGGATTCCATGTCCACGATCATACCCGGTGACTTCAACCCCAGTTCCAATTCGCCGGGGTCGAGAACCCGCAAGATCATCACCTCGTGGCCCCGCGATCGCAGATAGGCCAAGTTGGTTTGCAACGTCTCGATCGGCGATAGCATGTCGGAAATCAGCACGATCAACCCACGACGACTGACCAAGGCTGCGATTTGACGAAGCGGCGTGTCAATGTCGGTGCCCTTCCCTGCGACAGGACGTGATAGAGCGACCAGCATGCTGCGCAGGTGGCCAGGTCGGTTTCGAGCACTCAGAAACTCGCCAATCGTCTCGTCAAACGTCATCAGCCCGACGCTATCTCGCTGGTTCGACAGGTAGTAGGCGAGTGTCGCCGCCAGAGTTTGCGCGTATTCCAGTTTGGTGTAATCAAGCGACCCGAATGCCATCGACCGACTCTGGTCTACAACCAGATAACACCGCCTGGTCGTTTCATCTTCGAACTTCTTAATGTAGTAGCGATCGCTGCGAGCGAAAAGTTTCCAATCCAGTGCTCTGAGGTCATCGCCGACCGTGTATGGCCGATACTCGTTGAATTCAACCGAATATCCGTGGTACGGACTCCGGTGCAATCCATTGTAGAAACCTTCCACGACTGCTTTGGCGCGCAGTTGCAGACTTTTGATCCGCATCAGCGCCGACGGATCTGCCGATGGAAGCACAGCCGTGCTCACGGCTTCACCGTTTTGGGAACCGTTTCAAGAAGTCGGTCAATCACGTCCTCGATCGTTACTCCCTCGGCTTCCGCCCGGTAGCTTAGCAGCACACGGTGCCGAAGCGCCGGATGCGCTAGCGTGGCGATGTCATCCATGTTCACATGTGCCCGCCCGGCCAATAGTGCGCGAGCTTTACCGCCTAACACCAATGTTTGGGCCGCTCGCAGGCCCGCACCCCAGGACACCCATTGGTTGATGAAGTCCGGCGTGCCGTCGCGTTTGGGGCGTGTCGCGCCAACCAGACGAACGGCGAAAGCGGCGACTTCGTCAGCAATCGGAACCCGGCGAACCAACTGGTGAAACCGCATCACATCAGCGCCGGTGAACAAGGGTTCGATTGGTTCGGGCTTGGTCGATGTGGTCTGCAAGACAACCGAAAGCTCATCTGCCGGTGGCAAATAGTCGATCAAGACGTTGAACAGAAAGCGGTCGAGCTGAGCTTCTGGCAACGGATACGTGCCTTCCATTTCAATCGGGTTTTGCGTCGCCAACACAAAGAAAGGTTCTTCCAGCGGATAGCGGCGACCGGCGGCGGTGACTTGGTGTTCCTGCATCGCTTCCAGCAGCGCCGCCTGCGTCTTCGGTGGCGTGCGATTGATTTCGTCGGCAAGAACGACGTTGGCGAATATCGGTCCCGGCACAAACTCCAAACTGCGACGACCATTCTCATCTTGTTCCAAGATTTCGGTGCCGGTGATGTCCGTCGGCATCAGGTCAGGTGTGAACTGGATACGTTGGAAATTCAAGTGAAAGATCTGGGCGACGCTGCGAACCAACAGCGTCTTGGCCAACCCCGGTGCTCCGGTGATCAAGCAGTGACCGCCAGCGAATAAGCAGATCAGCAGTTGTTCGATAACGTCTTCTTGGCCGACGATGACTTTTGAGAGTTCGGAATTGATCCGATCCCGACTCTCGCGAATTTGACTCACGGCCAGAGCTTCTTCTTCAACGGTCATCGTGGAGTCGGACATGGGCGCGGTTGACCTTTTGCGTCAAAGGGTGGGCGTGCTGAGGTGGGAAGTAATCGGCGCTCGGCACCAATATACCGCTTCGGCAACCAGATGATTGCAAAACACTGCGGCAGCCAAAAAGTTTCGGTCGGGAAAGTTGGGGACTTGAAACCGCAAACCCATCAGAGTCGCTTTCGAAGGCAGCCAAATTCTAAAGTGGCCAGTCCTCGGCCGCGATTACTTCATGACCGGCGCGAGTCGCCAAATCGTTGTACGTTTCGTAATCCAGGCTGTACGACATGAAGTGAACGCTGCCATCGGCCATCGTCAAATGGCAGCCTCCAAAATGCCAACTCCAGTAATGCTGCAAATGCTGGTAGTATTCAGCCGGTTTGTGGTTTCCCATGTACAATCCGGCTCGAGCGGTGATGTAGTGCTCGCATTCGTCGCCGCCGCACAGCGGCCACCCCCAACCAAGGTCTTCGGGGATCGAACGTTCGCCAAACATGATCGTTTGCGCGGTCCCGTCCAGCACATCGCGAAACCGATGTGACTTGTTGGTGTAGAACAGTCCATCGCCATTGCGAATTCCACCACACGCTTGAAATGTGTTTTCGATGTCTCCGTCCAGCGAGCCGGCCATGCCGAGATAGTTGGTCGGATACAGCAGCCCGACGTCGCCCGACTGTGGTAGTGGTCCGTTGGGACCGCTAAGCAATTGTTCGCCGCTGCGAATGTCGCTTGGACAGAGCAGCGTTTTAATCGGCGTCGACCCGGGATCCGCTGCGCCACGGGTTTGCAGATCGATTAAATGTGGCCCACAGGCACCGGCGCCAAAGTTGATCGTTTGAAAGCGACTCGACTCTTCCATGAACGGCAGCGTCTCGGCCGTCATGCCCCAGAAATACCCGTAGGGTGAAGAAAGACGCGAACCGGTCGGAAACTGTTTGAATGCGGCGTGGTAATTGTGAATCGCCAACGCATACTGCTTCGAGTTATTTGAACACTGCATCCGACGCGATGCTTCCCGTGCCGCCTGAACGGCCGGTAGCAGCAAGCCTACCAGGATCCCGATGATTGCAATCACGACCAGCAATTCAACTAGCGTGAAGGCAGATCGGGCATAGGCACGGTCGTTTGCAGAAAACAGGTTCAAAGGGAGCAACCGACGTTGCGGTAATTTGGAAGTGAAGCTTTCGTGGAACCCAATCATAAAGCGGGCGGGCGTGAAGAGTCAAAATTTCGACACTAGCACTTTTGAAATTCTGCGAACAAGCGGGCTTCGCACTCTCGATTCTGCCACCCGCGTGGGTGATTGCGTGCAGTTCCGCTCGGGAAATTCATGGTCTATTTTTCGAATTCTAGTTGTACTGCATCGGACTGGTCTTCGGAAATTTCCACCCGCGTCCGAAATTTCGTGGGCGTTTGCGAATTTAGTTTTTCGCTGGTTTCGTCGTCCGTACGACCCGCCAGTAGCTCTGCTTTTGACATGGGGAATACCGTTTCAGAGGCTTCGTCGTTTTCCAATTTCACGGTGAAAACCGCCGAATAGGTTCCTGGCAGCGGTCCATTGGATGTTGCAAACTCGAACGCACCATCGACGACAGTTGTCGAAGCGGCGGGGCCCGAGTGACCTTCGGTTGGTAAAAGCATCAAGGTCCCGTTGGGGAGACCGGAATTCGATTCCGAGTCGGGGATCGAAACAGTTCCGCTGATCGCTTGGCGTGCTGGGGCCTCGGGTTGGCAGCCGAGTGACGTCACCGAAACTACCAGCAAGCCAATCACGGTCAAAACGCGGTGTCTACTTCTTGCGCACGTACGCATAATAGGCTCCATAAATTTCGCCCGACTTCGTCTCAAACAACGCAGTCAACTTTGTGCGTCCGCTTTTAAGGTTCATATTGAAAGCGACTTCTTCGTCGCCCGGCTGGACGGAAGACTCTGCCTTTTGGCCTGCGATTTCGACGGTGGCACGGACGGGCTGAAACGCTTTTCCGGGGCGGGCTCGATACGCTTTGTCACCAGGCACATCTGCGCCGGGCGGTAGAGCTTGGTCGATCGCAGCGCCAGACTCTGTGGGCCAGCGTCGCAATCGAATCTCGTAGTCACCGTCTTCAACCACTTTGACGTTCCAGAACCCGGTGTTTGCGTCGCCATTCATTGCGCCGCGGACTTGGGATTGGTTCCATGGGACCATTTGAGTGGTAATCCAGTCGTGGCAAGTCAAACGGGTTGGGTTGCTGGCCGGATGTCCCAAGTAGATCGAAGTCTCGTCGGCGAATGTGGGTTCCAATTCGGCCCACCAATTCTCATAAAAATCGGTCAATCGTGCGACCACTTCTTGATTGTCTGCGGCAACGTTGTGGCTTTGGCCGGGGTCCGAAGTCATGTCATAAAGTTCTTTGCCGTCGATCAATCGATATCGGCTGGTCATGACCGCACTTTGCCGCCACTTGATCGGGTCCTTCACACGTTGTGAATCGGTCACCAAGATTCGGTCGTCCCAATCCGACGACGTCTCATCTTTTGAAGTGTTTTCGAGTAATGGCTTGATCGAGGTTCCGTCAAACTTTACGCCTTCGGGTGGCGCGATGTTGCACAATTCGATCAGCGTCGGCAGTACGTCGACGTAAGCGGTAATCGGGTCGACATCGCGTCCTCCGGTTAATTTCCCATTTGGCCAATGAATGAAAAATGGTACGCGGTGACCACCGTCGTAGGGGCTTCCCTTCTTTCCTCGCATCCCCGCGTTGAAAACCTTCTCACCTGCCGACGTCCCATTGTCCGTTGTGAAGATAAAGATCGTGTTTTCGCTGAGTCCTGATTCATCCAGGAATCGTTTCATCTGCCCAACGTTGTCATCAATGTTCGCAATCATGCCATAAAAGTTTGCCAGCCCAACCGGTTGATCTGAATACGGTTTGCTGTATTGCTCCGGTGAATGCATTGGTCCATGCGGCGCGTTGGTGGCGATGTACGCCAAGAACGGTTTGCCTGCGTCATTTTGCGTTTTGATGAAACGCTTGGCATAGTCAAAGAAAACATCCGTGCAAAATCCATTGACCGGTGTTTCGACGGAGTTGTGGAAGTACTGGCCGTCAAAATAAGCATTGTCCCAGAAATCAGGCGTCTGGCCTACTCCGCCGCCGCCGTGCCGCAGCACTTCGCCAAACCCACGGTCTTCGGCGCGAAACGGATAGTTGTCGCCCAAATGCCATTTACCGAACATTCCGGTTTCGTATCCGGCCGCTTGAAAAACGTCGCCCATCGTGACTTCGTTTTCACGTAGCATTGATCGGCCCATGATCGTGTGCCAAACGCCCGTGCGATTGGTCCAGTGTCCGGTCAGGAACGCGCATCGCGTTGGCGAACAGGTTGGCGCGACGTGATAGTCGGTCAAGCGAACTGAATCAGCATACAGTTTGTCGATTTCGGGCGTTTTCAACACCGGGTTGCCCAAGCATCCCAGGTCACCGTAGCCTTGGTCGTCGGTGATCACAATCACAACATTAGGCTTGTCCGCGGCAGAGGCAATCTGAGGCAGGCACCACAGTGTCAAAATGGCGACGACGGTCAAAATGTTTTTCATCAAGTAATTTCAGATCGAGAAGAGGGTGCTTGGGTGGGAGAGTTGGGCGGACCTAATTGTAAATCAAATCTTGATGCCCGTGCGTGGTTGGCTCGGAACTTCAAGTCTGCTTTCGCCGACGGTGCAAATGTGGGAAATTTGCCGTCGATGGTTGATCCTGCGCTGTTCAATGAAACTTGAGCCCGGCGTGCTCAGGCGGCCTTCTTTTCCTCTGATCCGAACCGAACTCAGCAGAAGCGGGCAGTCATGGCGTCTTCAGTTGCAAAACAAGTCGAAGAGCTGCGAACCGAGATTCGTCGGCTTGACCATTTGTATTACGTCGAGGCCAAGCCGGCGGTCTCGGATCTGCAGTACGACCGTTTGCTCGAGCAATTGAAGCAACTTGAAGACCAGCACCCCGAACTACGTTCGTCGGATTCGCCGACTCAGCGAGTCGGTGACGCGCCGGTCGATCATTTGGTGCAGGTCGCTCACTCGGTCCCGATGCTGTCGATCGACAATACGTACAGCCGCGAAGAATTGCAGGCGTACTTTGATCGCACTGAAAAGTTAATCGGCGGTGAACCGATCCAGTGGGTGATGGAATACAAAATCGACGGAGTCGCGGGATCGATCCGCTACGAGGAGGGCAGGATGACGCTTGCCCTGACCCGTGGCAACGGCGACGTCGGCGACGATATCACTCACAACATTCGTACTGTGCGCGACTTGCCTTTGCTGTTGAGCGGACAAGCGCCGCCGCCAATCTTAGAAGTGCGTGGCGAAGTCTACATGACCAATAGTGACTTGGCTGATTTAAATTTGCGCCAAGTCGATGCTGGGGATGAACCGTACAAGAACACGCGGAACGTAACGGCCGGAACGATCCGCTTGTTGGATCCGGCCATCGCCGCCCAACGCAAACTACGATTCTTTTGCCACGGCGTCGGCGCAACCGAAGGGCTAACCGCAACCACACATATCGAATTCCTGAAGGAAGTCGGCAAGCTGGGCATTCCGCCAACACCGGATGTTCAGTTGCTGGGCAGTTCGGCTGCGGCGATCGAAGCTGTGGCGGCACTCGAAGAACAAATGCCCGACCTGCCCTTCGAAGTCGACGGCATTGTGTTCAAGGTAAATGATTTCGCCCAACGCGAAAAACTTGGCATGCGCAGCAAGAGTCCGCGTT
Source organism: Rubripirellula reticaptiva (assembly GCF_007860175.1). NCBI lineage: Bacteria > Pseudomonadati > Planctomycetota > Planctomycetia > Pirellulales > Pirellulaceae > Rubripirellula > Rubripirellula reticaptiva. Next base: position 95,698 of record NZ_SJPX01000003.1, on the reverse strand, counting down.
GGTTGATCGCGTACAAGTTTGAACGTTACGAAGCAACGACGACGCTGAACACGATCACGGTCCAAGTGGGAAAGACGGGAACGGTCACACCCGTTGCTAACTTGACGCCCGTCGAGATTGCTGGCACGACGGTGTCTCGCGCCTCGCTGCACAATTCGGACGAGATTGACAGGTTGGACGTACGAGAAGGTGACACGGTTGTCGTTGAAAAAGCAGGCAAGATCATTCCCAAGGTCGTGCGTGTTGAAAAGCACTTGCGAAAGGATGATCTGCCTCATTGGACTTTCCCGGCCGAGTGTCCCGAATGTCAGACCGCACTGGTTCGTGACGAAGGCGGCGTCTACATCCGTTGTCCGAATCCGTCTTGTCCGGCTCAGCTTCGTCAACGCTTGGTCTATTTCGGCAGCCGCACCGGAATGGACATCGAGGGGTTGGGCGAAGAGGTGGTCGATTTGTTGATGGGGCATAAGTTGGTCGCCAGTTACCCGGATCTGTACCAGTTGACGGTCGATCAAGTCGCAGCACTGACTTGGCCCAAGCAGCGTAAGGGTAAGGACGGAGCGATGATCAATGTCCAATTTGGCCAGGCGAACGCCGAAGCACTGATCAAAGGAATCGACGCCAGTCGTTCGCGAGGCTTGGCGCGAGTGTTGGCGTCGATTTCGATCCGTCACGTTGGCCCACGAGTTGCCAAGCTGATCACGCATGACCACTTTACGATTGCGTCGTTGATGGCGGCGTCGCAAGAAGATTTGGCGGCGATTCATGAAATCGGTGACCGCATCGCGGAGAGCGTTTGTGAGTTCTGTGCCAGCGACGTTGGAAAGCAAATGTTCGAGGAGTTCGCTCGCGTGGGAGTCGAGCTATCAGATCCCGAGCCAATCGAAGTCGAAGGCGATACACCGATTGCGGGTAAGACCGTAGTCGTGACGGGAACGCTGCAGAAATTCAAACGAAACGAAATAAAGGGGTTGATTGAAAGACTTGGTGGTCGTGCATCGACAAGCGTAAGTAAAAAAACGGACTTCCTGTTGGCTGGCGAAAAGGCCGGCAGCAAATTGGAAAAGGCTAGAACGCTCGGCGTGACGGTACTGACCGAAGACGAGTTCCAAGCCATGCTTGACCAAGTCGAAGCGTTACGGGACGCCGATCGCTAATATTGTTGACGCAAACAATGTCGTGGTTGGGGGCAATGCCGGGGGCTACCTGCGGATCGTTTAGGCGACATAATCTTTCGTAAACTGTGTTGCGAAACTCACTCTACGCGCGTCAACGATTGCCTCACCAACAGATGGACAAAAACTTGCAACCTTTCATCGACTGGCTCATGACGCTGCAATGGGAGCGATTGTTGCCTGAATTCCTTGGCAAGGCTGGCGGTTTTCTGGCCGGGATTTTGGTTAGTTGGTTTTTGCTGTTCCGGCGCCGTCTCAACGCGATCCAGCGATTGCAATCCGGTGACTCAGATGACTTCGTTTTTCAAGTGCATTATCTGTCGCCTGACGATACGAACGACAGTGCCGCCGTCGATGGCCCATCGGCCGGCGAGGTCGAGACGTCAGCGTCGCAAGTGGCCGAGCAAATGCCGCAGCGATGGGTTTTGTTGTTCCGCAATATGGCTCCGAAAACAACTCTAAATGATCTTTACGACAACATCGCCGTTCGCGAAGCCGTTGAGAAAGCGGCCAACGATTGTACGCTCGCCGATCCGATCTTAAACACCGAAGGAACACTTGGTTTTGAACTCGTCAACGACGCGATGGGGCACATTGCGGGTCTGTTTGCAGTGACGTCGATTCCGCGAGAACCGTGGCTGTTCGCGATGACGTGTGAAGACCGAACGGTTGTGCGTAAGAAGTGCGTGCGTTGTTTTCTAATTCGACCGGATGACTTGCGCAGGTTTGCCGATTGGAAATGGTGCCGGCAATGTGTGTCTGTCGAAAAGCCTTGGCACTGGTTCCGTATTGTCGCGCTGCACCGCATCGCGATCGCTTGGTTGGACGAAGAAAAACAGCAGTTGCTGGAAGCTCTGCAGGACCGATCGGCTGCCATGCCGTTGGTCGACAAGCAAGTCCGCCACGATCGAATTCGATCTTTGTCGCTGGGCGTCTATCGCGATGACCAACCGATCGGAGCCCCTTGCCGAATCGACTGGTCTAAACGGATTGTAGATCTTGAAAGACTAGGTCTAAAGCTAGAATCGACTTGACGTTTCGCTGCTCTTTCGTCTCGACACCCCAAATTTGCTCTGGCAACAAAACGCGTGGCAATCAAATGGATAAAACCTTGAAGCCTGGCCCAACGATCATGCAATGTGCTCTTCTGGTCGTTTGCCTCGTTGGCAAGAGTTGGAGTGCCGATCCTATTGGGTTGCCGCCTGCGGCCGAGCCCATTACGGATGCAGCGATTTACGGCGAAGGTGTTCGTTCGACGGACTGGCAGTCCCCCGAACAACAACGACGAGGGTTTCATCTGCCGCCCGGATTCGAGATTCGACTTTTCGCGTCCGAACCGCAAATCTCTAAGCCGCTGAACATGGCGTTTGACGCAGGCGGACGATTGTGGGTAACGCACAGCGTCGAGTATCCCTATCCGGCGACAGATCCCGACAAAGCTCGCGATGCGGTATCGATCCTTCAAGATACCGACGGCGACGGTGCGGCTGATCGCTTTGAAACGTTTGCTGATGGATTGAACATTCCAATCGGCGTGCTGCCGTATGGCGAAGGCTGTCTCTGTTTCAGTATTCCCAATCTGTGGTATCTGCGAGACACCGACGGCGATGGCAAGTGCGATCGGCGCGACGTCGTGCTCGGTCCATTCGATACGTCGCGCGACACGCACGGGATGGTGAATTCGTTGCGTGACGCGGGCGACGGATGGATTCATGCCTGCCACGGATTCAACAACCAAAGCCAAGTCGCGGGCACCGATGGACACGTCGTGACGATGCACTCGGGCAATGCGTTTCGCTTTCGCCCCGACGGCAGCCGCGTCGAGCATTACACACACGGCCAGGTCAACCCGTTTGGAATGACGACCGACGAGTGGGGCTACTTCTATTCGGCCGACTGTCACAGCAAACCGATTTCGCAGTTGATTCGCGGCGCGTGCTATCCCAGTTTCGGCAGGCCGCATGACGGCCTCGGTTTCCTGCCGCCGATGCTGGACCATCTGCACGGCAGCACTGCCATTTCTGGACTGCTGTTCGTTCCGCCCGATAGCTCGATTGTTCCGCTGCGTGAGCAGTTTATTAGCGGCAACGTGATGACATCGCGACTGAATCGCAACCAGCGAATCTTTCGGGGCGCGACGGCGATCGGCGAAGAACGCGCGGACTTTTTGACCAGCGATGACCCTTGGTTTCGCCCCGTCGATGTGCAGTTTGGACCGGACGGCAATATCTACGTTGCCGACTTTTACAACAAGATCATCGGCCATTACGAAGTGCCGCTGGAACATCCCGAACGTGATCGTACGAGCGGCCGGATTTGGCAAATTCGATACACGGGTGATCAGCAGGCCGGTCCTCCGTTGACGCCCGCTCTGGATCAGGTGATATCGCTGCGACAGGCTGGCCGTTTGCTGGAACACGAATCAAGCGACGGTCGGCATCTGGACGAGGTGCGAACGGGACTCGCCGCTGGCAATGCTCACGTCGTTCGCACATCGGCAGAATTGCTGGGATGCCATGGCCGGACAACTGACGTGGCTTTGCTGCTGAAGCGGTTGTCGTCAGTTCCAGATCGCGATCCAGTGCTGCGGCAAACGATCCGCATCGCCGTTGCCAATCTGATGAACAACGCACCAGCGAGCGATGATGTTTGGTCCCAAACCCCCGGCGTCAACTTGGCATCGATTCTGTTGGGTGTGCAACGGTGGGAGGTGACTGCGAGCTTGCTGAGATTTTTGTCGGATAATCCTGCGACGGCTGACCGCGATGAATACTTGTCCCACGCCGCCAGGAATGCTGGCCCCGAGCAATTGGATGATTGCGTGCGAGTCGCACGGGAGATCACCGGTAGTGATCGCGAGAAACAATTCGATGTGCTCGAGGTGCTTTGTGATGCGCAAAACGCCAGGCCCCGTGACGTGGCGGCGTCTCTTCGCCAGTGGGCCAGTCAATTGGTGCAAGCCGAACTGGCAAATGTCGACAAAACTGGCAAGCGGCTGAGCTGGTTCACCGATGATGGTGTGTCATGGCAAAGCGAAAAACGCAAACTCGAAAGTGGTGAAGATGCGATGCTAGTCAGTAGTTTTGGCCGCGGCGAAACTTACATCGGCGCGCTGATCAGCGACACATTCGCAGCGCCCGAGAGCATTGAATTTTGGATGGCTGGGCACAACGGGTTGCCGTCCGAACAGGACCATGGGAAGAACACGGTTCGTTTGATCTTGGACGAGACGGGCGAAGTTTTGCACGAGGCGACGCCACCACGAAACGATATGGCGCGGCCGTTTCGCTGGGACACCGCCTCGGTGGCGGGACGCGGTGTCCACATCGAGTGCATCGATGGTGATTCGGGGGCCTCCTATGCATGGTTGGCCGTCGGACGATTCGAACCCGTTTGGCTCAGCTACGCCGACGATTCTTCGCCGCTGGCGACTTCGCTGGCTTGGATCAATCGTCTCGGACTTAACGAAAGCATGGACTCGCTTTGCGCCATGCTTGATTCGAATCGTCTGTCGCGACGGTGGCGAGTCGAGGTGGCTAGTACGATCGCCCGCCTGCGTGACGATCTGGATGCGGCAATCGTGTTGCAGATTCTGCAAGACTCCAAAGCCCCGAATGACTTAGTTGAACGGACGATCAAGTCGATGTTAGTGCGTGATCGCGAGGCTTTTCACGAGGCAACGCGGCAATTGTGCAAGGAACTGTCCTCGGGCGGTCAACGGGATCTTGCTATGGCGTGGGCGACCAGCGGTGCCGAGGTGGAAACGTTGCTCGACATGGCCCAATGGGGTTGGATCAGCCGCGAGGTGTTGGTCGACGCCACCGTGGCGCAGGCCGTCCACCCCAGGCTGACAGCACAGCAACGGCATCGTCTCGACGAAATGACGAAGGGCATCGGTGCCGACGATTCGGCGCTGAAGGCACTTGAAGATTTGAAAGCCACGGTCGTGTCAGATTCGGGCGATCGCACCAATGGCAAACGGCTGTACACGAAACACTGTGCGGTGTGCCATCAATTGCGAGGCGAAGGCGCCGTCGTTGGACCACAACTTGATGGCGCGACGACTCGCAGCATTGAGCGTTTGTTGGAAGATATCGTGACACCCGATCAGAACGTGGATCAAGCATTCCGTACCACCAGTTTCCTTTTGGACAACGGTCGTGTCATCGTTGGGTTGGTCGCTTCGGAAAATGACCGGCAGATTAACGTGCTCCTGACCGATGGGACGAAAGTGAATGTCGACGTAGCAAATATTGAGCAGCGCCGCGAAGCCGGTCGGTCGCTGATGCCAAGCAATTTTGCTGAGAGTTTGTCGCCAGACGAGTTCGGCGATCTAATTACTTTTCTGCGTTCGAAAGACTAACAATCGAGTTGCAGCTAACCACTAGCCGTCGGACTACCATTCCGATGTTTCGTCGTTGATAAACCAGAATCCGAGATGCGATATGTCGGCGCCAGTGTAGGGACGCAGCATAATCGCATAAGTTTGTGGAAGCATCGCCCGTTGGAAGAGGAAGGTTAATCATTCTCAATCATACAGACGCAGTCGATTGTGATTTCACCAGTCGGCAGCAGATAAACACCGACGCGGAAGAACTTATTTTCCCGATTAGGCGGAAATTTACTTTGCTTCGCGATCTGCGTCCCGAGTGGATGGACGATCCTGCGATTGATCCGTTGGAACATGCTCAGGCGCTGGCAGGACTTGCGAGGCTGAACCGATACACCGGTGTGGCAAGCTTGATGTATCGATATGTCCGCCGGTTGACCAAGAACCGCTTGTTGTCGGCTACGACTCCGCGGCCGCTTAAAGTTCTTGACGTTGCCAGCGGCGGTGGTGACGTTCCGATCGCGTGGGCTCGCCAGGCCAAACGCGATGGAGTCGATCTGCAAATCACAATGCTTGACATCAGTCCGGTGGCGATCGAGCAACAACAAAGGCTTGCTCGCGCACGCGGCGTGAACGTGACTTCGATCCAAATGAACTGTCTGACCGAGCCGCTGCCAACCGGGTTCGACTTGGTCACCAACTCGTTGTTCATGCATCACTTGGAAGTCGCTGACGCCATCAATTTGCTGCGTCAAATGCGCGCGGCGACTGACAATGCGATCCTAGTGTGCGATTTGGAGCGGTCTCGGCTGAATGTTGGGTTGGTGGCGTTTGCGTCAAGAGTGTTGTCGCGTTCAAAGGTGGTGCATCATGATGGTCCTCAAAGTGTTCGCGGATCGTTCACTCGAAACGAGTTCGCTGATCTAGGTCAATACGCGATGGGAACGCCGATCCAAATGCACCGCGCTTTGCCGTGCCGCTTCATCGCTTATCACGTCGCATGATGGGCCGCGATCAGCTTCGGCCATCAGATTCTAAAACGCCGGCGGCTTCCAAAATTCTTGTGATTGGTGCTGGTGTCGCGGGTTGCTCGTTCGCGATTCGACTTCGTCAGCGCGGCATCGACGTTGACCTTGTCGAGAAGGAAGCTTTTCCGCGAGCAAAGGTCTGTGGATGTTGCCTAGGGCCAACTGGTATCGAGCAACTGCAGGAACTTGATTTGCTCGACAGCGTGATGTCGCGATCGGTTACGACGAATCGTTGGCGGGCCTCACTCGGTGGTCGGCACCTCGATTTGAAAATTCCCGCGGGAATTGCGGTGTCTCGTGAGATCCTCGACCCGATGATGGTCGAGGCCGCGCAGAAAACCGGTGCTCGAGTCAGGATGCAGTGCTCGGCTGTTGTTGAAAGTGCAGATGACGCCACCGTCCACGTTCGTTTAGAACAAAACGGCGAGCGTACGATTGAAACTTATGATTGTGTTGTTGTCGCATCAGGTCTTCGCGCAGGCAACCTGAAGGGCATGCTGCCTTGGATCGAACAGCCTCACGGCCCATTTGGCGTATCCTTCATGGCTTCATCATCGGACGTCGAACCAGGGACAATTTACATGGCTTGCGACGCCGACGGTTACGTTGGGTTGGTACAACTTGAAGGCGGGCAAGTCGACGTAGCCGCTGCATTAGTCTCTGGATCAACGGGTGCGTCATCAGGCGATCCTCTGCATCGCGTTGGACAAATCTTGGCAAACAGCGTCTTTGCATCATTGCGATTGGGTGACCTGACGCCGCTTATGGCAACACCGCCATTAAGACGGACTCGCGTTGCTGGGCTCGGCCGCGTGATCGCGATTGGTGACGCTGCCGGCTACGTAGAACCCTTCACGGGCGAAGGCATGACTTGGGCGATGCAAGGCGGCATCGCCGCAGCAGACCTTGTTGCTCGCAATCATTACGATCTAAAGCACATCGGTGAAGAGTGGTGCAACTACATTGACGTGTCCGTCAAGCGAAGGAAAACGATTTGCCGAGTCATGACCGCCATGCTGCGATCGCCCGTAGCTTGCCGTGTCGCCGCCACCACGCTCAGTGTCTTCCCCAGCCTCGCCCGCCCACTGCTGAGCACTGCTCAGTCAAAAGCAGAGGTTCGAAAACGTGGTTAGGTGCTAATTTCTTGCTGGCCGGCGATGAGAAATTTACGTTTGCCCGTTTCAGTATCTAATGGATGCATCTGAGGGTAAAAATCTTCGGTACCTTGGCATCATGATCTTCAGCATACTGCGGGAGCTGGCCGTTTGTGAAACGTTAGACAAAGCGTGGGCATGTTAGCATGGCCACCGGCTGGTGAGTTGACGCTTGTCGAGGATGGTTCCAGGCTCTCGGTATCAAGCGAAATTTCCGGCAACTCCTTTCTACCGGCCAGGGGCAACGTCGCACGAAAAAAGCCGCGATCGGTCGTGGGACCGGATCGCGGCTTTCGTTTCAGTAGCGACGAGTGGACTTGAACCACCGACCCCAGCCTTATGAAGACCGTGCTCTAACCAACTGAGCTACGTCGCCGTGAGGGCGAGAGTATGCCAAAATTTGCAAGCTTCGCCAAGCCCCATTCGAGGCTGTGTTTTTCAGGGTTTTTGAGTGCTTTGCTTACTTTTGGTCTGCTGAACGATGTGTGTTGTCCTGGATATCGAGCAGCAATTTGATCCCTTCCGAGACAGCCAGCATGGTGGCGCCGCCAATCGCCCCGCCGACCAATATCGGGACAGCTGAAATGATTCCAATCACCACGTTGGAACCGCCCTGGTAGACTGCGAGCCCGATTGAAACGAGGGCCATCAGTAACGACCCAGCCATCACGATGTAAGCGAAAACGCGGTACAGCATGCGGATCAGGTCGAGTGTCGGATATTGGCGGGGCTGCCTGTCGCCAGACGATCCGGTACCTGTACCCGGATCAGATCCGGTTTTGCCGGGCGGCGGCGTGGTCGACCCGAAGTCGGGAATCTCGCCGGTTGTCGAAGTTGCTGACGCCATTGCCGGTGGCAGAATCGGCGACTTGATCGTCCCGTCGACTTTCTCGGCGATAGCCGGCGCAGTGTCAAGCTGCTTACTTGCGGACTTTAGTTTAGCCGCATCGGATTCACCAAGTGCATCGACGACTATCGGTGCCTTGGGTGTCTTCTCCTTCTTCGCGGCCGCTTTTGCTGGTACGTCAAGCTTGATGTCGATCACCGGTTTCGCAGGCGCAGGGCTCGGCTGGCCACCTTGCAGGAAACTAAAAGCGTCTTTGGCCGGTTTGCCCGTAACCGGTTGATTGGTATCACGCTTCTCGCTGGCCGGTTTCATTGCGCCTGATCGGTTGGTGTCCGGCGATTTTTCTGCTGCCGATGGCAGCGAGTCGATCAAGACTCCGGCGTTACACGATGGGCAACGAACTTTTTTGCCGGCGTACGATGGTTTGACTTTCAAAGTCTTGCCACAGTCGCACACCGCCAAAATCAGTTCATCCGCCATGCCAACGCCCATCTGAGAATCGAAAATCAAAGTTTGCGACCGCTTGCCGCCCGCTCAATCATGACTGCGGAGCACGCTGCATTCAATGAAATGGACGAATGGGGGCTCTCAGTTCGTCAAAAAAGTTCACCAATCGGCGGGGTTTCTTTGGTCGCTCGCTTACGTTTCGGCTTCGGCGTTTTGGGGATCACAACCGCTGGCGTTCCTTGGTCTGCCTCGTCGTGGGTACCGCCGTCTTCAAGCGACTGGACAAACAACATCTCCGCAGGCACTGCCGCGCGAGCGACCTCGATCAAGTGGTCATGGTGAGTGAACATGATCACCTGAGTTTGCTTGGACAGTTCGGCAAGGATACGCATTGCAGCGGCTGACCGTTTGTCATCAAACTTGACCAATATGTCGTCGATCACAAACGGAACTGGCGGGTTGGATTGGAAATGCAACTCGAGCGATGCGATTCGCAGTGCTAAGAACAGTTGATCGCAAGTTCCCTCGCTCATCCCGTCAACCGTCACCAACGATTCCGATTGGCTCGATGAAGCCCGCACACCGACCAATATCGGTTCACCGTCATCGCCAAAATCCGACCGCAAACCTTCGAACGCGCCCAGTGTCAATTCGGCAAACAACACGCTGGCCCGTTGCAGGACCGGTCCTTGGTTCTGCTCGCGATACCGATGCACGGCACGTTTCAATACGACTGATGCTAACTTCATCCGCGAATACGTTTCGGCATGTTCGCGGACTTGCGACAAAGCGACCTCGGCATCTTCGTTCGCTTTCGCAGCATCCGAACTGCCATCGATCCGGTCAAGATCTTTTTGCTGCGCACCGATCGATTCCGACAATTCTTCTCGCAGCTTCTTCGCTTGTTCGATCTGTTCGGCAAGTTGATCAATTTGAGGTCCCAGGCGGTCGGGATCCTCGGCACTTGCTGCCGCAATGAAGGTGTCCAGTTCAGCGCCCTGTGTCCATTGCCGCAGCAGTTTCTCCTGCGTATCGATTTCTTGCTCGATTGAAATCCGTTGCACCGACTGACGCTCGACGTTCGGCAGATCGTCGGTCGTTTCGCACCCGGCTTCGCGACGCAGTTCGTCCAAACGTGCGGTCTCGTTGATGATGGACTGCTTCGCTGTCGTCATTTTCTTTTCGATGCGATCACGTTCTGCAATCAAGCTATCGCGAGTCGCTTTCTGTTCGGTTGCCCGTCCGAGTTGGTCTTGCAAATCGGCAACCGTTTGCGAAACCGATGCCTCGCCAACATCAAGGCCAATGGTCTCGGTCAGTTTCAAAACGGAATCGTCGTAGGCTTCGATTTGGGTGTGATGATCGTTCCAGTCGCGAGCTAGCTTCTCTGCCTCGTCGATGTCGTGTACCAATTGGTCGATCGTCTGCAGCATTGCCATTGCGCCGGATGCCGACAGGTTGGCGTTGCCGTCCAGCACTTTGACGGCGTCCATCCACTCAGTTTGCCAGCGTTCTTTCTTCTCGTTGGCATCGGTCAGCTTTGTTTTCGCGTTACCACATTCTTCACGGTACTGCGTCAGTTGTGTCTGCAGTTGCAACCGGTTGTTTTCGATGGTCTCGAATGACTTGGATCGTTGATCGGCAATGTCAATCAATGACGCTAGCGAAGCTGTTGGTTCGAAATCGGTCTCCGTATCGACTTCACCTAATCGGGCCAGCAGTGATTGGCGATGAGAGTCAATGTTGCTGCGATTTGATTCACACGCTTGATCCTGTTCGCGGATCAGGCTGGCGAGTTCTGAAATTTTTCGATGGTTTTCCATCCACACTTTCATTTCAACCGGAGCCAGCGGATCGATGTTCGCCAGCAACCACAATTCTCGCCAATCGGCATGGGTGTTGGCTCGATCCGACTTGGCAGCTTCCAAACGTGTGCGGCGATTTTCTAGTGACGTGCCCCATCCGTTCCGATCGGCGATCCACCGCGTCTTCTCGGCGACCCGTTCGGCTTCGCGTCTTAGCCGGTCGCTCATTTCGTCGGCCTGGCGAACGAGCGCTTCGTATTCGTCGATCGACTCGGAACTGGGAGGCGATTGGACTGACGATCGGTCGCTGAAGGTTGCCGCAATGGGATTCCAGAGTTCGTCACGGCGCAAGCGGACGCCGTCCAAGTCATCTTCGGTGGGAACGTCCTGAGTCAGTTGCAGCGCGCTGAGCCTTGTGTCGGCATCAGCGATCTTGTCTTCCAAGTCGGCGATCTCGGCCTGTAAAGAACGGACGTTCTGGTCCGCAGCGGCAAGTTCGGTTTCGTAGCGAGCGATTGATTCCGACGATGGAATGGGAAGACTTTCCAGTTCTTCGATTGTGCCGGTCCACAGCGGTAGCTTGGCGATTTCTCGTTGCCCGCGCGACCGCGATTCAGCCAGCTTTGCTTCTTGCGCAGCCAGTTGTTGTTCGCAGTCACCAAGTTTTCTGGCGTTATCAATCGCTGTCCGCAGCGAACTTGTATCGACCGGTTTCGGCAACGCCGACATTGCGGTTTCTGCGTCCTTTAGAACACGCTGCTTGTCAGCTAACTCAGCCGCCGCCGCTTCAGCCGATTGCATCAGCGCCGAACGTTGTTCCGCCAATTCATTGATGCGCAGACGGTTGGTGGTTCCGATTCGAACTTGTTCGGCATGGTCCGCCGATGGATCTTTACCCAGTTCAAGGAGAGTTCGTTCGGCTCTTGTTTCCAGCGTCTTGCGTTTTGATTTCAGTTCGGGGCAATTGCGAACCCAGTCGAGGTAGCGTTCCAGATTCTTGTACAAATTCTTGATCGCCGATGCATGATCCAGTACCGACTGAGGCACATCCAGTGCATCAATTCTGGCAGTGATCGATGCCAAGTCCGTTTCCGTCGACTTTAGCGACGTGGTGGCCGCCGACAACGCAAATACTGCCGCCGCGCGGATTTCCGAAAAATCAGATCGCAAACGCGGGGCATCGGCAACTTCGGCTAGTGACGCACGTTCGTCTTTCAGGCTGCTGATCGTGGGCAAGGCTTGGCGAATGCGGTCGAGTCCTTGCAGCGACGTTTCCAAATCCAGGATCTGTTTGTCGAGGTCGCGGCGTTTGCTAAGGCTTTGTTCGAGGGCGTCTTTTTGAGATTGCCACTGTTTGCTAGGTACGCTCTTTTCGCTAACCACTTTGCATGCGGCCGAATACTGAGCGATTGCCGCGTTGATCGCCGGGCGCGAACCGGTGAGTTTGAACAAACGATCGCACTCGCTGTCGAGCCATTTGCCGACCGCGCCGACCCGAGCGGTCCCGGAACCAGCGGCAAACAACGACCCGCCAACGTCGCCGCCATTGGCAACGATTTCGCGACCACCGGCCACGAGTTGTTCTAGATCAATGCCGAACTGAGTTTCGAATTGTTCTTCGGACAGTCGGTGCAAACAGTCGTTGAAGTCATCGAGTGAAACGATGGATTTGTCGTCTTCACCGCGAAGCGACTTTTGTCCGCCTTTGCGCCGGATGCATGCCAGTCGCTTGCCGTCGTCGCCTTCGATGACGCCACCGACACGCAGTTCATTATGCGTGTGCACGAAATGGTCGCGACAGGATTTTTCACCCTTGATTCCAAACAGCCACTGCTTCATCGCTCTTAGCGACGAACTCTTGCCGCCCTCATTAGGGCCATAGATGACGTGAAATCCAAAATCGCCTTCGGTAAACGAAAGGCTGCGGCCGGTGAACGGTCCGATTCGAATCAGGTCGAGACGATGAATTCTCACGATCCCACCGCCTCGGTCGTCAACCGATGCACCAACATCGGTTGAATCTCAGACAGCAACGACCGTAAAGCCGCCACATCGTTTTTCGGTGCGATGGCGTCGGTACCGCGGTTCAATTCCGCCGGCAGCTTTCCACGCATGTCATCCAGTGCCGCGTCCAATTCGGTCGCCATCTCGTCATCAATGGCAAGTTCGTCGAACAGGCGAAGGACTTCTTCGATCGGTCCGCTGGCCACATCTTCGGCAGTCAACTGTTTCAGCGGCCGGGTGTTAAATTTGACCTTTTCGATCCACACATCAGCGCCACCGACACTGATCGCATCGGCGCGAATTTGCCCCGACCATTTCTCGGGTTCGGAAAGCCAAGCATCGTGTGCTGTTGAAATTCCCGACACGATCACGCGGACGGCCATCGGCAGACCATCGCCACCAGCCACGACGTTTTGCATCTGGATCGCAAAACGCGACAGCAACTCGTCGGGCGATTCCACACCATCGACGTTGACGTCGCAAATCTCCCACCGAAAAACGTCAAGGCGTACGAACTGCATGGACACGTTGCCTGAATGGTCGACCGAGACGACTTCGCAGCCCTTGGGACCAGATTCGCGAACGTGTCGTCCTTGGATGTTTCCCGGGAACACGATCGGCGCTTCGCCAGGTTTGTGGTGGTGCTTTCGAGTGTGGATGTGACCAAGTGCCCAGTAGTCGTATCCTAGGCTGATCAGGTCGCTGTTGCTGCAAGGTGCATAGCGGTGGTGGGCTCCGCCGACGCCGTCGAGCGATGTGTGCAGCATCCCGATGTTGAACTTGCCTGCGATCGCAGCCGGGTACTGGCGGACTAAGTTTTCGGCTTCTGCTTGTTGGGAAAATCCGCGGCCGTGGATCGCGACGTCGATATCGTCTAGCACGACGGTTTCAGGTTGGCTTGACGACAACATGACCGGTCGGCCGCTGGGGTTGGCTGGCAATTTGAAGACGTTGGTCATCTTGCTTTGCGCGTCGTGGTTGCCGCTGATCGCATAGACTTCGATGCCGGATTTTTGTAGCCGATCCAGCCACTTCAAAAAGTACATTCCCGTGTCGGCGGTATCCCACGTTCCGTCGTAGATGTCGCCGGCGATCAGAACAAAGTTGACTTGTTCACGCTCGGCCAGGCCTGCCAAACTTGCCAGTGCCTCGCGCACGGCGCCGCGAATTTGGTCGACGGGCCCGTCGCTTGCGAGGCCCCGAAGCGGACTGTCCAGGTGGATGTCCGCGGTGTGAATGAACTTGAAGATGGTTCCGTCCTAGGTTCGTTGGGGCGCCGCAGTCAATTGAATCGCCGTTCACCGAATCACAGCCAGCAACTTGTTGCAGCGATTCATTGCGGCGATCACTGAAATCGCCTGCGCTCCATTCTATTTTCAGAAGCCACCAAGGAACAGCGGTGGCCCTGCTTCCTGGCCGTCCCAGTCGATGGTGAATCCCCGTCTTTAGAGAGGTAATCGTGACTCCAACAGCAAAACACGCCAAATCGGACTGGATCGGCAAGTTTGCACCGCGATAGGAACCGCTGCGATACGCTGCAGTTCCGATCAGTCCAGCAAGACACGCCGCTTGGATTCCGGCGACGTACCACCATCCCGTTCGCCGAACCAAAACCGAGTAGGCGAGCGAGACGACCACAGCGCCGGCTAGTACCAACACCGCTAATGAACCTTGGCCACGGGCACCGGCGGACCAGAAATGTCAAACCCTTGCCACCCTCTTGTTTTCCGTTTTTACTCGTCACTGGCGACTCCGTACTGCTCGCTGATACAGTGATGCAAGCCGTTTGACTCGCCAATTCAGTTTTGCCTATCACTGTCGAAACTTGGTAAGAAACTATCTCTGGCGATACAAAGCGACTTGATGGCAATGCTTAGCTCGCAGGTGATCCGGCGGAAACGGTTTTTCATTGCATCCGATGCTAAAAGACACGCCTTGCTGGATGCGGTTTTACCGGCTCCGGTGCAAGTGCTTGATCTGGATTGCAGTCTTGGTGAAACCAAGGCTCACTCGGCAACTCATCCGGAGGTTGCAAAAAAGTTGATTTTGCCGATTCATAATTCCGTATCCAGTAGACGAAGCCCGCGTTAACAAAGGGGGACAGGACCGAAAAAGGAACCATTCGTATTTGAAAACTTTTAGCTCACCTCTGTTAATAATCAACCAGCGACTTCGTCGTCATCACGAAAAAAGTTTCCGGAAACACAGATAATTCGCTTGCCCCCCCCCCCAGGGCAATCGCACGTTGATTTCGTTTCGGTCCAAGGATTGCGTTGTCATCGCTGAAGTCAAGCCGCTCGTTGTTGAGTGGCGTGTTTCCCGCACGGAGGTGCCAAGCGATGAACGGACCAGCAGCC